>CAZWSK010000262.1:0-3265 GCA_964636445.1 uncultured Chloracidobacterium sp.
GTTCGGGTGCGATAGAGGGCATACAGGACATGGGAGCCGCGGGGCTGACGAGTTCATCGGTGGAAATGGCAGCGCGCGCCGGGACTGGCCTCGAGCTTGACCTATCGTTGGTTCCCCAGCGTGAAACGGGTATGACGGCTTACGAGATGATGCTGAGCGAGTCGCAGGAGCGGATGCTCATCGTTGCCCGCACCGGCCGTGAAAAAGAGGTCGTTGAGATATTCAATAAATGGGATCTGGACTGTGTCGTGATCGGCAGGGTGGTCGAGGGCGACCGACTGAAGATCATGCACAACGGCCGGATCGAGGCCGATCTGCCCGTCATCGCGCTGACCGATGAGGCTCCCAAGTATGAGCGGCCGCAGTCGTCGCCCACCAGGAAAGCGGCGAAGCCCGAAGCTCGCAAGCCGAAGACCGATGACCTGGCCGAGGCCCTGCGACTACTCCTCGCGTCGCCTAACATCTGCTCAAAACGCTGGGTCTATGAGCAATATGATTCGATGGTGCGGACTAACACGGTCGTGCTGCCCGGCGCCGACGCCGCTGTGATCCGTGTTAAGGAGACGCGCCGGGCCGTCGCAATGTGCCACGACGGCAACGGTAAATTCGTTGCGATCGACCCGCAAATGGGCGCCAAGCTCGCGGTCGCCGAGGCCGCTCGAAACGTCGCTTGCGTGGGTGCCAAGCCGATTGCTGTCACAAATTGTCTTAATTTTGCATCGCCGGAACGACCGGAAGTGATGTGGACGTTCAGCGAGGTTATTGACGGCATGGCCGAGGCGTGTCGGGTGTTCGATACGCCGGTCGTGTCAGGCAATGTCTCGTTTTACAACGAGACCGACGGTAGAGGCATTTTGCCGACGCCAGTAATTGGAATGGTCGGTCTGATCGAGGATTCTCGCAAGATCGTCACGCACGGATTCAAGAACGAGGGCGATCTAATAGGGGTGTTGGGTACGACACGTGACGACTTGGTCGCTAGTGTTTACGACGAGACTGTGCTTGGCGTCTCGACGCGGGAACTGATAGAACAAGGCGCCGTTCCGACGATCGATTTAGAACAGGAAGAACTCGTACAGCAAATCCTGCTCCGACTGATCGATCAGTGCCTCATTAGTTCCGCACACGACTGCTCTGACGGCGGCCTTGCCGTTGCGGTGGCTGAATGCTGTTTCTCATCGCTTGGTCGTAAAGCAATAGGCGCGGATCTCAATATTGGTTCCGGTGGTTTATCGCCAGCGTCGCTCCTGTTCGGTGAAACTCCGTCACGGGTTGTAGTCAGTTTTTGCCCCGATGCCCTAGAGCAAGTGAAAGCGGCTGTTGGCCCGTTTCCGTTTAATGTCATCGGCAAAGTCGCAGGGTCCGCTCTACGCATCGGAATTGACGGCTCGCCAGCGGTCCACGCCGCGGTTGCCGACCTCGAAGCCGCTTGGGCAAACGCTCTCAGCGAAAACCTCACCGCGTAACCACATCATGCCGGCTGGCATTTATCTCCACATTCCGTTCTGCAAGTCGCGCTGCTCGTACTGTGATTTCGCGACCGAGGTTTATCGCGATCCAAAGGTCGTGGACAGATACGTCGATGCAATCTGTTTTGAAATTCACGATTTCAGGTCTGAAATTCCATGTGGTATCGACACAATCTATTTCGGCGGGGGCACGCCGTCGCTGTTGACTCCCGCGCAGCTTGAACAGACCATCCAATGCATTCGGTCACGGTTCACCGTATCCGCATTTGCCGAGATCACGATGGAAATGAACCCGGCGACGGTTACGCCGGAGTCGCTCGCCCAATATCGCGATCTCGGGGTCAATCGCGCGAGCTTTGGCGTACAGAGCTTTGACGGCCGCCAGCTACAGCTATTGGGCCGCGGCCATGATGTAAAGGACGTTCGTGAAACAATCCGCACGTTACGCGAGGCAGGATTTGCGAACGTCAGCTTTGACCTCATCGCCGGACTGCCCGACCAAACGCCGGACCAATGGAACCGAGATCTCGACGAAGCGATCGCTCTTTCGCCCGAGCACATTTCGCTCTATCTCCTTGAGATTCACAGTGGGACGCCGCTCGCCGAACAAGTCGCCAGCGGCCGACGGCCGATGCCCGACGAGAGAGTCGCTGCGGCCATGTACGAGACGATGCTTGAGCGGCTGTCCGCGGCCCATTACGAACAATACGAGATATCGAATTTTGCCCGACCCGGCTTTACATCGAGGCACAACACGAAGTACTGGCGGCTCGATCCGGTCTACGGTTTCGGCGTCTCGGCCCATTCTTTTGATGGCCGGCAACGCTATGCGAATGAGCGAGACACGGCGAGATACGTTGAGTTGATCGAGACGATAGGCGCGGCCGAGGTAATGCGCGAGGAGGTCGATCTAGCGTCTGAAGCAGCGTTCCTCGGGCTACGCATGGAAGCAGGTATTAACATACCTGAGTTCTCCCAACGGTTTGGCAACGAGCTATTCGAGAAGAACGCTGCTGAAATTGACCGCCTATGTGACGCGGGACTGCTCGAGATCGACGACCATCGAGTGAAGCTCACATCCCGCGGCAAGCTCTTTTCGAATGACGTATTTGCGTTATTCGTCTAGTCAATTCGCCTTATGCGGCCGTCCGTGACAGGAGCGATGGTCGAAGTAGGTGCCGAGCGGATGGCCTGCTCAAAAATGTCAGAGTCCTTCGGTGCCGTCGCTGCGTCCGTCAGGACTTTACCATCCTTGAACATCGTATACCCGTCCCCTCCGCGCGTAACCAGAAAGTCCGATGTTGCGATGGTGTACTTCGCCGCCTCGTCCAGCTGGCGGCCGCCGACCGTCGCCGAGACAATGCGGGAGCCGGCAGATCTTGCTGGATCATAATCGAATCTCAATCCGGCGACCTGAGGAAAACGGCCTGGCTCGGTGTCCTCGCCGGGGCCGCTTCGAGCAACACCGTGTTCGAGGATCTGTTTCAGTGTCTTGCCAGTGATCTCGACCTTCACCACTGGATTGTTGAACGGCAGTATGGACAGAACGGCACGTTTCGTCAGCACGCCGGGCTCGTACGTTAGATCGGCGCGGATCGAACCGCCGTTCACGAAACCTATATCCGCACCCGTCGCCTGCCTGTACGACTCAGCAATGAAGTTGCCGACATTCGTCTCTTTCTGCCTGTTCGCGTGGGATAACGCGTTAAGTTGGACCGAGGTCGCCCCGACATGCTCTTCAAGCGTTTCCAGCAGGCTGCGATATTTCGCGATGACCGGCGCGAATTCAGGGGCCT
>CAZWSK010000263.1:0-3264 GCA_964636445.1 uncultured Chloracidobacterium sp.
TATGAGCTTCATAGAACTAGTCCACGCGCGCGAGATCATGGACTCGCGCGGTAACCCGACGATCGAGGCCGAGGTCATTCTCGAGGACGGCACGCAGGGCCGTGCGGCCGTGCCGAGCGGTGCCTCGACTGGCGAGAACGAGGCTGTCGAACTTCGCGATGGCGATCAATACCGTTACCTCGGCAAGGGCGTCTTGAATGCGGTCAACAACGTCAACGAGACGATCGCCCGCGAACTCGAAGGCCTCGATTGCCTTGACCAGTCGCTGATCGATCAGGTGATGATCGAAATGGACGGGACCGAGAACAAGGGCAAACTGGGAGCGAACGCCATCCTCGCAGTCTCGCTCGCAAACGCCCGTGCCGCCGCGAGCACCCAGGAAATGCCGCTTTACCGCTACATCGGCGGCACTAATGCAAAGACGCTGCCGGTGCCGATGATGAATATCCTGAACGGCGGCGCGCATGCCGACAACAACGTCGATTTTCAGGAGTTCATGGTGATGCCCGTCGGTGCAGAGTCATTCGCCGAAGCACTCAGGACAGGGGCCGAGATATTTCACAATCTCAAGAACGTTCTCAAATCGCGCGGCTATTCCACCGGCGTCGGCGACGAAGGCGGCTTTGCCCCGAACCTTAAATCGAATGATGAGGCCGTCGAGACCATTCTGGAAGCGATAGAGAAGGCAGGCTATACCGCGGGCGACGACGTAATGCTCGCTCTCGATCCCGCGTCGAGCGAGTTCTATAAAGACGGCAAGTACATCTTCAAAAAGAGCGATAACCGTGAGCTCTCAAGTGAAGAAATGGCCGCGTATTGGGCTGACTGGTGCTCGAAATATCCGATCATCTCCATTGAGGACGGCATGGCCGAAAACGACTGGGACGGCTGGAAAAGCCTCACCGCGCAGGTTGGCGACAAGGTCCAGCTCGTCGGCGACGATCTGTTCGTCACCAACACAAAATTCCTGCAAAAGGGAATCGACGAGAAAGCCGCGAACAGCATCCTCATCAAGGTCAACCAGATCGGCACGCTCACCGAGACGCTCGACGCTATCGAACTTGCGCGAACGAACAACATGACTGCGGTCATTTCGCACCGCTCCGGTGAGACCGAGGACAGCTTCATCGCCGACCTCGCCGTCGCGACAAATGCAGGCCAGATCAAGACTGGCTCTCTCTGCCGCAGCGATCGCATTGCGAAATATAATCAATTGCTGAGGATCGAAGAGGACCTTGGCGAATCGGCAAAGTATCCGGGCCGAAAGGCGTTTTATCAATTGGCATAAGGTTCCATTGCCGCGTAGCGGCAGTTGATTTTAGCCGTGGGTTTCGACCCACGGTTTTGTGTCCGAAACACATCTCGTCGCGTAGCGACGGCTGACTCACCCGTCGCTACGCGACGTATGTGCTGCCCGATCTTGCGCCCTTGGGTTGAAACCCACGGCTAAAGTCAGATGTCGCTACGCGACATGCGAGTATGAACATCCGCGACGCACTTCTTGAGGAGCACTCAAAGGAGCAGACGGCGAAGATCGTCGACTATGTTGGCGACGATCCCGAACGCTTCGCCGAGCTGATGAAGCAAATGCTTGGCCCCGTCTATCGTCTCTCGCAGCGTGCGTCTTGGCCAGTCAGTAATTGTATCGAGCGTCATCCGCAACTCATTACGCCGTATTGGAGCAAGCTCGTCGGTCAGCTCGAACGCGAAGACGCGCATCTTGCCGTCCGCCGCAATGTCGCACGGCTGCTGCAGTTCGTTGAGGTCCCAAAACGATATCAGGGCAGGATATTCGATGCGTGTTACCGGCTTGCGGGTGACGTCTCCCAGCCGGTCGCGGTCCGATGTTTTTCGACGACTGTCGCGGCGAATATCGCGAAGGGCAACGCCGAGCTTATGAACGACCTTAGACTGGCGGCGACCGCGCATCCTGAGATGGACACGCCCGGAATGCGGGCACGATTCAGGAAGGTGTTTGGTAAATGAAAGTCCGCAGAGGTGATTACGAGATAGACACTGACAAGCGCCGCCTTGATATCGCGGCGGTACACCGGTTTCTCTCGACCGAATCCTACTGGGCCCAAAGCCGCACGCTCGAGCAGACGCTGACGGCGATAGAGAATTCGCAGTGTTTTGGCGTTTTTAAAGGGCGTGAGCAGGTCGGATTCGCTCGTGTCATCACTGACAAAGCGACCTTCGCGTATGTCGGTGATGTATTTATCACCGAGCCGCATCGCGGCAGCGGCCTGAGCAAATGGCTGATGCAGGTGATCGTCGATCAGCCCGATATGCAGGGGCTGAGACGATGGCTGCTCGCGACGCGTGACGCGCACGGCCTGTATGAGCAATTCGGATTCGCCACGCTAGTGCATCCTGAGCGTTGGATGGAACGGACCGCGCCGGATGCCTACTGATAAAACTTGTTGCCACCGCGCCCGTCCGGTCGGTTATAATTGTCTTGGCCGACTTGCTCCGAATGGATAGCACAAAACCTCTCCTTGACCGCCCGCTGGCACTCGTCATCCTCGACGGCTGGGGCTATGCTCCGCGTACTGAGGGCAACGCCCTCGCGATCGCGCACACGCCATATTACGACGAGATCTGCCGACAATTTCCAATGACTACGCTGGCCGCGGCGACTGATGACCAGCCGGGGAATGCAGAGGTCGGCCACCTGAACATCGGCACGGGCCGCAACGCCAGGACCGAGGCCGCCCGGATAAAAGCTGCGGTCGAGTCGGGAGAATTTCTCGAGAACCCCGTGCTCGCGCGAGCTTTCTCGCGAGCCAAGGAAAAAGGCTCGGCCGTGCACCTCATCGGCCTCGTCAGCGACGGCGGCGTTCATTCATCGACCGAGAATCTATTCGCACTCATTCGCTTTGCCAAAAATAACGGTATCCGGGACGTCTTTATCCACTGCATACTTGACGGCGCCGACGTGCCGCCGCGCACGGCGGACGTCTATATCGAGGCTCTCGAGATAAAGCTGGCCGACATCGGGATCGGTCAGATCGCGACTCTCTGCGGCCGGTTTTTTGCGATGGACATGGGCGAGAATTGGGAGCGCACCGCGCGTGCTTTTACCATGCTCGTCCACGCCGAGGGCGAACGCTCGCGCGACGCTGTCACGTCGATCCGCAACTCATTCCTGCGCGGGATCGGCGACGAATTCACGGCGCCGATCATCATCGAAAGCGCGCCCGACGTGCCGGTCGCGACGGTAAAGAGCGGCGATCTTGTCGTCTTTTTTAATCACCGCGCCGA
>CAZWSK010000264.1:0-3263 GCA_964636445.1 uncultured Chloracidobacterium sp.
AGGCCCCTGAATTCGCGCCGGTCATCGCGAAATATCGCAGCCTGCTGGAAACGCTCGAGGAGCGTGTCGGGGCGACCTTGGTCCAACTTAACGCGTTATCCCACGCGAACAGGCAGAAAGAAACGAACGTCGGCAACTTCATTGCTGAATCGTACAGACGGGCGACAGGCGCGGATATTGGATTCGTGAACGGTGGTTCGATCAGGGCGGACCTCACTTATGAGCCCGGCGTGCTGACTAAACGTGCTGTTCTCTCGATTCTGCCCTTCAACAATCCGGTGGTAAAGGTCGAGATCACGGGAAGGACCCTGAAGCAGATCCTTGAACATGGAGTCGCTCGCAGCGGGCCAGGCGAGGACACCGAGCCCGGTCGTTTCCCGCAGGTCGCGGGTGTTCGATTCGAATATGATCCGTCAAAGCCTGTCGGTTCGCGGGTTGTGGCAGTGACGGTCAACGGGCGCCAACTCGACGAGGCCGCCAAGTATACGATCGCGACATCCGATTTCCTCGTCTCGCGCAGCGGCGACGGCTACACCATGTTTAAGGAAGGAAAAGTGTTGACGGATGCGGCTAGCGCCCCAAAGGACTCCGATCTATTTGAACAGGCGATCCGAACCGCTCCGAATTCGACTATAGATCCGATGACGGACGGGCGTATTCGCCGGCTTCCTTAAACAAACACGGAAAAGACCTCGTTTGAAAAAAGCTTGCCGCGCCTGGTGAGTTTCATCTGTCCGTTCCCGATCGCTAGCAAACCGGCGTCGCGCAATTGTTCGATATCTTGGGAGTTTCTTTTGAACAGCTCGGCGCCAAACCGCTCAGTGAATTTCGCAAGGTCTATACCCTCTTCTAAGCGAAGGCCGAGAAACATCGCCTCGGACGCTACATCGATATCCTCCCGCATTACCTCGGCTGATCCACCTTTTTCGATCAGGTGAACGAACCGTGCGGAGTCGCGTTCGTTAGCGTAACGTTGGCGTCCGTCGAAGGAATGTGCGGAAACGCCAAAGCCGAAAACGGGTTCCATTTGCCAGTACTTCGTATTGTGGCGGGCTCGAAAACCGGGGCGGCAAAAATTGGATATCTCGTATTGCTCGTATCCGGCGTCAGAAAGCTTGTCGAGCATATTTTCATACATTGTTGCGACGACTTCCTCATCGGGCAGGGACCGCCGGCCGCTGGAAAGCTGCTCCGCAAGGGGAGTTCCGCTGTGTATTTCGAGAATGTAGAGTGAGATATGTTCAGGTGCCAAGGCTACTGCCTCGTCAAGATCTCGTTCCCAGCGTTCGAGCGTCTGGCCGGGGAGGCCTGCAATCAGGTCAAAACTGATGTTCGCAAATCCGGCTTCTCTGAGAAGGCGAAAGGTCTGGTGAGCATCTTTGACATCATGGCCACGTGCTAATAGCCGTAGCTGGCGGTCGTCAAAACTTTGTACGCCAAAGCTGGCACGGTTTATACCGAGTGACCGATAGGCCGCAAGCGATCCTTCCGAGACGGTCGCCGGATTCATTTCCATCGTTATCTCGGCCCCATTCGCTATGACGAAGGCTCTTCTGACCGAATTCAAGATCCGTTCAACCTGGCTTGCCGTCAACAGCGACGGGGTGCCGCCGCCAAAATAGATCGTATCAGCATGAATAGCCGTCTCAGATCGGAAAATTCCAAGCTCGGTGCACAGCGCGGCGACATACCGGTCCACGGCGTCGGAGTCGCGGTACACGTCAGTCGCAAAATCACAATACGAGCAGCGGGACTTGCAAAACGGGATGTGGAGGTAAACACCGGCGCCCATGCGGATCAGCCTTGAAGCTGTGCACTGAGGGCGTTCGCCCAGCTCGACTCAAGCTCCGCGACAGGAGCCTCGACAGCAGGGGACCCATCGATCAGGATACTTAACGTCGAGCCGGTGACTCTTCCTATCACTGCGAACGGAAAGGGGCCCACGGCGCCCTTCAGCCTTTCAAGTTTTTCCGGCTCAAAGCTGATAACGACACGTGACGGCGTCTCGCCAAACAGCAAAGATTCCGCTGACAGGCCGTCCGCGGCTAGATCGACCTCAGCGCCGAGGGCGTGGCGTCCGAGCGACGAGAAGCAGGATTCCGCGATGGTGACGGCTAA
Source organism: uncultured Chloracidobacterium sp. (assembly GCA_964636445.1). Classification (GTDB taxonomy): domain Bacteria; phylum Acidobacteriota; class Blastocatellia; order Pyrinomonadales; family Pyrinomonadaceae; genus OLB17. The sequence continues at coordinate 2,119 of CAZWSK010000264.1, forward strand.
ACCGCCGTCGGAGCAATCGTGGGCCGAATTGATCAGACAACCATCAATAAGGTGGAGAAGAACCTCTTGCAGTCGTTTTTCTTCGTGTAGGTCCACTTTGGGAGCAACACCCCGGCTGACCAGATCTTGCGTGGAGAGGCCGAGCACCGTCTGAGCATATTCGCTCGCCGCGAGGTCGTCGCGGGTGGTGCCCAGGACGGCGATGAGGTCACCTTCGCTCTTGAAACCGAAGTTAACTATCTTTCGCGAGTCCTCGATCAGGCCGACCATCCCGATTACCGGTGTGGGCAAGATCCCTTTTCCATCGGTTTCGTTGTAGAACGATACATTGCCCGAGACGACGGGCGTATCAAACGCACGGCAGGCCTCAGCCATGCCGTCGATGACCTCACTGAATGCCCACATCACCTCAGGACGTTCAGGCGAGGCGAAATTGAGACAGTTCGTAACCGCCACAGGCCTGGCACCTACGCAAGCGACGTTTCGCGCGGCTTCGGCGACCGCGAGCTTGGCGCCCATTCGCGGGTCGATCGCAACGAATCTACCGTTGCCGTCATGGCACATTGCGATGGCCCGGCGAGTTTCCTTGACTCGAATAACCGCCGCATCGGCGCCGGGCAACACGATCGTGTTCGTCCGCACCATCGAGTCATACTGCTCATAGACCCAACGCTTCGAGCAGATATTTGATGACGCCAGCAGAAGTCGTAAAGCTTCGGTCAGGTCGCTCGTCTTGGGAGTTCGAGTTTCGGAGATTGCCGACGGTCTGTTGGGAGCCAAAATCGGCCGTTCGTATTTTGGGGCCTCGTCGGTGAGTGCGGCCACCGGCAGGTCAGCCTCGAGGCGGCCGCTGTGCATGATCTTGAGGCGGTCACCCTCGACTACTTTTCCAATGACAACACAGTCAAGGTCCCATTTATTGAATATCTCGACAACCTCTTTTTCCCGGCCGGTGCGAGCCACGATCAGCATCCGTTCCTGCGACTCGCTCAGCATCATCTCATAGGCTGTCATGCCGGCCTCGCGCTGTGGTACAAGCGAAAGGTCAAGCTCCAGGCCGGTTCCGGCGCGGGCCGCCATTTCGACCGACGAACTCGTCAGCCCCGCGGCTCCCATGTCCTGTATGCCCTCTATCGCACCCGAAC
>CAZWSK010000265.1:0-3252 GCA_964636445.1 uncultured Chloracidobacterium sp.
TATTCGCCACAGGCGCGTTGCTCCAGTTCGCCCACGCTATGATCCCCGCAGGTGGCGTCGGGGTCGGCGTCGGAGTCGGTGTCGGCGTAGGCGTCGGCGTTATGCCTGGGGTCGGCGTTGGCGTCGGGGTGGGCGTTCCACCGCCGGCAACCAACCAAGCTCCTGCAGAGAATGTCTCGCTCGTCGGCCAAGGCGTCGTCAACGGCGCCAGGTAAGTGTTGGTTCCAAAATCATATACATGGATCGGTCCCGCCGCATCGTCCTCGACGAGATAGGCCCTGCCGTCATTGCCGATGGCGAGTCCGTCGATGTCAGTCCTACCCGCCGGGTATGCCGCAATCGGGGTAACTGAGGCATCAGGGTTGATCCGCACCAAACCTGCGCCGTGTGGCGTTGCATCGTCGTTCGTGCAGTAAAATGCACCAGTGTTCGGGTCAGCATCAAAGCCGCCACAGTCTAAGTCTGCGTCCACATAATCGATGTGGACGGTCGCAACCAAAGTCGTCGTATTGATCAACCAAATCGCCTCATTAGCGATGTTCTTCGTACCATAAAGGTTCCCGTTATAGAACGCGAGACCCACCATCGACTGAGTAGCTCCACCCCCGTCGACGATCGTTCCGAGAGTAGTAACCGAGCCCCCAACATCCCAGACCATCAGGGTGCCGCCATTATTAAAAAAGACCCGGTTATTTGCGGCATCGTAGGCGGCGCCCCACACCTGAAAGCCTGAAAAGGCGGTTGTGGATGTGTTATTCGTAACGTTTATCAACGCCGCCGGTATCGCAATGTCGTCCACGCCCGCAAAGAGCGGGTTCGGGCCGTCAGGCATCGGAACGGATGTCGGTATGAGATCTAAAGAATGCCCGGCGACCGGTTCCGCAGTTTCGGCCGCCTGTGCAGCAGCTACCTCCTTTGCAGTCTCTAAGTCGTCTGAGACTGCGGTCGAGACGGCCGGCTGTGTGCTGCTTAACGCGGGTGACGTAGTAGCCATCGCGGGAAATCCGATCGCGGCGGCTCCCTGCGTTAGCAGGCTCGATCCACCGAACGGAGCTGCGACAGCAAAGGCCGCGATTGCGATAACGACAAGGCCGATAACGGCCCCACGAAACGATCTTTTTGACCTGGACATGTATCCTCCTCCTGTAGGGTAATTTCATCCGAGGGCCGCCGTGAACGCGAGTTCAGTGTGACGTCTCCGCCCCACGAGAACAGCGTGGGACGGTCGCCGAGTGCGGCTACTCCCAAGGTGAATGCGATCCGAAACCTGCAGCTCCAGAGACATTATGCTCTGGACGAAGGCTGCGGCACGGAACTAAATTCTTGATTCCAGACGATTATATGCCTTTATGTATTTGTGTCAAGCACGAATCAATAGCGATAGTAGCCCGGGGGCTTGATTACCAATGTTCGATGCTATACACTTCCCGGCATTCGATCTGTCCTACCGATCCTGAAAATTTGGCGGTTGCACTACTGCAACAGAGTTGCACATCCCTTTTCGTCGTGATAGGTTAGGTCTTAGGCTATTGCCTTTGAAGAAACAAACATTGGAGAAATGCACGAAATGAACACTGATAAAGGAAAAGCGATCGAGTCTGCGCTGTTGCAGATCGAGAAGAAATTCGGCAAAGGGGCGATCATGCGGCTCGGTGAAAAGCCGCATGAGGACGCTGGCGCGATCTCGACGAATTGTCTCAGTCTCGATGCTGCCATAGGCGTTGGCGGGTTTCCGCGCGGCCGGATCGTCGAGGTTTACGGGCCTGAGAGTTCAGGTAAGACAACGCTTGCCCTTTCAGTTGTGGCTTCTGCCCAGAAATCGGGCGGCGTTTGTGCATACATCGACGCTGAGCACGCCATGGACCCCGAATATGCAACAAAACTTGGCGTCAACATCGACGACATGCTGATCTCGCAGCCTGATTCCGGTGAACAAGCGCTCGAGATCGCTGAGACCCTGGTTCGATCAAACAGCGTAGACGTGATCGTCGTCGACTCTGTCGCGGCGCTGGTGCCGCGAGCTGAATTGGACGGTGAGATGGGCGATTCGCTGCCCGGTTTGCAGGCTCGTTTGATGTCTCAGGCCCTGAGAAAGATCACGGCGATCGTGTCGAATTCCCGGACCTGCTTTATCTTTATCAACCAACTCCGAGAGAAGATCGGCGTCTTCTTTGGCTCGCCGGAGACTACGACTGGCGGAAAGGCGTTGAAGTTTTACGCGAGCGTCAGGCTCGATATCCGCCGCATCGGGGCCATCAAGGATGGCGACCGTGCGGTCGGCAACAGAACCCGCGTGAAGGTCGTTAAGAACAAGTGTGCTCCGCCATTCCGTGAGTCGGAATTCGACATTATGTACGGCGAAGGCATCTCACGCGAGGGTGACCTCTTGGACCTCGCCGTCAACCACAACATCGTCGAGAAGAGCGGGGCGTGGTTCTCGTACAAGGGTGAACGGCTCGGCCAGGGCAGGGACAACGTCAAGACGATGCTCAAGCAGAATACAGACCTTCTGGAGCGCATCGAAAACGACGTAAAGGATGCTCTTGGCTTCACGAAGCCGGAGCCCGAAGCGGCCTCTGCCGCGGGCTAACATAGGCCGTAATAAAGAGAAGGGCACGAAGACGCAGGTCCTCGTGCCCTTCTGCCATTTCGCGAGGCTCTATTCCGGCTTTCCGCCCAGCTTTCGGTTGCTTTTCATCATCGGCGGTGCATCTCCGCTAGGTGGCTTCACATTCGATTGATTCAGCATCCGCCGGATCTCTTCCTGAGATGGTATTCCAGGCGTCGAGTTCGCGCTCGGCTTCAGCCCTTTCTTAAGTTCCTGTTCACTCGGGATGCCGGGCGTCGGCTTCGTGCCTTTTGGCACCATCACGTTACCGTTAGTAGGAATTCCCGGGATCGGTGTCCCGGTCATCGGTAGAGGAGTTGTCGACAGGCCCGGCGGCATGTTGTTCGGGTCGATCTTGATCTCTTGCGGAGCCACATTTGCGTTCGTCGCGGAGTCATTTGTCGCAGTGCCGCCGCACGACGCCGTAAATGCCAGAGCTAAAAGAATTGCTGCTTTTTTCATAATTGTCCTCACGATTATAGCCCGCGGCCGCGGATTCCTCAATCGCTCGCCGGACGCTGATTTGACAACGCAAAACCGCTTATTTACACTTACAAATTCGCTTCCGGTTACTTTCCGGATGCGGGCGCGGCCAGGTAGCTCAGTTGGTAGAGCAGCGGACTGAAAATCCGCGTGTCGGCGGT
>CAZWSK010000266.1:0-3203 GCA_964636445.1 uncultured Chloracidobacterium sp.
ACCCGAAGGCCAAAGGAATGCGCTACGTGCCCGGCCTGTCGCTTGGCGATATCGCCGCGGGCTTCTTCGGCAAATCCGGGCTGATCCGGGCAGGCCTCGTCGGCGAACGCGGAATGCTGACCGGCCTGACCAAAGGCGTGGGCGAGATCGAATCATCCCGTGTGGATATGAACGAACCGGGAGCTGAGAATCCGAATTTTGTTCGCAACACTGGTGTGCCGCTAATAGACGGGATAATCGAGGCTACAAAGCGGCTGGTGGTATCAGTTGATCGCCCGTTCAAAGCTTATGCCCGAACCGCCGAGCTGCGCGGTATGACGCGGATCGCAGCAAAGAACGCCGTCGCCCAAGGCATCGACACGTCCTGGCGAAAGGCAATGAAGCACTTCAAGGCGGACCCGAGTTTGCTGATGCACGATCTCGCCGAGCGATACGCCGAGACCGTGACATTTCAAAATCCGAACGCCGTCACGGATGTCTACGACAAGTTCCGCCGGATCCTTCGCGACGAGGAAGAACTGAAAAAGGTGATCCCGACGGCCGCCCAGCACCGACTCGCCAAGCATATCGGGGGCGGCTTGTATCTGGCCAGCGGCTCATTCGCACCGTTCGTGAAGACCCCGAGCAACATCGGTTTTCGAACGCTTGAATACATCTTGCCGACCGGTATCGTTTCGGCCGCGTGGAAATACTACAAGATCGGACAGGGCTTCGAGCGAACACACTGGATGGAAGAAACGTCGGAGGCCCGGGCGAAGATCATAGCCAAGATCGCGAACGATCGCGCAGTAGCGGACCGTGCGTTCCGTGCGGAGACAAAGAAGTATCTCGACGGCTTTAAACGGCGTCGCGATCAACGGACCGCTGACTGGAAAGCCGAGATCGATAGATGCCATTAAAAATTCGACAGTGTTCACCGATTCCGCGAAACGCGAGCGAATCGCAGCACTAAAGGCGAAAAAGAAGACATGGCTCGAAACTTGGGAAAAGAAGCGTGAGGCCTATAAAAAACAGCGGAAGGAAGACTTCGAGTTGATCGACAACCGCCGGCGCGTCGCCGATATGAAGACACGCGAGGAATGGAACGCCGAAGACCTATTTGCAGACGTGAAATTCACTGCGTTCGAGAATCGCCAATTCGCTGAGGCCGCCGGCCGCACGACATTCGGCACGGTCGTTGGTGGACTGCTGTTGCTCGGCGTGATCAAAGGAATGATCGATGCCGTCGGAGCCACCGACTACGACGACGAAAAAGGCAAGTGGTACGAAAAACGCGAGGCCGGCATCCCAGACTCGAGCGTCCGCATCGGCCAGTACCGAACGCCATACAACCGAGATCCGTTCGGAATGGCGATGAACCTTGGTATCAATCAGATCGAGCAATTCGACCGTCCCGGCCCCGGTTACGCGCGAGCTGGAGCGATGGCGTCACGGCTTGGTAAAGACGTCCGGGCTTTGAACCCGCTGACCACCGGTGAATTCACTAAGGACGATTTCAATTCGTGGGCGGGATCGAAGGCAAATTCATTGACGCCGGTCCTGAATCTCAAGGTGTTGCAGGAGCTTGGCGAAGTTCTCGACGATCACCCGCGGAAATATTGGGACCAGGGCTTTGCCGCGCAGTATCTTATCCACATCCCGAAACTGCGTGAGAGTCTGCCGCGATCGACAACCTACATCGGCGGTGAGGAAGAACGGGGCGATGTTACGCGTCGATTCCTGCGAATGGTTGATCCGTTGAAACTGACTCGCGAGAAGCGTTCGCAGCGAAGCCTGCCGAAGACGCCATTAAAATAGCGCTCCAAACGTTCAAAGGTCCGCGTAATTTACGCGGACCTTCGAGCACCCCTCTTCACGGTCCCGAGCGGAAAGGACTATTCTCATTGCAAGGCCAAATCGAGACACACCGCGAACTTTATCGAGGAAAGCGTTGTGTTTGGAGAAATCGTCCCGTATGAACGAATCCTTCGCTTATCGGGGATGGATGAACCATCACCATCAAAGAATGTTTCGGCTAGCATGTAGTAGCCATCGTCTTTACATTCGAACCGCACTTTCTGAAGAACATAATCTACGGCCCGCCCGAGTTCTTCCTGTTTTCCAAATTTGACGGGGTACATCGGATATTGACGGAGCCATGCTGTGCCCCCGCTCGACGAGCCATTTACCGAGGACGCCTGATAATAATAGTAGTAGCCGCCAGGGGAATCGTTCGTCTGCGTAACGTATTTCCAGCCAGGCTCGTCAAGACGCGACCGACGGGGTTCTGATTTACGAGGCGCAGGCCTATTTACAGTAGTCGACACATTGACAGTCGGCACCTCGACCGGAGGATTCGTGATCGCGGGCGTGGCCGTGGCCGTGGCGATAACTGCAGGAGTCGGGGATGGAGTGCTAGCTCATTTGATTGTTTCCCAGCCATATAAGCGCCAAGGACGAGTCCTACCGTGGCCAAAGTTCCAAATATCGTTAACAGAATTATCTTTACCGTGTTGGGCATGGCGGTCACCTATGTCGCCATATCCTACCAGAAAAATGCACATTGACAACCCAACCGAGCGCTCATTATTCTGTCGCTATGATTGATGATCAAGAAACGATGGCCGCGTCTGAGGAGTCGTTGGGGGAAGTCTGGAACTGCACCGCGAAAGATGAAGCATGGGGTCATTTGTTTACGATGCCGGACGGCAATTCACCCTGGGATCACTTGTTTGAGGTAAGACAGGAGGCTATAAACGACACGGCCAGAGTGATTCCTTTCCCGAGACGTTCGGTGGGTTAAGCTCCGCTGCCCGCAAGTATTTGCTCCCGCTCGTCCGTTGTGTTGCACTCCGCAGGTCGGACTGGCCGCGATCGCTGCGGAGGTTCCGGTAGTTGGTTGCGTTAAACGATGGGTACTGGTCCTGAAATGTAGTCCTAAAAAAGCGCCGGGCCGGTAAGCGGCTTCCTACGCCAACCTACCGGCCCTTGACTGGTCGCGTTCGCGTCCGAACGCAATCACTCCGTATCTCCGAGCATACGAGCGGGGCGAAAATATGTCAACTTTTCCGCTGAATTTTCGCATCCGGCTTGCATCAGTGGACGGAATTAGGGGCGCTGTCGCGGTAACGTCTGTAGTTAGTTTGACTTACGATATTCAATAAAAGTTTACCGAGGGCACCACTCACCGGTCATCAGAGACCATCGTATTCCTTGATCAATTC
>CAZWSK010000267.1:0-3178 GCA_964636445.1 uncultured Chloracidobacterium sp.
CCGATGGGCCGCGCGCGGATAATGTCGCTGCGCCCATTCGCCAGCCGCCGCGACCTCGATGCCGCACTCGCGGCCGTCGACGAAACGATCGCGCTCGCCGAACGGCAGCTCACATGGTCATTCAGCGGATTAGAGGATCCGTCGCAGGCCGTCGCTGTCCTGCGTATCGAGAACGCCGCCCTCGAACCGCTCGCATTGCTCGAGATCGCCCGCGTCTGCACGCAGGCATTGTTCGCCCGCTCTGCTATTCAGCCCGAGCAAGAAGAGGTCCCGACCCTGTGGCAGATCGTCGAGCAAATACCGACAGGTTTGCTCTCGGTCACCGAGCAGATCAACAGAAAACTATTACCGAGCGGCGAGATCGACGACGACGCGTCGCCGGAACTTGCGTCGCTTCGCCGGGAGATAAACGCCCAACGTGCCCGGCTGACCAAGTCACTCGAATCCGCGATGCGTGCCGCCGGGACGGCGATACAAGACGAGATCGTCACGGTGCGGAACGAGCGATTTGTCATACCTGTAAAGTCCGACTTCCGCGGTAAAGTCGCCGGCGTCGCACACGGATTTTCATCCAGCGGCCAGACGGTTTATGTCGAGCCGCTCGAGGCGATCGAAGCAAACAACGAACTCCAGAATCTGCGTGGAAAGGAAGAACGCGAGGTCGCAAGAATTCTTTTCAGTCTCACCGAACTGCTTCGCGAACAACTCCCCGCGGTCGAGTCCGCAGTCGAAGCTGTCGCAGAACTCGACGCGATAAAAACAAAGGTCGAATTCGCCCGCAAATTCAACGCCGTAGTGCCGGAGATCACCGAGAACGAACTTGACCTCGTTGACGCCAGACATCCGCTCCTCGAAGCAAACCTCAGAACGGCCGCGACACAGGCGGAAACACGACCGGTAGGGAGTGTGCCCCGCGACGAGACCGAGATCGTCCCAAGCTCGTTCACCCTAACCGCTAACAAGTCCGTTATGATCATCTCCGGCGCCAACGCCGGCGGCAAGACCGTCGTCCTCAAAACCGCCGGCCTTCTCAGCCTGATGGCCGTCTCAGGGTTGCCCGTGCCGGCTGCCGAGGCGAGAATTCCCTTTTACCGCTCGGTCCTCGCCGACATCGGCGATCACCAATCAATCTCGGCAAACCTCTCGACATTCTCTTCGCATATGTCGAATATCGCGGGCATGATCCGCCAATGCCAGTCGCCGTCGCTCGTCCTGCTCGATGAGGCCGGCACCGGCACCGACCCCGACGAAGGCTCGGCCCTTGGCGTCGCGATCGTTGATCATTTTCGCCGAAACTGCGGCGCTCACGTTATCGCTTCGACACACTACCGCGGCCTGAAAATGTACGCCGCTAACGACGAAGGCGTCGTAAACGCCTCGGTTGAATTCGACGAAAAAACGCTACAACCAACATATCGTCTCCTCCTCGGCCTCGCCGGTGCATCGTCCGGCATCGAGATCGCCCGACGGTTTGGTATCGATCAGCAGGTGATCGACGCCGCACGATCTCACCTCGACGTTCCGGCCCAGGACGCCGAAAAATATCTTCAAAAACTCCAAACAGAGACACGCCAAGCGGAAGACCTGCGCTCCGCCCTCGAAGAAGAGCGCGAGGCCGTCGCGATGAAGTACGCCGGCCTCGAGATCGAGGCCGTTAAGAAGGAAAAAGCGCGCCAAAAAGAGTTCGAAAGCCACCTCGCTCAGGCCGTCGACGATTTCGACCGCCAGTCAAAAGCGTTCCTAAAGACCATCGAGGACAAAGCCCTAAAAAACCGCCTCGAAAAAGAACGCCAGGCCCGGAAATCGGAACTCAATCGAGCGGTGCTGTCCAAGATCCAAAGTCCTGGCTCAAGGCCGGCCAAACAGGCGGAAACCCGACCCGTAGGGAGGGTGCCCGACGCCAGAACGCTCGCGCCTGGCTCCCGCGTCGTCACCTCCTTCGGCAACATCGGCACCATCGAGCGCATGGACAAAGAAGTCGCCGAGGTCCTCGTCGGCAACCTCCGCCTCCGCGAAAAACTCGCCGATCTGAGAGCAGCCGAGCCTACACAGGCGGAAACCCGACCCGTAGGGAGGGTGCGCAACACAGCATCCACACTGTCCCGGCCGGTGGACGCCCCCGACGCCCCCGCCGAGCTCAACCTCATCGGCCGCACCACGGCCGACGCCGAATACGAGCTCGACCGCTTCCTCGACGAAGCCTACATGTCCAGCGTCCCCCGCGTCCGCATAATCCACGGCTTCGGCACCGGTGCACTAAAGAACTACGTCCACCATTTTCTAAAAAACAGCGACCTTGTCGAACGCTTCGAGTTCGCCCCCGACAACCAAGGCGGTCATGGAGCTACGATTGCGGAATTTAAGACCTAAGGAGAGATCAATGGCAGATGAAAAGGAGATATCGCCCGGCGGGTCGCAGATACATAGATACACGGAACGCCTACACGAACCGTTTTCAACCGATCTCGGTGAGGACTCTCTCGAACAGATCAGTGCGCACATTGAAAAGTTCATTGGAACTCCCGCGACCGTCTTCCATGAGATCGTCTCCGACTTGGTTCACATTGACGTCCACATTGTTGAACCTACGCCCGAGCGAGACTTTTATACTTTAGTCACGTCCGGAATGAGTGACAAAGCGATGGTCAGTGCCCCTTTGCCTGATTTCCGATTCGCGGAACTCCTGATTGCCCTGCCGGCTGGTTGGGAATTAGATCAGCAGGCCTTCGAAAAAGGTGAGAACTACTGGCCTGTCGGAATCTTGAAGATGTTTGCTCGTTTTCCGCACGAGTTCGACACGTGGATATGGGAAGGTCATACGATCCCAAATGGCGATCCGCCACAGCCATATGCAATTAACACGGCGATGGCTTGTTCCCTGATCTCATATCCAATCCTCTCTCCGCAAGAATTTCAGGTTCTAGAAATAAGCCCGCAGAAAAAAATTCATTTTTTAAGCATAATCCCGATATATACGGAAGAGATGCACTTTAAGCTCGAACAAGGAACGGAGGCGCTGTACGATTTGTTCGACCGGCACAATGTATCCGAATTACTCGATCCTACCCGTCACAACTGTTGTATCTGATGCTCTTCGACCAGTACTTCATCGACGACCTCAAAACCCGTGCCGATCTGGTGCGGATCATACAGCCGTATGCGCAGGACTTGAAGAAGA
>CAZWSK010000268.1:0-3173 GCA_964636445.1 uncultured Chloracidobacterium sp.
GGGGTGAGGGCGACAGGCCTACAGGGTTGTCGCCCTCGTGGTGACGGTTCCCACGACGTCACCTTTGGAGCTTGCTAGGCCGTGACCGCGGCCGGTTCAATGCTCGTCGTATACGCCGGGTGAGTATTCTTGAGTGATCGCAGTTTTTCCTTGACGGCCTCACGAACGATGACCGATTCGGTCAGGCCCGTCTTCTCGATGACTTCCTGCAGCTCTTCCTTGAGCGTTTCATCGGCTCGGACGTTGATGCGGCATTCGGTTGCTTTGCTCATAATGATTATCCCTTTGGGTGTCTTTCGTTATCCCAGTAGCTACACGTTAGCACCCTGTTATCCCACTGTCAACCCTTTTTGATAACTTTTCTTTGATTTTTTTTCGAGGTGAGATTGAAATGCTGATAATGTCGTCTGAAACACGAATCAACGTCCGAACGACCCCGGAGATAAAGCGAGATCTGGAGGTCGCGGCCAGGCTGAAAGGTATGACCGTTTCCGCGCTGATCAATTCTCTCGCCGTGAAGGTGATTCGAGAGGAGAAAGAATACGACCCGTCGGCGTTCGCGATGGCGAAAGGCGTTCGCTCCGGCACAGTTCGCGTCGAATCACCCGACAGGTTGCGAGAGACCGGCTAAGAACGATATAGCTCAACACAAACGACAAAAGACCGAACACATGAGAGGAAATTATGAGGAAACAAACCGCGCTAAAGATCACCGCATTTGACCTCACCACATCGTCAGACCAATGGGTCCGAGCGTTAATGGGTCGAGTTTCTGCCGGCCAGCCGCTAGAGCTGTTCGGTGAAGAGGAAGAAGTTGATCTTAACTATATGCTGACAAAGGGCAACGCAGAGTCCTTGTTGCTACGGATTGAAGGCGACAGCATGTGTCCTGAGATCGATTCTGGTGATTGGGTGATGCTCGATTGCCGGATAGAGCCAAAGCCGAATGACATCGTCGTCGCCCGCCTAAATGGTGGCTACACCATCAAATTCCATAAACTGAATGACCGCCGTGGAAGGAATGGGCTCTATCTGGTTCCCGGCAATGGAGCGTATAAGACAAAACAAGTCACGGCGAGTGATGAGTATCGGATCTTAGGCGTAGTTACGTATATCGTCAAAAGGAAGGCGAGAGGATGACCGAAGACCTTATCAATGAGTATGCAGAGGGGAATCTACACCGGGTTCTCCTGCTGAACTTGTTTGCTAGGGTGTTCCGCCTGGAGGGTAATTTGGGCCGTAACCCATCGATCGAAAATCCCCGCGACGAGAATGCAGCTCTTCGATCAGAGCTAACTTACGTTCGAAAGGCAATCGAGAAAACCATGCGGGAAAGGCACTTTCCAGATCCGCAAGCCGATCAGATAAGGACGCGGGCGCTTGTTCAGACTTGCTCTTTCTTTGATGAACTGGAGGCTCGGCTGCTTGATCACCTGGATGATGAGTTGCCTGTTCAGTAGACCGGCTGGGCCTCCTCAACACCCAATCGGGCGATGAATGGAGAAGGCCGCGTATCGCCGAGGTTACTTCGGGGTCCTCCAGAGCAATGAGAAGGCCGGTTTTGAATTTACTGGCTCTTTCCTGTTCCCACCGGGCGCGGGTTTCGTCATCGATCTCTGCTGGGTCTATCCACGGTCCGTAACCTTGGGTGCGGCAATTCGGATTTATGGGCCACATCGAAGACGGTTGGGCCTCGGACTCGTCCAAGAGGTTTTCTGACGCGGGCGACGTTTCCGGCTCGTTAGATTGTTCCATAACGACACAATGTATTGCAGTTTGCGCTAAAAGGCAACAGACAATTTCTGGACACTAAACCGTGGCGACCATTCGACGAGTTGAATTCACTTACCGCAAGCGTAATCTGCGCCATGACCCGGAAAAGAACGTCTGGATCGGCTGGCAAATAGATGTCAGGGTGGGCAAGCGGCGTCTGCGAACAGTATTCCCTACGCGAAAAGAAGCCCAAGACTTCATTGATGAGCTGCAGCGGCAACGGATCTACAGCCAGGCCGGTTTGAAGTATCAGCGAAGCGATATCCCACGACTGTCTGAGGTACTGGACAGGCGTCTTGAAAAGATCCCGAGTCACAAGGAACGCGTTCGGGCCAAGCGGATATTTGAGTGCTTCCGATCACTTGAGGATGTGGACCCACTGATAACTGAGGTCAGACCATCGCTTTTCCAGTTATTCATCAACCGGCGTAAAGCCGACGGGGTTCGGCCTGAGACGATCAATCGAGAGATCAATGTCCTATCTTCTGCCTTTCGTACGGCGCCCGAATTATTTCCGGTTGCCCTCGAGGACTATGAGCCGCCGCGCGTGATACGGCCGCGGTTCCGACAGCGACGGCGGGAACGTATCATTACAGCTGCCGAAAATGCCCGTATCCTCGAATGGTTATATACCCGGAACGTCCGGATCGCCCGTATGTGGCATTTGTCATGGCTTCTCGGGCTGCGTTTCTCTGAGGTTGCACGCCTTGTCGTTTCGGACTTCAACCGGGAACAACGGACACTTCGCGTGGTACGGTGGAAAACCGATACGATGACACTTTTCGACCATTTGCCCCAGGAGGCGATTGAGTTGCTGGCCCATGCCGTCGACGACGCGACGGAAAGCCGCTTGTTCCCGCAAAAGCCGACAGAGACGTTCTATCGAATTCTGAAAGAAGCTGTGGAGCAGGCCGGCTTGACCTGGGGCCGTGAGAGCATCGACGGTGTCACATTCCACAGTTTGCGGCACAGCTTCATTACCCGGCTTGTTCAGGTGACAGATCTGGCGACGGCCGCGAGCCTCAGCGGACACACACAAGGCTCAGAGATGATTGCTCTTTATAGCCACGCATCGAGCGACACCCGCCGTGCAGCGATGCAGGCGATGTACGATCGCGCAGATGAGAAAAAAATGCGTGAGGTGTTTGATGCGATCGTATCCGGCAATATGAGTTTTCGGGAGTTCGTAGAGGCCGTTACCTGAGGCCACTTGAATTCTGTCCACTTTTTTCCCATTCTGTGTTCAAGGTGTTCAAGTTGTACAAAGGCAAGTGGACAACTTTTGTTCGCTCCAGTGCCGGAATATCGCAAAGACGGGGTATTTATTGAGGTCCGCAAAATGTGAAGTGGTGCCCTCGGTAGGATTCGAACCTACAACCAACGGATTATGAGTCCGCTGC
>CAZWSK010000269.1:0-3148 GCA_964636445.1 uncultured Chloracidobacterium sp.
TGGGTCGGGCTAGAGATATTTCGCGAGGCGCCGCCCATCCCACGCCAGGTCGTTACGACCGACGGCACCGTTCTTATCCCCGAGAATGAGATCCTCGACGGGCAAAACGTCTGGCAGGCAATGGGCGGAATGCAGGTTGGTTCGATCTGGGGACATGGCTCCTACGTCGCGCCTGATTGGACGGCCGATTATCTTCATCGGGAAGCTCTGTTCATTTTGGATGAATGGTCCACGGCGGAATTCGGCTCTCGCTTCGCCTCATTGACCAGCGAGCAGAAGGCGGTAATGCAGACGCGGTTACAGAATACGATCCGCACAAACGGTTTCGACTCCGCCACTCAGCAGCTGACCGTCGACCCGGCACGAGCGCGGGCTTTCGAGGAAAACCTTGCACATTACTCCCAGATCTTCTCGCAAGGAAGCTCGGAGTATGCCATTCAGAAGAATGCCCAGTCCGATCCCGCAAAATTGAGGGCCCTTACCTCGTTCTTCTTTTGGACCGCATGGGCCTCGGCCGCCAATCGGCCGGACAATACGATCTCGTACACCAGCAACTTTCCTTCCGAACCACTGGTGGGCAACTACCCGACAAGCAGCTCCATCATCTGGACGGGCGTAAGCGTGATCCTTTTGATCGCCAGCATCGGCGGTATGGTGTGGTTTTACGCCGGCTGGCACAAGGAGACCGAGGGCCGCGATACGCCCGACGAAGACCCGCTGATCGGGGAGGCGTTGACGCCTTCACAAAAGGCCACCGTCAAGTATTTTATGGTGGTCTCGCTCTTGTTCCTGCTGCAGATAGTCATGGGAATAGTGACGGCCCATTACGGCGTTGAGGGCGGCGGATTCTACGGTATTCCGCTGCAGGACTATCTGCCATACGTCGTTACCCGCACGTGGCATACCCAGCTAGGCATCTTTTGGATCGCGACGGCCTGGCTCGCCGCAGGGCTGTTTATCGCACCTTATATTTGCGGATACGAGCCAAAGCTGCAAAAGCTGGGAGTGGACGTACTGTTTGGAGCCCTTCTGATCGTGGTCCTCGGCTCGATGGCAGGTCAATGGCTCAGCGTTATGCACATGCTGCCGGGCGACCTGTGGTTCTGGTTTGGTCATCAGGGATATGAGTACGTTGATCTGGGACGAGTCTGGCAGGCTGCCCTCTTTGTCGGATTGCTGCTCTGGCTCTTCCTGATCGCTCGAAGCGCCGTCGCCGCGTTGAAAAAGGACGGCAGCCGTTCGCTGGTAATACTTTACCTGCTGACGACGGCGGGTATCGCATTGTTTTACGCTCCCGGACTTTTCTGGGGAATGCGTTCCCACCTCACGGTCGTGGAATACTGGCGATGGTGGGTCGTTCACCTGTGGGTCGAAGGGTTCTTCGAGGTATTTGCGACGGTAGTGATCGCGTTTCTTTTTGCCCGGCTGCGAGTCATCAGGGCCGATCACGCCGCATACGCTGCTCTCCTGTCAGGGGCGATCTATCTGAGCGGCGGTATAATCGGAACGCTTCATCACCTGTATTTTGCCGGAACACCGACGGTCGCGATCGCTTTTGGTGCGGTATTCAGCGCGCTTGAGATCGTTCCTCTCGTATTCGTCGGTTACGAGGCGCTGGAGAACATCCGCCATTCGAAGGCGCGGCCATGGCTGAAGCAGTATAAATGGGTGGTTTACTTTTTTGTCGCGGTGGCCTTCTGGAACTTGGTCGGAGCGGGCGTGTTCGGCTTTATGATCAATCCTCCGATCGCTCTGTACTACATGCAGGGCCTAAACACGACCGCGGTACACGCCCACGGTGCACTATACGGCGTGTATGGGACACTCGGGCTCGCTCTCCTGCTTTTCTGTATGCGAGCTATGCAGCCCTCACGACAATGGAACACCAAGCTGCTCGGATTCGCCTTCTGGGCCATCAACATCGGCATGCTGCTTGAGATCCTGTTAAGCCTCCTGCCGATCGGCCTGCTGCAGACCTATCAGTCGGTCGCTGTGGGTTACTGGTCGGCTCGCAGCCCCGAGTTCATGCAGTCCACCCTGATGCAAACGCTGCGCTGGATGCGCCTATTCGGCGACACGATCTTTGCGATCGGAGCCATAGCATTCGTGTGGTTTGCGATGGGTGTGATGCTGACTAAGGGGCGGAAGCAGATGTTGCCGTCGGCACACGTAGTTAAAGCATGAGACGAATAGCCGGCCCGTCAATCGACGGGCCGGCATCTAAATTAAAAGTGAAAGAAAAGACCGACATTAACAGTAGAACGGACATCGACCAACTCATGGTCGATTTTTACACGCGGGCGATGGGTGACCCAATGATCGGTTACCTGTTCACCGAAGTCGCAAAACTAGACCTTGATGTGCATCTGCCCGTGATCGGCGATTTTTGGGAAACGATGCTTTTTCGCAGTGGAAACTACACCAGACACGGTCGTAATCCCCTGCAGGTTCACGCCGCTCTTGATGACCTATCGCCGCTGCAGCCGGAACACTTCGAGCGCTGGCTGGAAATATTTGCCGAGGTCGTTGATGCTCGTTTTAGCGGCCCGAGGGCCGATTTTATTAAGATGCGGGCGCAGGCGATCGCCAGTCGCTTCTCGGCCTATCTCCGCAGCCCAGTCTATACCTAACGAAATAATATCGGCAGTCCGCTTTTGTTACCGTCGTGCCTCGGCAGGCTTAGTAACTCATGAAATTTGGTAAGGTCGACGATCCCCGTCGGTAGACTTCACGATCCTTCCTAAGCTCTTCAGATCAGAGTCAAACGAGAGATTCATAAAGGCGTGCCTATTCTTGTTATAAAGCGCGAAAAAAAGAGAAGTTTTAAGATCTCGTGGGCGGTCTTGCCGTCTTTTCTCGCCCTATTGGTCAGAGGTAAAAACCAATGACAATCAGTAATTCAAATACCAAGAGTACTATCATCGTCGCTGCCGTGGTAATTCTCTGCTCAGCGATGCTCGCTCAAGCCGGGACCGGACTCGACACGGGTTTCGCCACAACCGGCAAACTCGTGTTTCGCGCCTCGCCGAATGCCAACGGGTCAAGCTTTGCCAGGGCCGTTGCGATAGATGGAAACGGCCGGATCGTCGTCGCGGGCAGCGGATATGTTCAAAACACTACGACGGGCGGCCTGGCCGTTGCCCGCTTT
>CAZWSK010000270.1:0-3136 GCA_964636445.1 uncultured Chloracidobacterium sp.
AATCAATTAGTTCGCAAAGGGCGTCAGCGGGTGAAATATAAGACCGCGAGCCCGGCGTTGCAGTCGAATCCGCAGAAGCGCGGCGTTTGCACGCGCGTTTACACGTCGACGCCCAAGAAGCCGAATTCGGCTCTGCGTAAGGTCGCACGTGTTCGCCTGACCAACCAGATCGAGGTCACGACGTACATTCCGGGCATCGGCCACAACCTGCAGGAGCACTCGATCGTGCTCATCCGCGGCGGCCGTGTTAAAGACCTTCCGGGTGTGCGCTATCACGTGATCCGCGGAACTCTGGACGCCTCGGGCGTCGGCAACCGCAACCAGGCCCGAAGTAAGTACGGAGCCAAGAGGCCGAAAGGAGCGAAATAGCCAATTACGAATTCGTAATTGTTAATTCGTAATTCGTAATTGAATAGTTATGCCAAGACGTAGAGTTGCAGCAAAAAGAGAAGTCCTGCCCGATCCGATCTATAACAGTGTCGCGGTGACGAAATTCATCAACGGCCTGATGTGGGCGGGCAAGAAGAGCGTGGCCGAGCAGATCTTTTACGGAGCGATGGAAAAGATCGCCGAAAAGACCGGCGAGGAGCCGCTAAAGGTGTTTAAGAACGCCCTCGACTCAGTCGCGCCGACCCTCGAGGTCAAATCGCGGCGTATCGGCGGTGCGACGTATCAGGTACCGCTGGAAGTCAGCCGTGACCGCCGCAACACGCTCGCTATCCGCTGGATAGTGAGCAACGCCCGCGGCCGCAGCGAAAAGACGATGGAGGACCGCCTGGTCGGCGAACTTCTCGATTCAATGAACGGACGCGGCGGCGCGATGAAGAAGAAAGAGGACGTTCACAGAATGGCGGAGGCGAATAAGGCGTTCGCGCATTACAGATTCTAAGAAAGAGGACACATATGTCCTATAGGACACATAAGTCCTATATCTATGGCAAACATCACGTTAGACAAATTTAGAAACATCGGCATCATGGCCCATATCGACGCGGGTAAGACCACGACGACTGAGCGCGTGCTGTTTTACACCGGTGTTTCGCACAAGATCGGCGAGGTCCATGAGGGCACCGCGACTATGGATTGGATGGAGCAGGAGCAGGAGCGTGGCATCACGATCACCTCCGCTGCGACGACCTGCTTCTGGACGCGTAATGGCGTCGAGCACCGCATTAACATTATTGACACACCGGGCCACGTGGATTTCACGATGGAGGTCGAGCGGTCACTTCGCGTCCTTGACGGAGCGGTGGCCGTTTTTGACGGTGTGGCTGGTGTTGAGCCTCAGTCAGAGACCGTATGGCGTCAGGCCGATAAATATGGAGTTCCGCGTATCTGCTTTATTAATAAACTCGATCGCGCGGGCGCCTCATTCGAACGCAGCTTTGACTCCATCCTCAAGCGCCTCGGCGCAAACGCCGTTGCCCTCCAGCTTCCCATCGGTTTAGAAGAACATCTGAAAGGCGTCGTCGACCTTATCGAGATGAAAGGCCTCATCTGGAAAGATGAGACCAAGGGCGCTCAGTACGAGACCGTCGATATTCCCGCCGACATGGTCGATCAGGCCAAGGAGTGGCGTGAAAAGCTCGTCGAGGCAGTTTCGTCCATTGATGATGAACTGATGATGAAGTTCCTCGAGGGCGAGGAAATATCGTCGGACGAGATCCGCAAGGCCCTGCGTAAGGGCACTACTGAGCTTAAGATCGTTCCGGTTGTTACCGGTTCGGCGTTCAAGAACAAGGGTGTGCAGACGCTGCTCGACGCGGTGGTTGATTATCTGCCGTCTCCGCTCGACGTTCCGGCGATCGAGGGCGAGAATCCTAAGACCGGTGAAATGGAAGCACGCGCGGCTGACGCTAAGGAGCCTTTTTCGGGCCTGGTCTTCAAGCTGATGGCTGACAAGCACCTGGGCCAGCTTGCGTTCGTCCGCATCTACTCCGGGACGGTCACGTCGGGCTCGTACGTTTACAACACGATCAAGAATTCCAAGGAACGCGTCGGACGCCTGATGATGATGCACGCTAACAAGCGTGAGGACGTCGAAAAGGCGACCGCCGGCGAGATCGTCGCTATCGGCGGCATGAAGAATGTCACGACCGGCGACACCATCTCAGACGAATCAAAGCAGATCATCCTCGAGTCGATGGAGTTCCCGGATCCGGTCGTACGCGTGGCTGTCGAGCCGAAAACGCGTGCCGACCAGGACAAAATGGGCATCGCTCTCAACCGCCTTGCTCAGGAAGATCCGTCGTTCCAGGTCTCGACCGATCACGAAACAGGCCAGACGATCATCGCCGGTATGGGCGAGCTTCACCTCGAGATCATCGTCGACCGCATGAAGCGTGAGTTCGGCGTCGAGGCGAATGTCGGTAAGCCGCAGGTCGCGTATCGCGAGACGATCACGATGGGAGCTCCCGGCAAAGAGATATTCAAGAAGCAGTCGGGCGGCCGCGGCCAATTTGGCCACGTCGAGCTCGAGATCGAGCCGGCACCTGGCGAGGGTTACGTTTTCGAGGACAAGATCACGGGCGGCGCCATTCCGCGTCAGTTCATTAAGCCGGTCTCGGAGGGAATTCAGGACGCTATGCGTCGCGGTTTCCTTGCTGGATACGAGCTGGTCGACATCAAGGCGTCGCTGGTATTCGGTTCGTACCACGAGGTCGACTCGGACGAGCGCTCATTCCACATCGCCGGATCGCTGGCGTTCCAGGACGCTGTGAAGAAGGCAAAGCCTGTCCTGCTCGAGCCGATCATGCGTGTCGAGGTCGTCACGCCTGAGGAATACATGGGTTCGGTCAACGGCGACCTTAACCGCCGCCGCGGCCAGATCGAGAAGATGGAGCCGCGTCCGGGTAATGTTTCGGTCGTGACGGCGTTTGTGCCGCTAAGCGAGATGTTCGGTTATACGACCGATCTTCGGTCGGCAACTCAGGGGCGCGCGACGAGCTCAATGCATTTTGAGCGTTATGCCGAGGCACCGAGGAATGTCGCGGAGGAGATCATCGCGAAGGTCAAAGGAGCAAGTAACTAAGAAATCTGAGATTTCAGATCTGAAATTTGAAATTACAAATCAGGAGAAACGATGAGCAAAGAGAAATTCGATCGCAGTAAGCCGCACGTGAACATTGGGACAATT
>CAZWSK010000271.1:0-3103 GCA_964636445.1 uncultured Chloracidobacterium sp.
TCACGCGCTTTGTGCTGCGCAGGCTCAAAGGCGAAGAGTGGTATAACACTGAATTCATCCCGCGCATTTCGCCGCTGACGCTTGTCGCCCTGCTATTCACGATCCTCGTAATGTTCAGCCTAAAAGGCCAGATGATCGTTGCCCTGCCGATCGATGTGCTCCGGATCGCCGTGCCGCTGCTTATCTATTTTGTCGTGATGTTTCTCGTCAGTTTTGCGATGGGCAAGGCGGTCGGCGCCGACTACTCGAAAACCGCGACGCTTTCATTCACTGCCGCGAGTAATAATTTTGAACTCGCTATCGCCGTCGCGATCGCCGTCTTCGGCATCGGCTCGGGCGCCGCGTTCGCCGCGGTTATCGGTCCGCTCGTAGAAGTGCCCGTCCTGATCGGGCTAGTGAGCGTGGCTCTGTTTTTTCAGAGGCGATATTTTGGAGGAGCCAAGTGAAAAAAGAACGCGTCCTGATCCTCTGCACGGGCAACTCCGCCCGCAGCCAAATGGCCGAGGGCCTTCTTCGTCGTATAGCCGGCGACCGATTCGATGTCGAGAGCGCCGGCGTCGCCCCGTCGCTCGTTCGCCCGGAGGCGATCGCCGTAATGGGCGAGATCGATATCGACATATCGCGCCACCGCTCGAAATCGGTTGATGAGTTCGCAGGTCGGGAGTTCGATCACGTCATTACCGTCTGCGACAATGCCGCCGAGAATTGCCCCGTCTTTCCCGGGCGCGCTCGACGCGTTCATCAGAGCTTTCCTGATCCGGCTGCCGTTGACGGTGATGAGGCTGTTCGTCAGGACGGTTTTCGGCGGGTTCGTGATCAGATCGCTGGATGGCTTGATGAGTTCATTGCTCAGTCAAATGCTGGTGATGATGATCGCTCGAATGATGGCTAACGGGTCGTTCTGACCCGCCGCGCGCAAAAAAGCCGACGGGACTTTCGACCAATCGGCTATTTATCTCTACCAAACTAGGCCTAACTGCCTCGACAAAGGGCGGTTGAACTCGACCGGCCTACGCCGCCTCTTCCGCGCGGCTAACGACCTCAAAAACGGGCACCTTCCGCTCGATCATCTCTTTCGTAACAATGATCTCGTTCACCTGCTTCTGCGACGGCAGGACGTACATCGAATCGAGCAGCACTTCCTCGAGGATCATCATCAGCCCGCGGGCCCCGACCTTGCGTTTATGGGCTTCGTGGGCGATCGCCTGAAGGGCCCCATCCGTGAACTTGAGGCTGATATTATCGAACTCAAATTTACGCTGATACTGCTTGACCAAGGCGTTTTTCGGCTCGGTCAATATCGTCATCAACGCCGCAGCGTCAAGCTCACGGAGCGTGCCGATCACAGGCAAACGGCCGACAAATTCCGGTATCAAGCCGTAGTGAATAAGGTCCTCGGGCTCTAGCTTGCTGATAGCGTCCGCGGCCCGTTGTTTATTGCTCTTGACGTCAGCCTGGAAGCCAAGTGATTTGGCCCGCAGCCGCTTCTCCACGACCTTTTCGAGGCCGATAAATGCACCGCCGCAGATGAATAAAATGTTCGTCGTGTCGAGCTGTTGAAAGTCCTGCTGCGGGTGCTTGCGGCCCCCTGAGGTCGGCACGTTGGCGACCGTACCCTCGAGGATCTTCAGCAGTGCCTGCTGCACGCCCTCGCCCGAGACGTCGCGCGTGATCGACGGGTTGTCATCCTTGCGGCAGATCTTGTCGATCTCGTCGATGTAGATGATCCCCTGCTGCGCCTTTTCCAGGTCGCCGCCCGCGGCCTGGACGAGCCGAAACAGAATGTTCTCAACGTCTTCGCCGACATAGCCCGCCTCAGTCAAGCTGGTGGCGTCGACGATGCAGAACGGAACGCTCAGTTGCCGTGCGAGCGTCTGAGCGAGCAATGTCTTGCCCGTTCCGGTCGGCCCGATGAGCAGAATATTGGATTTCTGCAGCTCGATATCGCCCTTGCGTTTTGCGAGTTCCAGGCGTTTGTAGTGCTGGTAAACCGCCACTGACAACCGTCGCTTCGATTCTTCCTGCCCAACGACGTACTCGTCGAGGAACGTCTTGATCTGCTCCGGTTTCGGCAAGCTCGTCCTGACCGCCGAGCTCGCCGTTTGCTCGTCGTCATTAATGATCTCGTTGCAGATATCAATGCACTCGTTGCAGACGTATACGCCGGGACCGGCGATCAGCTTGCGCACGTCATTCTGCGATTTGCCGCAGAATGAACAAGTTAGCAATTCTTCGGGGCGGGTGAATTGAGCCATAACTACTTGTCTCTATGCTCGATAACTTCGTCGATGAGGCCGTATTCCTTTGCCTGTACGGGCGTTAAAATACGGTCGCGCTCGACGTCGATCTCAACCTGGTCAAAGGACTGGCCGCTGTGATTCGCGATGATACGCGAGGTCAATTCACGCATGCGGAGAATCTCTTCGGCCATAATGCGAACGTCCGTCGCCTGTCCGCTCGCACCGCCCGACGGCTGATGGATCAAGATCCTGGCGTGAGGCAGAGCGAAGCGCTTTCCTTTTGTTCCGGCCGTCAACAACAACGCTCCCATCGACGCGCACTGGCCGACACAGATCGTCGTCACATCGTTTTTGATGAACTGCATCGTGTCATAGATGGCCATGCCCGCTGTTATCGAGCCGCCCGGCGAATTTATATAGAGATTAATGTCACGCTCCGGGTCCTCGGCCTCGAGGAAAAGGAGCTGCGCGACTATTAGGTTCGCGATCGTGTCATCGATCGGCGTTCCGATGAAAATGATGCTGTCTTTCAGCAGCCGCGAGTAGATGTCAAAGGCACGCTCGCCTCGCGACGTCTGCTCGACAACCATTGGGACTAATGCCATATGTTTTCTCTCTCAGAGTTTACGTAACGCTTGAATTAGTTCGGGATAAGTTGTTGAAAATATGGCGATTGCCACACGCGAACAGATTTTACAACTTTTGCCCGATAATGCAAGCTACTTTTTCGCGGCCTTCTTTGCCGCAGGCTTTTTCTTCGGCTTCTCCGGCTTCTCCGCTGGCACAGCCGCAGCCGCGGCTTCATCGACCCAATCGCCTTCAGTCACCTTCGCGTGCGACATCAGGGCCTCGATCGATTTGCG
>CAZWSK010000272.1:0-3095 GCA_964636445.1 uncultured Chloracidobacterium sp.
GGCTGCGAATAGTTGAGAGGAACGGCCGGGAGCGAAGGCTCGACGATGCAAGGACAGGCGTAAAGCCCGTTTGGTCGCCTGACTCGACCAAGGTCGCGGCGGCATTCTCGCTATCGACGCAGCCTGCTGACCCAAAGCTGACACCTATCTTTGACGCCCAGGTGCGTATCTATGACGCGTCGCCAACGAATCCGACGCAGGCGGCGATCCCGCTTCGTCTGCCCCTGCTGCTGTCGTCCCACGCATACGATCGCGGACAGACAGGCCAGCAGCAGCCGACGCAGGAACAGCCCCTGACGACCGTGCCTGAAATACGGGATCTCAGGTCGCTCGGGCCGATATCGGAGCTCGCGTGGAACGCGGAAGACATCCTTTACTTTAAAACAACGCTTACGCCGCAAAAGATCGGTGATACTGAGGCACCCCTCGGGTTCTCACGCTGGCATCGGCTGGTACTGTCCACGCAGCCTATCCCGACCGCAACCAAATGATGAAAAAGCCCCGGCCGAACGGAGGGTGGTTCGGCCGGGGTAACGCGGCTTCGGACTGATTCATCATAGCAATGCGGCTAGTGGCATGTCCGACGCCAAATATTCGATGGCCCGCGCGCTAATACGAGTTGTCAAAAAAAGAAGCGGCCCGACGCATCGGGCCGCTTCTTTTTTAGACTCTTATCGGGCCATTAGCGGAACGTCGCCCGCGAGGCCGAACTGGAACATCTGGAAGCTGTTATCAGCACTCCTGAGAATGTACCAATTGCCGTCCGAAGGCCTGAACACCGCGATGTCCATCTTACCGTCAGCGTCGTAGTTACCGGCGACCGGAATGTCGCTGGACACGCCGAACTGCGTGGCCTTGTAACCGCCGGTCGTGGTCAGGTACGTGTACCAGATGCCGTTCGACGGGCGGAATACGGTCAGATCGCTCTTGCCGTCGCCGTCAAAGTCACCTGCCACAGGCATATCGCCGCTGGTGCCCCACTGGCGGCCCGCGAACTGGCCGTCAGAGCTGCGGAGCCAGTACCAGATGCCGTCCGCAGAGCGGAAGACCGCGATATCGTCCTTGCCGTCCCCATCCATGTCGGCGACCATCGGCTTGTCGGACGAGATGCCGAACTGCCGTGCGATCGTTCCGCTACCGTTGCTCTTCTGGATGTACCAGACACCGGTCGACGTCCGGAATACCGCGAGGTCGAGGCGTCCGTCGCCGTCAAAGTCACCGCGGACCGGCGTGTCGCTGCCGAAGCCGAACTGTGTGGTCGTGATTCCTCCATCCGAGCTGCGTTTGATCTCCCAAACGCCCTGGCCGTTTACGTCACGGAACATCGCTGCGTCGGTCTTGCCGTCGCCGTCATAGTCGCCGGAGACGATGCGGTCATTAGCACCGCCGAACTCGATGGACATAAAGCCCTGCGGGTTCTGGACGTACCAGGAACCGGTCGCCGGGCGGAACACCGCCAGATCATGGCTGCCGTCACCATTGAAGTCGCTTTCATTCGACTGCTGGCGGAAGATGCCACGAATCTCACCGTTCGGGTTGTTGACGCTCGTGATCACAGCTGTCCAGAGATTTGCACGGAGCATCTGCACCTGGACCGGCGTTACGGCAAAAGTCACAGTCGCGAAATTGCCGTTCAGGCCGCCGACCACGCCAAGATCGCGAATGACGATCGTCGTGCCGATACCGGTCTCGATACGTGCACCGGTCTGGTTGCTCGAGAGGTTGTGGAATTCGCCAAACAGCGTCGCCTGCGTCTCATCGAGGCTCAGCTGAACCTTGAATTCGCCGTTTGCAGCCGTCGTGACCGGAGGTGTCATGCCGTTACCGTTCAGGTGCGATTCAAAGAATCGGCCGAACGACGGGCTGGGGCTCGGGCTTGCGCTCGGGCTCGGGCTCGGGCTGGGGCTCGGTGTCGCGCCGGGCGTGCCGGACGGCGACGGGCTCGGAGTGCCGTTAGGTGTACCTGACGGTGAAGGCGACGGCGACGGTGTCGCTGTAAAGCCCATAAATGTACCTGTCAGTATCGTCGAGCCGCCATTGCGGACCGCGATCGTCGAACCGCTGACAACATTCGGCACCGTCTGGCCGTTGTCGCTGCGAAGCCGCAGACGAGCTTCTCCATCATCTTCTAGGAACATCGTGCCGGCCTGTGTGCCGTCAACGACGACCACGAGGGCTGTGCCCTGAGGCAGAGCAACACGATCGACGCGGACCTCGAGCTCAACACGGCTGCTATGGATCTCATATTCGCCAAAACCTGTTGGGACCACGCCGTTCAGCGTCGGGCCGGAAAGGCCGGCGAAAAGATTACCGCTGTTACCGGGCGACGGGCTCGGGCTTGGGCTAACGCTCGGGCTCGGGCTGGGCGTGCCGTTCGGCGTACCTGAGGGCGATGGCGAAGGGCTCGGTGTACCGGTCGGCGTTCCTGTCGGAGATACCGAAGGCGAAGGGCTAGGCGTTCCGTTCGGCGTGCCCGAGGGCGACGGCGAAGGCGTACCATTCGGCGTACCGCTTGGGCTCGGGCTCGGGAAAGGTGTTCCCGACGGCGAAGGCGTCGGCGTCACGGTACCGAAAACACCCGTCATGATAACCGTCGAGCCGTTAAGGACCTCGACGGGCATTCCGACAGAGACCGGTGGCACCGTCTGGCCGTTTTCAGTATCACGCTCGACCCAGAAGTGTCCCCACTGGCTGACGGTCGTCGTGACGAATGTTGCGTTATTTACCTTGATCTCGAGGATCGTCCCTTCCGGTAGATTGATCGGAAAGCCCTCGACACGGAGCCGGCGGCGGCCGTCCTCATCAAGACGATACTGGGCATTGCCATACGGCGTGGAGCCATTGATGGCAGGGCCGGTAAGGGTTGCGTTAATACGGACATCGCTGAGTGCATCAGCGCTGACCGAATTGGTTAAGAAAGGTATCGATATCCATGTGGCAAGCATTGAGGCCACAATGGCTGCCTTCAAAAAGCTACCTTTTGCTGTTCGTAATTTTCCTTTTCTCATTTCTATTACCTTTTAATTTACTGGTATTACCTCGGCTTGCCAGAGGTGTCGTCAGAGACACAGTGCTTGGAGACGGCAGAAAAAGAC
>CAZWSK010000273.1:0-3063 GCA_964636445.1 uncultured Chloracidobacterium sp.
AATGCGCGTTTTAGGTATCGATCCCGGCAGCGAAACGCTCGGCTGGGGCGTCGTTGACGGCAGCGGTACCAAGTACACGCTGGTCGAGTTCGGCACGGTAAAGTCGAACCCGAAACAGGCGTTTTCAAAACGTTTGCTCAACATTTACAACGGCGTGGCCGATGTTATCGAACGCCATTCGCCCGACGTGCTGTCGGTCGAGGACACGTTTTATGCCGTAAATGTCAACGTCGCGCTGAAGCTCGGCCAGGTCCGCGGAACGATGCTGCTGCTCGCTGAGCAATGGGGCCTAGAGGTCGCGGAGTACGCTCCGCGGCTCGTCAAGCAAACGGTCGTCGGCTACGGCAACGCGGAAAAAACCCAGGTCCAGCAGATGGTCAAGGCCCTGCTGGCGATGAAGGAAGCGCCAAGGCCGCTAGACGCGGCCGACGCGCTGGCGATAGCGATCTGTCACTTTCACCACTGCGGCCCGATAGGCCGTCTGACAGCGTCAAGATAAATGAATCGAACCATTCTCCTAATTGTTCTGATAACGGCACTTAGCACATCGGCATTCTCACAGAAGCGCCCGGCGGCGGCGCGTGCGAAGCCGCGAGTGGCCCCCGCGGCCAGGTCATCCGAGGTCGGACAAACCGCGATCGTTATCGACGAGACGTTGTCCGTGCTTCGCAAGAACCCGAGCCTCTTCTCAGAATCCGTCCACCGAATGAGCCGCGGGCGCAAGGTTCAGATCCTCGGCGTCACCGAGGCCGATGGAGTCAGATTCTACAAGGTCACCGTCCCGCCAAAGAACTTCGGCTGGGTCCAGTCCGACGCCGTCTTCGGCAAGTTCCGTGCGGGCGACGAAGAGCGTCTCTCGAAACTCGTCCAGGCCTCGACAGGCTTTGACCAGATCGAGATCGCACAGCAGTTCTTCGAGCTTTACCCAAATTCAAAGAGCAAACCTGTGCTGTTGCTCCTTTACGGCGACCTACTCGAGGAAGCCGCGGCCGGCCTGTCAAAACAAGCCTCGAGCCGCCTCGTCCGCCGCGAAATGGCCGCATCGGCCGCTCCGATGCACAGTTATTATTTGAATTTCAGCTATCTCGATCGTTATCGAAAACTGGGAATTATTTACCTGTTTGATCCCACGCTCAGGCAATATCACTATGATGGGGCCAGCTGGAAGGAAATAATCGCAAAGTTTCCCTCATCGCCCGAAGCCGCAGAGGCCGTAAAACGACTTGAAACGCTGCGGACTAAGATGGAGAAGAAGCTGTAAGAGCCGCCGCGATCTCGCCGGCCACGCGCGCGTTGTTCTCGAGCAAAGCGATATTCGCAGCCAACGTCCGGCCCTCGGTCGCATGTGACATCTCAGATAGCAGAAACGGCGTGATCGCCTTGCCGGAAATATTCTCTAACTCAGCTCGCCGCACGGCATCAGAAACTATCGACTCAAGCTCGTCGGCCGGCATCGCAAATTCCTGTGGTACCGGCACTGTCACAAGCACCGCACCCGGCATTTCAAGTTCATCACGAGCACGTATGATCGCGGCCGCCCGCTCAGCCGTTTCCACTCGCTGATCTATCGATAATCCGCTCTCGCGGCTATAAAAAGCCGGCATCTCATCGCATTGCCATCCCAGTACCGTAATGCCGTGCGTCTCGAGCCATTCCCGCGTCGCCGCGAGATCGAGTATCGCCTTGGCGCCCGAACAAACGACCGTGATAGGCGTCCGCTCAAGCTCCGGCAGGTCGGCTGAAACGTCGGCAGAATACCCGCGATGAACGCCGCCGATGCCGCCCGTCGCAAACGTCCGAATTCCCGCCCGACGAGCGATAAACGCCGTCGTCGCAACAGTTGTGGCACACGTCAGACGCTCGCCGACAGCCACCGGAAGATCGCGACGCGAGATCTTTCTTACCGATTTGTCATTCGCCAGGCGATCGATCTGCTTGCTCGACAGCCCAACAAAAAACTCGCCGTCAAACACAGCGATCGTCGCCGGCACAGCCCCGCCCTCACGAACCGCCGCCTCGCATTTTTGTGCTGTTTCTATGTTCTGGGGAAAAGGCAGACCGTGGGCGATCACGGTCGATTCTAGGGCAACGACGGGACGGCCAGTCGCAAGTGCGTCAGAAACTTCGTCGCTAAAGGTGATTGCCATACTTCCTGTCGCCAACGGCGACAAATAATATAGCCTAGGGTGCAGCGAGGCTCTGCGAGCGAAACCCTAGGACAAGCCACCATTTCCAAACGCTCCCTGAAGGGGAGCAACACCGCGGTTCGTCGCCTTCAGCGACGGATTGAATATGGCACCCTAACCTAGGGTTCCATTCGCTTCGCTCATTGCACCCTAGGCTTTAATATTTGTCGCCGTTGGCGACAGAACGGATACCGCTACTTCACAAACTTCCCTATCCGGTTCAACCGCGGATGCGTTACGCATCCGAACAGGTCGCCATTCGACGCGCCGCGGTCGCAGGACCAGTAGACGAACATCGCGCGGCCGATGATCAGCTCGCGGGGTACGAAGCCCCAATAGCGGCTGTCCTCGCTGTTATCGCGGCTGTCGCCCATTACAAAAAAGCTGTTCTCGGGCACGACCGAGGGCTTGCCCTCGACTCCGAACTGGTACCCGCGGCACGGATTATCGCCACGCCCGCGCGTGACCTTCATCCCTTCGCGCACGGCGTTCATCGACTCGCTGGAATAGAAAACTGAGTACTTTTCACCCTCGCGGCCCTGTTCAAACTCTGAGGTCTTGAGGGCCGAGAGGTTGTCAGATGCGTCGCCCATCAGGCGGTGCTCGGGCAGCAGTTTGCCGTTGATATAGACCGAATTGTCCTTAAACTCGACCGTCTCGCCCGGCAGGCCGATCACGCGTTTGACGTAGTTGATCTGATACGGCACCAGGCCGCGTGAATCGTCATTTTCCTTGCAGACACTGTTCCCCGGATATTTGAAAACGATGATGTCGCCTCGCTCGATCTCCCTCTGCGGCAGGAACGGCAGTTCATATCCGCCGGGCGTAAAGATGAACTTGTTGACCAGCAGGTAATCGCCGACGAGGATCGTATTCT
>CAZWSK010000274.1:0-3043 GCA_964636445.1 uncultured Chloracidobacterium sp.
CTCGATCTCAACGCCTCATTCGACGTCGAGATGAAAGCGACCGTCGGCAAAGACGGAAAGATCGATCCGGCCTCGGTCACATTCACCCGCAGTGAAGGCGACGCAGGCATGACGGCATTGGTCAAAAGTTACCTCACTGCCATTGACCAGAGCGGTTATACGAGATACCTCACCGACATCGGGGCGACCGATATCACGGTGCGAGCTTGTCAGGACAACGCAATGTTTAACGGGACCCTCACGACCGACATGCCCAATGCCTTACGTGCGATGACCGTCAAGACGATGGCATCGGTAATGGTCTCGGCGCTGCGCACTCAAAAATCACGCGAGGACGCCTCCGAGGCCGACCGCCGCGACCTAACGCTGCTCAACGGCACCACCGTGAGCACTAGCGGCCGCTCAGTAATCGTCGCTCTCGAATTGCCAAAAGCGACGTTTCGTGAAATGGTTGAAAAGGAGCTGAAGAAATAGCTTGAGTCGCAAAAGCCACAATTCGATCCTTTTCCTGACGACGCTCGGCGTGTATCTCGGCCTGGTCCTTGTGGGCGCGACGCCGCAGGTGCTGGCCCAGGCGGCGACGACCAAGCAGTTCACTATCCGCGAAGAGGTCAGCATCAGCGACGACCTCGACAAACAACCGGACGATAATGCAGCGGCCGCGACAGCTGTCAGGCTTTACCTCGAGGACATAGAGGACTTTCTCATCGCCCTGGGCGATCTAAGGGCCCGCGGGCAGTTTCATGTCGCCAGCGACCGCTTTGACATCACCCAGACCACTCTGCTCGCGTGCGTTGACGGTGCGAAAGGAGACAGGACTTCGCGGGTTCTTTTTGACACGTCAAATGAGCTTACGAATGCGGCGCTGATCCGCATCACGAACGCGATGACCTACGGCTACACGCTGGGTGATTGCGTAACCGCCGCTGACGGTAAGACCTCAAAGGACAGCCGCTTCAATGTCCATATCGACGACAAAGAACTCAGCATCGCGATCGTCGTCGTACGGGCCTCAGACAACCACGCCGCCACGCTCGCTCAGAGCCTCGACGCGGCAAAGGACCTCTTCAAAACTCAGCCGACACCGATCCGTTCGGCGATCATCGAGCACACGCTCGTCCGCCCGATCGGCGAACACACAGCCATCGTCACCCGGCTTCCCCGCGGCTCGCTTCCCTCGCTGCTAGTGTCAAAGGCACAGTAGCGGCGGGCAGTTCAAGAAATCCAACTCGCCATTCCGGTCGTTCTGAGTTCAAACTTTAGTTTGCTCTTACGAACGTCATTTACAAGCTAAAGCTTGAACTCAAAACATTAGAACAATGGCAACCAACAAGTTTGCAGATAAGTTAGTAAAGAAGATATTCGGCTCATCGAGCGACGTATTTCTCAAGAACGTCCGCTCGACCGTCGAGCAGATCAACGCGCTCGAACCGCAGATGCAGGCGATGAGCGACGAGCAGCTTCAGGCGCAGACGCCGAAGTTCAAGGAGATCATCCAGAAACATCTGGAAGGCATCGACGACAAGGAAGCTCGGCGAAAGGCCGAGCAGGAAATTCTCCACCAGATCATGCCTGAGGCCTTCGCAACCATTCGCGAGGCGTCAAAGCGTGTCACCGGAATGCGCCACTTCGACGTGCAGCTCATCGGCGGCGTCGCCCTGCACCAGGGCCGTATCGCCGAGATGCGAACGGGTGAAGGTAAGACGCTAGTCGCAACGCTTCCCTCTTATCTGAACGGCCTCACGGGCCGCGGCGTTCACGTCATCACGGTCAACGATTACCTCGCTTCGCGCGACGCTGAATGGATGGGCCGCATTCACAAATTTCTCGGCCTGAGCGTCGGCGTGATCCAGAATGATCTTGACGACGTCGAGCGCAAGGACGCATACGCGTGTGACATCACGTACGGTACGAACAACGAATTCGGCTTCGACTACCTGCGTGACAATATGAAGTTCGACGTTGAGTCGCTTGTCCAGCGTGATCATTACTTCGCAATCATCGACGAGGTCGACTCGATCCTGATCGACGAGGCTCGTACGCCGCTCATCATCTCGGGCGCGTCTGACGAGGCGACCGACAAATACTACACGGCCAACCAGATCATCCCGCAACTCGAAAAAGGCCATAAAGACGAGGAGACCAAGGTCACCACCGGCGACTATCTCGTCGATGAAAAGAACCACTCGGCCGTCCTGACCGAGCAAGGCGTCAGCAAGGCCGAAAAGCTCCTCGGCGTATCAAACCTTTACGACCCCGGCAATATGGACATGCTCCATTGTGTCGAGTCGGCCCTGAAGGCGCATACGCTCTACAAGCTCGATCATCATTACGTCGTCCAGGAAGGCGAGGTGATCATCGTTGACGACTTCACCGGCCGCCTGATGCACGGCCGGCGCTGGTCTGACGGATTGCATCAGGCCGTCGAGGCCAAAGAAGGCGTGCAGATCGAGCGCGAGAACCAGACGCTGGCGACGATCACGCTGCAGAATTACTTCCGCATGTACGAGAAGCTCGCCGGTATGACCGGTACGGCCGAGACCGAGGCGGAGGAATTCAACACCGTTTACGGCCTCGACGTAGTCCAGATCCCGACGAACATGCCGATGATCCGTAAGGACACGCCTGACGTGATCTATCGCACTATTGGCGAGAAATGGGACGCCGTCGTCGACGAGATCAAGGAACTGCACGCCGCCGGCCAGCCAGTGCTCGTCGGTACGGTGTCGGTCGAGAACTCTGAGATAGTCGCCGCAAAGCTCAAGACGATGGGCGTGCCGCACAATGTTCTCAACGCCAAATATCACGAACGTGAGGCTGAGATCATCGCTCAGGCCGGCCGTAAGGGAGCAGTCACCATCGCCACCAACATGGCCGGACGCGGTACCGATATTCTGCTTGGCGGCAATCCCGAATTTCTCGCACGCGAATATCTCAAACGGCAGGAGGTCAATCCTGACGAGGCGACCGAGGAGCAATTTGAAGAAGAACTGAAAAAGGCGAAAG
Organism: uncultured Chloracidobacterium sp.; assembly: GCA_964636445.1. Taxonomy (GTDB): domain Bacteria; phylum Acidobacteriota; class Blastocatellia; order Pyrinomonadales; family Pyrinomonadaceae; genus OLB17. The sequence goes on from CAZWSK010000274.1 coordinate 3,007, forward strand.
CGGTCGTCAAGGAAGAAGCCAAAGAGGTCATCGCCGC
>CAZWSK010000275.1:0-3039 GCA_964636445.1 uncultured Chloracidobacterium sp.
GTTTTCCGTTCTTTGTACCAAAGAAAATGTTGTTGCCTGTCGAGGTCACGGCGTCACGCAGCACCACCTCATAGGCGTTCTTTTGCGGCAGCCCTTTCGTCAGCGGCTGCCACGTGTCGCCCTCGTCGCGGGTGCGATAGACCCGAAGCTTGCCATCGCATGTGAAGCGTTCAGCATCCTTCTGCAGCGGCACAATAAATGCCGACCCGTTCTCGCTCACGGTCAGGCCGAAGCCAAAGTTCGACGGCAGCCCGTTCTCGATCTCCTGCCAGGTTTTACCGCCGTTGCGGCTTCGGTAGACGCCGTGGTGATTTTGCAGGAAGAAGAGTTTCTTATTCGACGGATGCCGCGCGATCTTGTGCACACACTGGCCAAATTCCGGATACTTGTCTGGCATAAAGTACGCCGACACACCCTTGTTGGTTACCTTCCAGGTCTTGCCGGCGTCGGATGATTGATAAACGCCGCCTGTCGAGATCGCGATCTTGATGTCGCGTGGGTTCGACAGATCGGTCACTATCGTGTGCAAGCAAAGGCCGCCAAAGCCGGGCTGCCACTGTTTGCGGTGCGGATGCTTCCAGAGTCCACTGTTGAGTTTCCAAGTCTCACCGTTGTCGTGCGACTCGAACAGCGCCGCGGGCGCGACGCCAGCATATAGCGTGTCGTCCTTGCCGCCCGCCGTTATCTGCCAGATATTCTCGAGCGACTTCTTTGTCGCCGCCGGCATCTTGATCCGGCGCTTCTCCGGCATGTCCCAAGTTTTGCCCATATCCAGGCTCTTGCACAGCTCAGCCCCAAAATGCCAGCTCGCCGGCGCCGCCCACATCGTGTCCCGCCCCTGCCGCTGGTCAAAGAAAGCCGAGTAAACCGCCAGACCCGGAAAGTGCGGCCCGTCAAGCGACCATTTACCGCCGCTTTCGCGAAGGATAAATAATCCTTTTGCGGTACCGACCATTAACAAAGTGCTTTTCGTTTGCATGATCGTCTCTAAAACCAGCTGCTCTTCCCTTTCCCGCCCAGAATGCTTCCCAGCACGCCTCGCACGATCGAATTGCCGATCTGTCGGCCGATCGACGAGCTGGCCGATCGAGCTACGCTCTTCGTGATCGACTCGACGAGCGTGTCGTTGCGGCTTGACGAACGCGATGCTCTCGCTTCTTCCTTGGCGGCTTTCTCCGCTTCCTTGGCGGCAGCCTCGGCTTCGGCAGTGGCTTGCTGTTCAGCAAGACGGGCTTCGGCTTTTACCTTTAGCAATTCGAATGCCGACTCGCGGTCTGTCGCGGTGTCGTAAATTCCTGCCACGAGCGAATTCGCGATCAGCTGCTGTCGCTGTTCGGGTGTGATGGGGCCGATGTGGCCGGCCGGCGGCACGACGAACGCGCGGTCGACCATCGTCGGAACGCCTTTTTCGTCGAGGGTTGAGATCAGGACCTCGCCAACGCCAAGTTCGGTGATGACCGTTTCGGTATCGATCTTTGGATTAACACGAAAACTCGATGCCGCCGCCCTCACGCCTTTCTGCTCTTGCGGCGTGTAGGCGCGCAGCGCGTGCTGAACACGATTGCCGAGCTGAGCGAGTACCTTCTCGGGAATGTCCGCAGGATTTTGCGTGACAAAATACACGCCGACGCCCTTAGATCTAATGAGCCTCACCACCTGCTCGACCTTTTCGACGAGTGCGGTCGGCGCATCGGAAAACAACAGGTGTGCTTCATCAAAAAAGAACACGAGTTTCGGCTTGTCCAGATCGCCAGCCTCTGGCAGCGATTCGAATAGTTCGCTGAGCAGCCACAGCAGGAAAGTCGAGTACAGTTTAGGAGCTTGAACAAGCTGGTCGGCCGCAAGCAGATTCAGCACGCCCTTACCGCCGAGCGTCTGCATAAAATCTTCGAGCCGAACCGCGGGCTCGCCAAAGAACAGGTCGCCGCCCTGCTCATCGATCTGCAGCAACCCGCGCTGAATCGCTCCGACGGATGCCGCCGAGACATTGCCGTACTGGAGCGTCAACTCGTCGGCATTCTCGCCCACGGCCGTCATCAGAGCCTGCAAGTCCTTGAGGTCGAGCAGCAGCATGCCGTTGTCATCGGCCCATTTGAAAGCGATCGTCAGCACGCCGGACTGCGTCTCATTCAATTGCAATAGTCGTGACAGCAGCAGCGGCCCCATCTCGCTCACGGTCGCCCGCAGCGGATGTCCCTGTTTGCCGAAAACGTCCCACACGGTCGCCGGAAAGCCCTCGAACTTCGGGGTGATGCCGAGCTGCTCGTTACGAGCGTCGATCTTTGCATTGCCGCCGCCGGGCTGTGTCACGCCGGTGAGGTCGCCCTTGATATCGGCCATAAAAACGGGCACCCCGCGCGCCGAAAAGCCCTCAGCGATCCGCTGCAGCGTCACCGTCTTGCCGGTCCCAGTCGCACCCGTTATCACACCGTGGCGGTTTGCCATGTGCGGGAGTAGAAAGAAGTCGCTCCCGCTGTTTTTTGCTACAAGTATTGGTTCTGCCATAAATGTTAGTGAATAGTGAACAATGAACAGTGAACAATGAAATAAGAAGAACAGCTTTTTGTTCACTGTTCGTTGATCACTCTTAACTTTCTCAGCACTTCTCGTATTTCCAATTCCGCCGCTTGCCCTCGCTCAGCCATTCGATCGTCGTGGCAAGACGTTTGTCGCGCGTCGCGTCGGTCTTTGCCTCAGTGATCCATTGAACGTACTCCTTTTTGCAGCTCGGCGGAAAGCCATTGAATGTCTCGGCGGCCTTCTCATTACTGGCCAACGCCTCTAGAAGAATGTCCGGTACTACGACCTCTTTCTTCTCTTTCGACGCCGGCGGCCGTTTGACCGCGATGCCCTCGTCGTTAAGACGCATCGCTTCGCGGATCAGCGCTTTCATCGTCTTGTCATTCGGCAGGTCTTTGAGCGACGTGATACGCCCAAAACTGCCCATCGCCGTCTTCTCAGGAAACGTGCCCGATTCCATAAGCGACTGCTTCCAAAACCCGAACGCACAGTGCTGTTTGAACGATGCCATCGAGCACA
>CAZWSK010000276.1:0-3015 GCA_964636445.1 uncultured Chloracidobacterium sp.
GTGATCCCCAGCTGAGAATCATGCGCTTCGCCGGGGCCGTTCACTGCACAGCCCATGATAGACAAATGCAGCGGCTCCTCAACGTGCGCCAAACGCCGTTCGACCTCGGTAACGATCTCGACAAAGTTGTCGATATCGAGCCTTCCGCAGGTCGGACAGGCGACGACGGTCACGCCGCGTTTGCGTAATTCGAGCGATTTCAGAATCTCCCAGCCGACGCGCACTTCCTCGTGCGGCTCCGCTGCCAGGCTCACGCGGATCGTGTCGCCGATTCCCTCGTGCAGCAATATTCCCAGGCCGATCGCCGATTTGATCGTTCCGCCAAACGGTGTGCCTGCTTCAGTTACGCCCAAGTGCAGTGGGTAATCGACCTTCTCGGCCATCATCCGATAGGCCGCAACCATGCGGTTAACGTCCGACGCCTTCAGCGAAATGATGGTATCCGAAAACCCGAGGTCCTCCAGGATACGTATGTGCCGCATCCCTGATTCCACGATTGCCTCCGGCGTCGCGGAACCGTATTTTTTGAGCAGGTCCTTTTCCAGCGATCCGCCGTTAACACCGATCCGGATCGGCACCTTCCGCGCCTCCGCCGCCCGCACGACCTCGCGAACTCTATCGATCGAACCGATATTGCCCGGATTGATCCGCAGCTTATCTATGCCCGCGTCCAGCGCCTTTAACGCCAGCTTGTAATGAAAATGTATGTCCGCGACGATCGGCACATCGGTGCGTTTCCTGATCTCATACATCGCCGCCGCCGCGTCGTCATCCGGCACCGCGATGCGAACGATCTCGCATCCCGCCTGCACCATCTCCTCGATCTGACGAATTGTGCCGTCAACATCCGTCGTGTCAGTCTTCGTCATCGACTGCACCACCACCGGCGCCCCGCCGCCGATCTGAATGTCACGGACTTTTACTGCTCGTGTGATTCTGGCCATATTATTCATCTCAAATTTCAAATTTCGAATTTCAAATTTGAGATCAGCGAACCGCGTTTGGATCCGTCTGGCGGCGTATCAGCCAATCCTCGTGCTTCGCTTTGAATTCCGCCATCTGCCGGTCAAACTCCTCAAACTCTTTGTTCGTTTCGATCTTCGCTTTCTCTTTTTCCGTGTAGTATTTCACGCCTTTGATCTCAGAATTCTTCAGCGACTCGATCCAGCCGTGCAGCTGCTTCGAGATATTCACCGCCATTCCTATCAAATTTGAAATTTCAGATCTGAAATTTGAAAACCGGTCCGATCGTTCACAAACCCGCAGCATCGAGCGCGACTCGCCAGACGACCCGCGCGAGATGTAAAGGAAATTGATCAACTCAACCGTAGTCCCACGCTCAAATCCTTCAGCGATGTTGTTTGAGATCGACAACGACGCCCGTTCGAGCTGATTTTTTGTATCGCCAAATCCGCGAAAGTCAGCCTTAGCCGTGAACTCAAACACCTTCAAAGCAAACTCCGCCGCAGCTTTCCAGACGGGGAGTTCTTCAAAGGTGGAGTATTTCATCGCTCTCTTGTGTTTGAAATTTCAAATCTCAAATTTGAAATTTCAGATTGAATTCGTGACGTGTCTCAATTCAGCTCGGACCTTTGAAATTTCAAATCTCAAATCTGAAATCTCAAATTCGGTTCTTGTCCGCTCTTATTTCCTACTTCCCAACCAACCTCGACACGTCAAAGAATATCACCGTCACCATCAGCAGCAGCACGATGGCGAGGCCGGTGAGTTGGATGCGTTCGCGGGCGACCATGGAGAGCGTCTTGCCGAACCAGGACATCACCTTTTCGATACCGAGCACCATGATCTGCCCGCCGTCTAGCATCGGGATCGGGAGCAAGTTCATCACGCCGAGGCTCAATGAAATAGCCATCAGCACCGACAACAGTCCGAGAAATCCGCTCGCAAACACGGTCGTCACGATGATCTGGCCGATGCCGATCGGTCCTGACACCGTATCTCGTGCAGACCGTTCGCCCGTGCCGACCTGGCCGAGGGCCGAGCCTGTCATGCGTAAGATCCTCAAATTCTGCTCGACCGACCACGCTGCTGCTCCCACTATTCCGACACTTTCGCGGCTGTTCATCAGCGTCGGGTCGAATGCGATGCCGATGCGCCAGTCGCCGTCCTTTTCAACTGCGGTCGTAGCGAGTTCCACACGCTGGCCGTTGCGGTTGACGATGAGGTTGATCGGCTGATCCTTGGCCTCGCCAACGAGCGTTTTCATCTCCTGGCTGTTGCGGATCTCTTTGCCGTTGACCGACGTGATCCAGTCGCCCGCCTGCAGGCCTGAAGACGCCGCGGGCATTGTCGGATCGATCCGGCCGACCACGACGGGCTCAGTGCCGGTGTCTGCCGACATATCGAGGAAACCACCCGACTGGCCGTTCTCAGTCACACGCGACGGTTTGATAGTCAATTCGCTTCGCTGGCCGCTGCGTTCAACGACGATGGGCGTTTCCTTTTCCGGGATCAGCAAAGCGTCGTCCTGCACGCGGTCCCAAGAGGGATTCTCCGTGCCTGCAAAACTAACGATGCGGTCGCCCGCCTTGATGCCAGCCATGTCCGCCGCTCCGCCGGGCTTAACGAAACCGACGATCGGCGCCGGATTTGACGGAACGCCATACGCGAGGGCGAGACCGAACGGAATCGCCAGCGCCAGCACGATATTCATAAACGGCCCGCCGAGCATCACCAGGAACTTCTGCCATCGAGGACGCAGTTCGTAAAGCTCAGATTCCGGCACCTTTTCGGTCGTCGAGTCCGCAGCCTCAAGCGGCCCGGCGCCTTCGTCGCCGTAGAGTTTTACGTACGCGCCCAATGGGATGGCCGAGATGCGATAGTCCGTGTGCCCGACCTTAAACCCGAACACTCGCGGCCCAAGGCCGAAGAACGAGTACGCCTCGACGCGCATGCCAAACAGCTTTGCGACGAAAAAGTGTCCGAGCTCGTGGATGTTGATGGCCACGCCGAGCACGAAAAGTATTGCAAGGACCGAAATTAGGATATCGCTCA
>CAZWSK010000277.1:0-3005 GCA_964636445.1 uncultured Chloracidobacterium sp.
TCGTTCTGGTTTGTCTGAACTGCGGCGATCGAATCGACAACCTCCTGCCCCTCGATAACTCGGCCAAACTTTGTATAGCTCGGCGGCAGCGGGTAATCGACGTGCATGATAAAGAACTGCGAACCGTTGGTATTCGGCCCTGAGTTTGCCATCGCAACGGTACCCTTCTCATACATGCCCGCGTAAAGCATCGATCCGCGATCGATCTCGTCGTTGAATTTGCCGCCCCAGGCGGATTCGCCGCCATAGCCTTCGCCAAGCGGGTCGCCGCCCTGGATCATAAAGTTCGGTATAACGCGGTGAAAAATAACGCCGTCGTAATAGTTCTTCTCGGCCAGGAGCCTAAAGTTCTCGGTCGTTTTCGGTGCGTCCTGTTCTAAAAGCTCGAATTTGATAGTGCCGTGATTGGTCTCAATGACGGCGATCTTGTTTGCCACTAATTGTTCTCCTGATTCAAGATAAATCGTTCTATGGCGGCGGCTACGCCGCCCTCGTCGTTACTTAATGTTGTATAAAATTCGCCCCGTTCGAGCAACTTAGGGTCGGCGTTTCCCATTACGACGGGCGTCCCCGCGTACTCGAGCATCTCGAGATCGTTAAAATTATCACCGATCGCCATCACCTCGTCCGGCTTTAGTCCCTCGATCTCGGCAAGATTTGCCGCACCGTGCCCTTTCGAGGCATTGGGCGGCAAAATATCGATAAGCGTAAAGTCCAACCGCGGATAGATCGTGGCGAGCAGGTTTACGGTCGAGCCCAACTCACGCTTCAGTTCATTCTCAAGCGCCAGCATCGATGCGCAATTGCCGGAGAACGAGATGTGCACGACCTCATGCTCGTCGATGACCTTCTCAAGTGCCTCGACGTGCGAGACCGACCTCTCGGCGTCATCGCCATGCAGCCGCGTGGCCCAGGCGACATACTTCTGCAGCGGCACGTTGTCATCAGAGATCCGATCGTACAGCAGCAGGCCCTTTCCGTGCGGATCGGTGCTTACCAGAGCGTCGCCGCCGAGGCTTTTCCCGGCACGGACAACCGCCTGGCTTGTCTCAGCCGAGAGCAGTTCGTAATGCACCGTCTCGAGCGAGTCGGCATACTTCAAGAGCCCGCCGTTGTGAGTGATCAACGGAGCATTCAGGCCGAGATCAAGGCCAACAGGCCGAGCATCGCGAAATCGCCGTCCTGTAGCAATTGTCACAAGAACGCCCGCAGCCTCAGCAGCCCGTATCGCGTCTCGGTTAGCCACCGAGATGTCACCCCCGGAGGTGAGCGTTGTGCCGTCGAGGTCTAGGGCTAGGAGCTTGATCATTGATTGGCGTTACTATTCGCGCGTTTTTCCTGCCGCTCCTTCTCGAGCCACTGCTGATACTTGGCCTTGCCTTTCTCGAATTCCGCGGCCGAAGAATAGAACCAATGCGAGCCGTCGTTGGCGTCGACGTTGCGGACGTAGAAGAGATAATCGTTCGGCTGCGGGTTCAGGGCGGCGCGGATCGAGCTTTCTGTGACGGATGAGATCGGGCCGGGCGGCAGGCCGGTCTTGATACGCGTGTTATAGGGCGAATCGACCTCGAGGTCGCTTTTATGGATGGTGCCGTCCCATTTGCCGCGCATTTTGGCGATATAGACATTGGTCTGGTCGATGCCGAGCGGAGTGTTGCGGGCGAGGCGATTATTAATGATCCCCGCGACTATCGGCCGCTCTGCCTCGACGCCGGTCTCGGTCTCGATCAGCGAAGCGATGGTTACGATCTCTTGCGGCGTGCGTCCGATGGACGCCGCTTGCTGTGTCCATTCCGGCTTCCAGAACTTGCGAAACTGCTCGACCATCGCCTTGATGATGTCCTGCGGCTTTGCGTCCCGGTTAAAGTTATACGTCGTCGGGTACATATAACCCTCGAGGTTCGGCGCGGTCGGCGAGATGTCTTTGATGAGCGTCGTGTCGTCCATCAATGTGAGGATGGCCTTGTCGTCGACCGGAGGATTTTGCGGGAACCTTTCGGCAATGCGCTTCGCAATATCAAATCTCGTAAAGCCCTCGGGAATCGTGAGCTTGATCGTAAGGTCCTGACCCTTTTCGAGCAGCTTCAAAACCTGCAGCGTCGATATCGGCGAAGAGAATTGATATTCGCCGGCCTGCAGCTTGCTGGAATCGCCAAAAACGCGTAGATAAAGACTCGCGGCCGATGCGTTCGAGATCACGCCTTCGCTGGCGAGCTTCGCAAGTATCTCAGCCGGTGTCGAGCCTTTTTCTATCTTGATGTAAACCGCGGACTTATCGTGCTGATGCGGCGAATTGACGGCGGAATATGCCCAGTACGAAATGCCGCACACGAGAATGATGACGAGGACGGCGGCGAGGAACAAAAATGTGAGAACACGCGACATTTGTGGAAAGTCTAACAACGGGCGAAAATCTAGGCAATCAGATGAGTACGAGACGCGTCTTTGCCGCTATTGAATTAAACGCTTCGGTGCGAGGTGAAGTTGCGGCGTATTGCGATGAATTGCGTCGTGAGTATGCTGAAAATAGCGGCCGCCAGCCACGCGCCTTTTGAATTAGCAGTCACCGGCACAGGTGCCTTTGCGAATCGCCGCGGGCCGACGGTCCTATGGCTTGGTGTCGATCCCCCGGCGTCGGCAACCGTTAGCTCGATCGTTGAGCAGCTCGGCAATACCGGCCGCTTTCACCCGCACATCACGATCGCGAGGATCAAGCAGGCAAGCGAAGCGAGGGAACTCATCGAGCGGCATAAAGCTAACTCATTCGGCCCGAGCGCATTCATTGTCAACGAACTCGTCCTTATCGAAAGCAGGCTCTCGCCGTCTGGCTCCGAATACAAAATCCTGCTGCGCGAACCGTTTCGCTTATAAATGTTTCTCTATCGCCGCGGCGACGGTGTCGCTCTCGGGCAATTCCTTTGTTGCAAATCGAGCTACGACCTTGGCGTTCCTGTCGAGCAGAAACTTATTAAAGTTCCACGTGATATCGCCGCCGTGTTCCGGGT
>CAZWSK010000278.1:0-2989 GCA_964636445.1 uncultured Chloracidobacterium sp.
AACGGCCTCGACCGAGATATCAAAAGCTTTGTCGATGAGGCAAAACAAAAGATCGGAAGCCAGATCCAGCTTCCGCCGGGTTACTATCTGCAGTGGGGCGGCACGTTCGAGAATCTTGAACGTGCAACGGGACGTCTTATGATCGTCGTTCCGATCGCCCTTTTTCTTATCTTCGTGATGCTGTTCTCCACGTTTGGTTCGGCAAAGCAGTCTTTGATCATCTATACCGGAATTCCTTTCGCGATCGTGGGCGGTGTCGTTGCTTTGGCCGTCCGGGGGATGCCCTTCTCGATTTCCGCGGGCGTTGGATTTATCGCACTGTTCGGAGTTGCGGTCCTCAACGGCGTGGTGATGGTTAGCTTCATAAATCATTTACGCGACGAAGGAAAACCCGTTCTCGACGCAGTTCGCGAGGGCGCCGAAACGCGGTTAAGGCCCGTGCTCATGACTGCCCTTGTTGCAAGCCTGGGTTTTATCCCCATGGCGATCGCCACGAGCGCGGGCGCCGAGGTACAGCGGCCGCTTGCGACTGTCGTTATAGGTGGCCTTATTACATCGACGCTTCTTACATTGCTAATATTGCCAACACTGTATGCTTGGATCGAACAGGACGTCGAAGGTGAATTTACGGAGGACTGAGATATGAAACTGATCGTAGCCGTCGTCCGGCCTTTCAAAATGGACGAGATCGTGGCCGCCCTCGAAGAGCTCGAAGGCTTCCCGGGGATGACCGTAGTTGACAGCGAAGGGTTTGGCCAGCGTATGAGGACAGCGGACGACGCAATCAATCCGTTTCGCGTGAATAAACGTCTGGAGATCGCTTGCGAGGACGAGATGGCAACATCCGTCATCGCTGCCATCAGGAAACACGCCCACACAGGAAAGAAGGGCGACGGATTGATAGTGGTAACGAATATTGAGGATTTGGTAATGATCTGATTGCCGCCTAGATGAAGTCGATAAGCCTTTTACAACTCGGAACTATTGTCGTAATTGGCTGGGCCCTGCTATTTGGCTTGGTGCGGCTCATTCTGTATTTGGAGGCACGTCAGATCAGAACCCATCCGTCGCAGAAGAAGGTTCGCAGATTTGTGCGGCGCGGCCAGTTGAAACGGGAAAAGAAGAGAGCTAGCAGGAAGCTTAGATACTAGCGCCGAGCGAAATAACATGTGCAGATGACGATAAAAATACACCGATCTATCGCTCTACTCTATTTAGCCTGGACGGTTGCCCTGACGTCGATGGCGGGAAGCCTCTTTTTCAGCGAGGTCATGGAGTTTGCTCCGTGCGTGCTGTGCTGGTATCAACGAATCGCGATGTATCCGTTGGTCATAATCATAGCTCTCGGTGTTGTACTAGGCGACAGGCGGGTAAAAATCTACGCTTTACCCTTCAGCATTATCGGCCTCGCGATCTCGATCTATCACAACCTGCTCTACTACGGGGCGATCTCAGTAAGCATTACGCCCTGTACGGAGGGCGTCCCGTGCAACGCGGTGCAGCTTGAATTACTCGGCTTTTTGACCATACCGCTGATGGGCCTCGTAGCGTTTCTGATCATTACTTTCTGTCTATTGATCTACTCACCGAAGGGAGAATGAACTTATGAAAAATCAAATACGGAATCTCGGGGCGATCGGGCTAGTTGTTTTGATCCTGGTAGGGATCGGTGCCCTCCTCTACAACCGTTCGGAACAAAGCCCGGTCCGACCGACGAATGCCACGAGCAATTCCTCCACTACAGCATCAGCCGAATTGCTGGTCCGACCTGATAGCCCGATGTTGGGGCCTGCCGATGCAAAGGTGACACTCGTAGAATTCTACGATCCTGAGTGTGAGGCTTGTGCGGCCTTTCATCCGATCGTGAAGAAAATCCTCAAGGATTACGAAGGGAGAATAAGGCTTGTCACAAGATATATGCCGCTTCACCAAAACTCGCTTTCAGCCGCATCCTTTACGGAGGCTGCCGGCGAGCAAGGTAAGTATTGGCAGGCACAGGAACTTCTTTTTCAAAAACAAGGCGAATGGGGTGAGAAACACGGTGCCGGCGCGCCGTCGGAATCGCCTAATATCAATGTTCTGTTTCAAAAATATGCAGAGGAACTGGGTCTCGACCTGGCGAAGGCAAACGCGGCAGTACGGGACAACCGCTTTAGAGCAAAGATCGATCGCGATAAGAGCGACGGGCAGGCCCTTGGCGTTCGTCAGACCCCGACATTCTTTGTAAATGGCCGAAAACTCATGCAAGTTAGTGAGAGTGCCCTGCGGCGGCTGATTGACGAGGAGAATGCGAACTAATCTAGTCTAGATGACGCGGAGAAAAGAGTTCAGCGTGGCGAATGAAGGGGAGCCGGACGACCAGTCGCTTCGAGCGCCTGTCGCCGAGACCTCGAGTGAAGAGTTTCACGGAATCCATATTATCGATGAAGACGATATGGCAAAGCATTTCGGGCCGCCGAAAGAGAACGAATCCGACGACGATCCCGAGAATCTGGAGACGCAGAGTTAACAGTAATGGGACATAGCCATACTCATGAAATATCCGGCTCCGGCAAAAACAAGGGCCGGCTAAAGATCGTTCTTGCGTTTACGACCACCTACTTGCTCGCCGAAGTTATCGGTGGCTTGGTCACCAACAGCCTCGCGCTTCTCGCGGATGCAGGGCACATGCTTACGGACGTAGGAGGACTCGTCTTGGCACTGATGGCGATCAAATTTGCTGAGCGCCCTGCAACGCCGGAACGAACCTATGGGTATTACCGTGTCGAAATCCTCGCGGCGTTGACTAACGCCGTAGTGTTGATCGGCATTTCCCTTTACATCCTCTACGAGGCATACGAACGGTTTCGCAAACCGCCAGAGGTTCAGAGCGGAACGATGCTCGTAATTGCGGCGATCGGATTGGCGATCAACCTCACGGGCGTATTCATACTTCGGGCTGGCTCTAAGGAAAGCCTCAATATGAAAGGCGCATATTTCGAGGTGCTGT
>CAZWSK010000279.1:0-1772 GCA_964636445.1 uncultured Chloracidobacterium sp.
TGCATCGATTCTACTGTTTTCGGCCGCGATTGTCGCTCAGGTGCCCTCGCCGCGGTCGGTGCTCGGCTTCCAGCCGACGACCGACAGGACGATCGCCGACTGGCGGCAGATAACTGATTATTTCACCAAACTCGACCGCGCCAGCGACCGCGTCACGGTCAAAGTGATAGGTAAGTCGACAAAGGACAAGCCGCTCATCGTCGCCTTTATTTCGTCCTCCGAGAACATCAAAAACCTCGAGAACCTTCGCCGTATCTCCGCCAAACTTGCCGATCCGCGGACAGTCAGTGAGACTGAACTGCCCGTTCTATTAAAGAACGGCAAGACGATCGTCTCGATCTCGTGCTCCATCCACTCGACCGAGATCGTCGCGTCACAGATGTCGATGAACCTGGCTTTCGACCTTGTGACCGCGAAAGATGCCGACACGCTTGAAATACTCAATAACACCGTCCTGCTGCTGATACCTTCGCCGAATCCCGACGGCATAGACATCGTCGCCGACTGGTACCGCAAAACACTCGGCACAAAAAGCGAGGGCACCGCACCACCCGAGCTTTATCACCATTACGCCGGCCACGACAACAACCGCGACTGGTTCATGCTCAATCTCGTCGAGACACAGGCGATCACCAAGCTTTTCTGGCAGGAGTGGTTCCCGCAGGTCGTGTACGACATTCATCAAATGGGCCAGACCGGCCCGCGGTTGGTGATACCGCCATTTTACGACCCGCCGAATCCGCGTATCGCTCCATCCATACTTCGCGACGTCGGAGTGATCGGCTACAAGATGGCAGCCGATCTGCAGGCAAAAAAACAAGCGGGAGTGGCGACAAATTCGACCTTCGACACGTGGTGGCACGGCGGCTTTCGCTCGGCGCCGTATTATCACAACTCGATCGGCATCCTGTCCGAGGCAGCGAGCGCAAACCTGATGTCGCCCGTGACCGTCACGCTCGACGACCTCAAACGAAATCGCGGCACCCGCGGCCTCGCTTCGCCGCTCGATGCCACGACAAATCACCCCGACCCGTGGCAAGGCGGCACGTGGCGTCCGTCAGACATCGCCGAGATGGAAATGACCGCGTCTCGCAGCCTGTTGCAGATGGCGGCCAAATATCGTGAGCGATACTTAAAAACTTTCTACGAGCGCGGCCGCGACAACCTGGCTGAGTTACCCAGTGAACCAAAAGCCTTCATAATCCCCGCCGGCCAGCCGAACGCCGAGACGATATCGCGATTCCTGGAGATCCTGATGTGGCAAGGCGTCGAGGTCCACGAGATGACGCATGAGCTATGGATGAAGTTCACGCCCGAAGAGGATTTTCACGAGATGCCGCTCGGGAGCTTTCTCGTATTCGTAAATCAGCCGCAAAAGAACAACATCCTCAGCCTCTTCGAGCGTCAGGTCTATACCGACCGCCGACTACCGAACGGCGAGGCCGAGCCGCCCTACGACGTCGCCGGCTGGACGCTGCCGCTGCAGATGGGCATCGAAACGCACTCGGCGTGGCAATTTAAGGAACTGGAGAAATACCGCAAGACCCTCAAACCTGTCGCCGATATCAACCAGGCCCGCGACGTGCTGAATCTGCCGCCGTCGGCCGCTCCATTCGCGAAAATGCCAAATCCGCTGCGGTCAGACCTCCGCGTGGGCATCTATCGCGGCTATACGGGTTCAATGGACGAGGGCTGGACGCGATTTGTGTTCGATACGTTTCAGATACCGTTTCGTTCGGTCTCTGACGCGGATGTTCGGGCAGGACGGCTCG
>CAZWSK010000279.1:1872-2970 GCA_964636445.1 uncultured Chloracidobacterium sp.
CTTGACCATCTCAACGTCCGGACCGTCGCCGCCTACGCACTGGAGGACTCACTGCTCTCAGGCTGGATGCTAGGCGAATCTCGCCTAAACGGCCGCTCCGCCCTCGCCGAAACAAAATACGGCCGCGGCAAGATCACCCTCTTCGCCTTCCGCCCCCAGCATAGAGGGCAGTCGTGGGCGACGTTTCCGCTGGTGTTTAATGCTTTGGAAACTCGATCAAACCACACCCCGGGAAACTGATTTTTCTTGACACATCTGCATAGTTGTGCTATGTTTGCAACATCGCTGTTTGACAATCTTGCAAGAAGTGTCGAACTGAACACGTTTTTGCGCGAAACATATGGAACAAGGCCCGATCGCGGATGCAACCGTCGTTTTGTTACGGTGTTCCACCCGTCCTGAAACAAGCCTGGAACAAAGGGAACCGCGTGGAACAAGATCAGATCGTTGCAGAAGCCCGCACGAAGTAAGGGCACCCTCTCGATGACGACCGCTTGTGGGCCCGCGCTGATCACCTGCTCGGAGGAGACGGTCGGGTGCCACTTACTTCGTGCGGGCTTCTGCAACGCGGAGTGTCCCACCGTGCGGTGCGCAAATGCTTTTTTGCGCGAAACCGGTGAAACAAGCTCCGATTTCGGCTGTAACCCTCGACGTCACAACGGGTTACGGTGTTCCACGCGGGTGCGAAACAGGACTGAAACAAGACGAAACGGACGTGCACAAATTTTTTCTCAAAAACAGCGGGACAGGGCGAAAGATCGCCGCTAACTAGCTCTCGATGCAATAGATAGCTGTCCCACGCGGGGTGCGGGACACCGGGCGGGACACCCGCGGGACACGACAAGATGGAATTTTTTTTCTAAAAGTGGCGGGACACTCGATGAAACGTTCGATAAACGCTTATATTACAACAGTTATCCTGTCTCACGCGGTCGTGGGACACTAGCGGGACACCCATCGGAAACGGGACGAATGGTTTAGTATATTTCCTATGAATTTAAGACGAGTTTTGTCTTGCGCTTCACTTATGCTCGCCGCGGTGGTCGGTGCCGCGGGGAATTGGCCCGTCGAGGTGTTCCGCCTTTCGAGCGAACCGCT
>CAZWSK010000280.1:0-2945 GCA_964636445.1 uncultured Chloracidobacterium sp.
GTGCAACGAACTCGATCTCTGGCACTGCGTGAATCCTTTTGAACGCCCCACCGTCCCGCCCGACCGCTGCTACTACCGCCTCCACGGCCGGCCGCGTTGGCGATACACGTTTGAAGAAGAAGAATTGTATGAGCTCGCCACGATCGTTCCGCGTAACAGGCTTGGCTACGTTTTCTTTAACAACATCACCATGAAGCAGGACGCTGAGAGATTTCAGAAGGTGCTCGCGGATCAGACGACAAATTTATAGCCCATCCCGTGAACCGTCTGAATGTATTGCGGGTACTTTGGATTCTCTTCGAGCTTCTGCCGGAGCCAGGCGATATGTACGTCGACCGTGCGCGTCGTGGGCATCGCGTCGTAGCCCCAGACGGCGTCTAGTAGTTCGTCGCGTAAGTGGACAGTGCCGCGGTTCTCGATGAAGAACTGTAGGAGGCGAAATTCCATCGCCGACAGGTCAACGGGTCGCGATGCACGTGTCACCTCGGCCCGTTTGAAATCGACGCCAATATCGCCAAAACGAAAAGCACCATTCGATGTGGCCTCAGGCTGACTCGGAGAACGTCGCAGCAATGCCTCAACTCGTGCGAGTAGCTCCATTACTTCGAACGGTTTGGTGAGATAATCGTCCGCACCGAGCTTCAGGCCCAGCACCTTGTCTATAGTTTCGCCCTTCGCCGTGAGCATCAGGATGGGCGTTTGAATCCCCTTTTGCCGCAGGTCGCGTGCGATGTCGTAGCCGTTCTTCTTCGGCAGCATCACGTCGAGGATGATCAGGTCGAATTGCTCGCTGCATGCCAACTCGAATCCCGTCTTCCCGTCCACCGCAGACAGGACCTCAAAACCCTCGCTCTCTAACCGGTCCGTGAGCGTGACGACCAGGCCTTTTTCGTCTTCTACGAGAAGGATCTTCATTCCAGCGTTCTAATGCAGCAATCCAAAGGTCGAAAACCCGGCAACAACACCGCTCACGAGCCAAAGCGGAATTCGCAACGAATAATCAAAGGAATAATCGAGAATTATAGAAAGCGGCAGCAACTTCAAAAACCCGACAAACTTCTCGGTAAAATCATCGAGGCCCTCGAAAAGGACTCTGAAGAAAAAAGCCCAGACTAGGATACCTACTAAAATACCGACAAAGATTGCCATACCGGAAAACTAGAGCGGCAACTCCAGTGTGAATCGACTGCCCTTTCCGACTTCGCTCTCCACCCGAACGGCACCGTGATGAGCTTCGACTATCTGTTTTACGAGCGACAGGCCCAAGCCGTTTCCATGGATCTGCGCGTCCACCACTTCACGCGACCGATAGAACGGCTCGAAAATCTGTTTCATGTCGCTTTTCGAAATGCCCAGCCCGCGGTCCTCGACCGTGATCTTGACCTTCCCGTCGCCGTTCGATGCCGCGACCCTCAGCCACCGCGAGCCATTGCTATACTTGATCGAATTCTGAACAAGATTCTGTATCGCCTGGCTCAACGCGGCCTGGTCGGCGTTCATTTCGGGCAGGCCGGCGGCAACGTCTGTCTCCACCTCAAATCCTTTGTCCTCGATCAACGGCCGGCACTCGTCAAGCGCCGAATCGACGATCTCAGATACGTTCACTGCCGTAAAATTAAATCTCCGTTTCCCCGAATTCGCTCCCGCAAAATCGAGTATCTGCTCGACCATTGCCGACAGCTTCCGGCCCTCGCCTTTGATCAGATAGCCGTACCGAGCAACCTGCGATTCGTCCTTTGCGACCCCGTCGGCCAGATTTTCGCCTGCCGATGAGATCACCGCGAGCGGCGTCCTAAACTCATGCGACACGCTCGAAACAAAATCGACCTGCCGCTGCGCAAACGCCTTAGCCCGCATCGACGAGATAATGATCGCGGCGATAGCCCCGGCGAGCAGCAGCAATATGCTAAATCCGATCGCCAGATTTCGCCTCAACGTACCCGCGATGTATTCGTCGACAGAACCCGCGACATGCTGCACGCTGAGCGTCCATGCCCCGGCCGGAGAGCCGGGCGCGGTTGTCGCCGTAAAGACTTGAGTCCTCGGCATCGCGTCCTTCTTAATCTCGACCTTTACGGTACTGTTCGTGCCCTGGGGCGTCGCGATCACGCGGTTAAGGCTTCGGCTCTCGACGTGCGAGTTGATCATCACGTCCGTCTTCTTTTCACCGCCGATCGCCGTCAGCAGTTCCTTGTTCCCAAAGAACATGAACCGCTCCGGCGAGAGGTCAAACAACGAAGCCGTCGCGTCAGTGTGCTCGCCGTTAATGCCTCCGGTCACAGCCTCGCCGGCCTTGTCGGTCACGGCAAATCGCAGCTCGCTGGTGTCAAAGTGCTTCGACGCAAGATCTGTCAGCAGACGTTCCTTTACGACCGTCGGGTCAAGCTTGATCGCCAAAAGGGCGTAGCGGTCCGGCAATTTGATACCCGTGGGCTTGGGCAGCTCACTCGAAACGCTACGTCGCAGCACGATCTCGCCCGAGCGCTCTTTCATCTCGTGGATCGGAAGCAGCAGCGTCATCGACGCCGTATCGACAGGCTGAAACGCAGAATTGTCGCGGGCTTTTGCGCGAAGCGATTCCAGGTCCGCATCTTCGCCGGCCGCTGCAAACTCGCGCCGCTCGCGGTCATAACGCAGTACTGCATCCTCCGTCGCCGAAGGCAAAAAATAGATCTCGCTTACCAGTTCCGGATACGCCGCCTTTTCTCGCCAAAAATCGTACCGCTCGTTGAACTCGGCCCAATCTCGGTTCTTCCAAACGGCCGCGTCGGCTTGAAAATTAAAATACGCGCCCTGTATCTCGCGGTTAAAATCGGACGCAAACCTCTCGGCCTGCTCGCGCACGCGTACTTTCTCTTTCTCGCCATCCGCCGCACTGATCTTCGTCAGCCAACGATATTGCAGAGCGCCGAGTGCGGCCAGCAATACTGCCAGCCCGCCGATCA
>CAZWSK010000281.1:0-2932 GCA_964636445.1 uncultured Chloracidobacterium sp.
CGGGGATCAGCGCGGTCGTTATTATGATGTCGACCTCCATCGCCTGCTTGGCAAAGAGGGCCATCTCGGCTTTGAGAAAGTCGTCCGACATTTGCTTGGCGTAACCGCCTTTGCCCTCGCCCTCTTCCTTGATGTCGAGTTCGAGGAATTCCGCGCCCATCGATGCGACCTGGTCTTTCGTAGCCGAACGCGGGTCAAATGCCCGCACGATCGCGCCCAAACCTTTTGCCGCGCCGATCGCCGACAGCCCTGCGACGCCCGCGCCGATGACGAGCACCTTTGCCGGATCGATCTTGCCGGCCGCGGTGATCTGACCTGTGAAGAATCGCGGGAAATGATTGGCGGCCTCGATAACAGCTCGATAGCCCGCGATGTTCGCCATCGCCGAGAGCGTGTCCATCTTCTGAGCACGCGTGATGCGCGGGACGCAGTCCATGCCGAAGACGGTCGCTTTTCGTTTGGCGAGGCGGTCGAGGATCTCTTTGTTCTGGGCGGGCCAGACAAATCCGAGCAGCCAGCCGCCCTCTTTCATCAGGTCGGCCTCGTGCTTGCCGAGTTCCTTGTTCTCCTCAGGCGGCCGGACCTTCATGATCACGTCAGAGGCTGCCCAAAGCTCTTTTGTGCCCTCGATGACGGTGGCACCGGCCTCCCGGTACTCGCTGTCGATCGTGTTGATGCCGTGGCCGGCGTGGGATTCGACGGCAACGTCAAAGCCGAGTTTCTTTAATTTGAGTACGGTTTGCGGTGTCGCGGCGACACGTCTTTCGCCGGGATGGATCTCTTTGGGGATCCCGATAGTGGTCATACGTTTACCTGCACGCCAGCGCTTCTAATGTGAGTAACTGGAATGAATTCTATAAGATACGGGCCGGTGAAACAACCCGGGCCGCGTCGCCGGTCAGATCTTCTGCATCGCGATCGTGACGATAGCGTCGTCACCGGTCGTCCGATTGTACGAGATCCAAAAGCCTGCCTTTGGGTAGCGGACCATCTTGAATATTCCGCCCTCCGCGTTCGCCTCCGCGTCCTCACCGAACACTGCTTTTGGTGTTGGAGCCTTGTTCAGGTCACCCGCATACGTGATCATGATCGCGGTCACCTTACCCTCCTGATAGTAAAACTGAGCAGATTCGTCATCAGAAAATATGTAAAGATCGACCGTGTCCGACTTCTCCTTAGGCGAGCCGAGCTTTTCCCGGACCTCCGCAGCAGGCATGCCTATCGTCACATCCTTGTAACCACTGAATACTCCGGTCTCCGGCGTAGGCTCCGGCAGCGCCGCTGCCGAGATCGTTACTGTGGCAAGCAGCAAGGTCATAAGCGAAACCGCAATTCTCATCGTCATATTCCTCCTCTATTCGCTTCTATCCTTAATTCTCACCCGAAACGGGTTCGCACGGTGTGATTTGAATCACACCCCGCAACGATCCGATAATGCTTTTGGGCGGGATTATATATCCGACGAGCTTCGTGAAGCAATGCCTGAAAATCGCGAAAGGCCGGAGCATTCGCCCCGGCCTGTCTCAAATAGTGAGGAAAGCGTCTAGTTCTTTTCCATTATAGTCTTTAGGGATGACAGGCCCTCGTCCAGGTCCTTGCCTAGCTCTTTGTCGATATCCATGGCGAGCATGAATATGTTGAAGGGTCTGGGCATCGAGCCCGATAATGCCCACTTCACCGTTGTCTGAGCCTCGCCGGCCTCTTCGAACGACATCGTACCGTTAGCAGTCGATTCCACAGGGCGCTTGAACCGCACCTCGGTGTCCATTCGTTCATTCTCGACCAGCGCTTTGATCTCTTGCTCGCCTTCGCCGACATCGTCGCTCTTGCCATTCCAGTGCGATACGAAGCCAACGGAGCCGTCGGTCCCGCGGAAGTGCTGCTCCATCGTGGGCTCGCGTTTGAACCACGGGCCCCATTCGTTCTGGTTCTTGAGGTATTTTACGTACGAGTAGATCTCGCCTCGCTGTTTATTTATTGTAACTTCACGCTGTACACGGAAATCCGTCGGGGCTACAAAGCTAAGTACGGCTATCGAAGCCACGACGATGACAACGAGAATTACAACAGCGGCCAGAAGTCTTTTGATCATATCTGCTGCGTCACTTCATTGTGACGGTCAGTTGGTAGTCGGCAGGACCCTTAGCACCTTTCACTATGATGAAATAGTCACCGCTGACGTCGAGCTTGCCGCTCCAGCTTCGGGCGTTGTCAGCCGGCTTTGCACGGTCGAGTTCTTTTCCCTGATGGTGCTGGATCCAAAAGGCGGCGTTGTTGTCGTTGGAGGTGATGCTCACCGTCATCGTCTGGCCGCTCGAGCCTGAAACCACGTGGTCACGACGTTCGGCGTTTGCGACCTTGCCGGCGACCGTTGCGGAATTCTCGCCCTGCCTAAAAGTGATCCTCACCGGTCCGGCGTCGTTACCGTCCATGGCCACGACCGGGTTAGGCCCGTCCTGCGGGACAACTCTCGATACAGGCCGGCCGTCGTTCGCCGGCGTCACGCCCGGCGGAAGGGCGCTCGTGTTAACGTTCTGAGCCACGGAATTGTTGGCAGCCGGCGGGGCCGGCGAACAGGACGAGCAGGCAGAAAGGGTGACTGCCGAACAAACAACGATCAGCAATAAGAGAAAACGAACGTTCATAACACTGGTATCGCTCCTAAGCGGCCGATGCGGCCGAGTCCATATTTTCCCGCCATCTTAGCACAGGTTTGCGCGCGGCAGCGGCCTCGTCGAGTCTACCGATGCGGGTCGAATGCGGCGCGGCGGTCACGAGCTCTGGTGATTCCTGAGATTCGCGGTCGATGTCGACCATCGCCTCGCAAAACGCATCGAGATCGGCGCGGCCGACAGATTCCGTCGGCTCGATCAGCATCGCGCCCTCGACGACGAGCGGGAAATACACCGTCGGGGGATGAAATCCGTAATCG
>CAZWSK010000282.1:0-2908 GCA_964636445.1 uncultured Chloracidobacterium sp.
GGTTTGCTAAAACTGAGACGCGACGATCCCGCCCAGGCGTGATCATGTTCTGGGGCTGATCTTTTCCTCCAGCCAATTGGTCAGATCATCGACCGACTCAATATGCACCGGCTTGCCTTGCCATGCCTTTATCGCAAAGACCACGAGCATTATCGACGTCACTAGCGTGAAGATAAAATTCCCCAGATTCGCAAGGTCAGTTGCCTGGCCGACCACGCCGAGGATCGTCGTAACGATGAGAATGCCGATGTGTGCCGCGAGGCCCTGCGCCGCATGAAACCGAACCTTTGCCTCGCTGCGGGGCACGAGAAATAAGATGAGTAAACCGGCGATCAGGCCGATATACCAAGGAATGTAAGGAGCGGCGGTAAGCACATTCTCGGGCAAACCGACCTTGTCGACCTTTCGAGCGGACGCCTCAATAGGCCCGGGCCGATGAGTCGCTGGAACATTCTGCCCATCAAACGGCGGAGAATACGGCACGTCGGCCACATCGAACTTCCGCGTCTGCTCCTCAGTCGGCGCAGGCGGCGGAAAATGCCGCGTCTCGGCGCTTGACTGCCCAAGTACCTGCGTCGCCCCGACCTTGTCGGGGAACTCAGGATCGAGCGGATTTGTGTCGTACTTTGACGCCATTACAGCTTGATTTTACGACATTCTACAGTGGAGAGTTCATGGAATCTTGATTGATTGAATCTCATGGTTCTCCAATTTGTGTCTTCTCCAAACTATAAAAATCGGAATCAGAAATGCACTAAACCCTAAGATTAATGCGGCGTACCTTAACACCACCTGAAGCAGCATTCTTATGTCTGACGCGCAGGTAAGACCGTCTGTGGCGCCTACCGTATGCAGCATCGTACAATCATGGTAACCAGCCATCAGGTTTTCAGAGGCAACTCCAACTGCGATTGCGATCGCAACTAATACACTCGAAATTGTGAATAGTTGTACACTCACAGAAAAAAGAACGTCTGCGGTCCGCCGGATCAGTTCGCACCAATATTTATCCCCAACTCCTTAAGCTGCCCGTCGTCAACCTCACCCGGCGAGTCCATCATCAGATCCTGTGCCGAGGCCGTTTTCGGGAATGCCATTACGTCGCGGATGTTCTCCGTACCGCACAGGATCATACATGTGCGCTCGATCCCCGCGGCAAATCCGCCGTGCGGAGGCGTCCCGTATTCGAGTGCGTCAAGAAAGAACCCGAACTGAGCACGAGCCTGCTCAGGCGTCATTCCCAAAGCTTTAAAGTTGAGATCCTGAATGCCCTTTTGATGAATACGTATCGACCCGCCTGCGCATTCGTAGCCGTTGATAACGGCGTCATAGGCTTTCGCCCGCACCTGGCCGAGCAAGTGATGCTGGCTCTCGTCGTTGACCGCCGTCTTGAAAAGCTCGAGGTCCTCGTCCATCGGTGACGTAAACGGATGATGCGCGGCCATGTAACGGTCCGTCTCCTCGTCATGCTCGAACATCGGGAACTCCGTGACGATCAGCGGCGTGTACGACGCCCGGTCGATTAGGTCCTCGCGGCGTGCGACCTCATTCCGAACAGCGCCGAGCGATGCAGCGACCACGGACCTCTTGCCTGCTACGATCAAAACGGCATCACCCTTTTCAGCGCCCGCAACCGATGCGAGTTCCGCGATCTTCGCCTCGCCCAGCACCTTTAGCAGCGACGACGTGATCTCGTCGCCCAGCTTGATCCAGGCCATCGCCCCGGCGCCATAGCGTTTGACGAATTCCTGCAATTCGTCGGTCTGTTTACGTGAGTAGTCCGCTCGGCCCTTTACGACGATGCACTTGACCTCGCCGCCGGTTGTGAGCGTGTCCGCAAAAGGAGCAAAATCCGTACCTCGCAACGCATCGCTCAGATCGATCAATTCCATCGCAAATCTCAGGTCCGGCTTGTCCGACCCGAATCGCCGCATCGCCTCGGCATGTGTCATTCGCGGCCATTCGGCGGGAAGCTCGATATCGGCGACTTTGCGAAAGACATGGTTGAACATGCCTTGCATCTCGCCGTAGACGAGCTCGCGGTTCGGGAACGACATCTCCATGTCGAGCTGCGTAAATTCAGGCTGCCGGTCCGCCCTGAGGTCTTCGTCGCGAAAGCAGCGGGCGATCTGATAGTACTTATCAAACCCGGCGATCATCGTGATCTGTTTCAGGATCTGCGGCGACTGGGGCAGAGCGAAGAACTTGCCCGTGTGAATACGCGATGGCACGATAAAGTCTCTCGCGCCCTCAGGCGTGGATTTGAGCAATATCGGTGTCTCGATCTCGATAAACCCGCGATCATCAAAATACTCACGAATCGCCGCCACAGCTTTGGCCCTAGTGCGGATATTGTGCTGCAGTTGCGGCCTGCGCAGGTCGAGATAACGATACTTCAGCCGAGTCGATTCATCTGCCAAGTTCTCCGATCCCGCGACCTCGAGCTGAAAGGGCGGCACCTTCGCGTCGTTTAGTATCAAGATCTCGTCCGCATGCACCTCGATGTCGCCGGTCGCGAGCTTCGCGTTGTGCGTGCCCTCACGCTCGACAACCTCGCCCTTGACGGCAATGACAAACTCGCCTCGCAGATTCTTTGCTTTCGCGTGCGCGTCGGCGGTCTTCTCCTCATTAAGCACCACCTGCGTCACACCCTCGCGGTCACGCAGATCGACAAACGTCAACGGTCCAAAGTCACGCTTTTTCGCCACCCAGCCCATGAGAACCACGCGTTGCCCTACGTGGTCAATACGCAGCTCACCGCACGAATGCGTCCTCTCCAGATCTCCCAAAACATCCAACATAAAAACAAAAACGCCTTTCGAGTTTTGGACACCGAAAGGCGGAACGCTGTCTTCTTGGCGTTCTCACCTCACATATTATTGTCGTCAACCCGCAAAATGGCGTTCAT
>CAZWSK010000283.1:0-2609 GCA_964636445.1 uncultured Chloracidobacterium sp.
CAACAGCCCGAGCCACAGTCCTTAGCGGGATCCGCCTTGCTCCGTGCGACAAGCGCATCCGCCGCCGCCGGTCGCGAGGCCCCAGACGCCGTTGGGCGCCTCAGCGGAGCTGCCGGCGTTGCCGGCGGTGCCGGCGTTGCCGCCGGTGCCTGCAGTGCCGGCGTTGCCGCCGCTGCCTGCAGTGCCGCCGTTGGCGTTGCCGCCGGTGCCTCCCGCTCCTCCCGTGCCGGCGGTCTCGGTGTAGCAGTCGCCGCCGATACACTCTTGCCCGCTGGGGCAGAGGACACCGGCGCACGGGTCGTCGCCGCAGGAGCCATCGACCGGGTCGCAGGTGCTGCCGTCGTCGCAGAAGGGATTTGCGCAGGAGCTGTCGGCGCAGTCGAAGCCGGCGTCCTGGTCCCCCTTGCAGACCTGTCCCATGGGGCAGTCCTGCGCGCATCCGGTGGGCTCGCAGGTTCCTCCCTTGCAGACTTCGCCCGGCTGGCAGGTGACGCCAGCGCAGGATGCGGTGCAGGTGGCCTCGGTGAAGGAGCCGTTCGGCTTGCAGACTTCGCCTGCCTGGCAGGGGTTTGGCTCGCAGGGGTCATCGACGCAGGCGCCGTTGTGGCAGGCGAGTCCGTCGGCACAGCCGAAGAAGTTACAGTTGGTGTCGGGTCGACACTCCCCGGCGAAGCAGGTGATGCCGTAGCAAGGTCCTTGGCAGCCCGCTTGGCCCTTGCACTCGCAGACAGGGACGGTGCGGCCCTTGACGTTGGGCGTGCCGGCGGGCCCGCAGGCGAGGGAGCCGTTGGCGTTGAAGGTGGTCTTGGTGGAGCAGTCTCCGCAGGGATCCGAGACACAGAAGTCACCGGCGGTGGTGTCGGTGCCGGAGCGGTCGACTTCCTTGCAGTCGGAGCCCGTGGGGCACTTGAATTCGCCGGAGCCACACGGCTCGGCGCACTGGCAGTTGCCAGCGCTGGCTTCGACGCAGGTCTTTCCGGGGTTGCAGAGGGCTTGCTCGTTGGGCTCGGCGTCTTCGTCGATGCGTCCGTCGCAGTCGTTGTCCAAGCAGTCGCAGACCTCTGGCTGGGGTCCAACGCCACCTGAGCAGACGACGGAGCCCTGGACGCAGGCGAGCTTGCCTGAGGTGCACTGACCTTGTGAGACTCCGCAGTCGTCTCCGATCTTGCGTGTCGGGTCGTTTGGATCTGCGGTGCCATCGATGCCGTCTGGCGCGGGTCCGGCTTCGTCGACTTGCCCGTCGCAGTCGTTGTCCTTGCCGTCGCAGATTTCGGGAGTGGGTCCGACGCCGCCGTTGCAGATGAGCGTTCCGGAGCCCTGGGTGTCACAGGCTAGGACGCCGGGACGGCACTCGCCCTGGTCTCGGTTACCGGGATAGAGTGTGGTGTCGTAGGTGGCGTTACAGGCGTTTCCTAGGGGAATGCCGTTGTCGACGGTGCCGTCGCAGTCGTTGTCCTTACCGTCGCAGGTTTCCGCGACGGGCCCTTGTCCGCCCTGGCACTTGAGGGTGCCGTTGTCACAGATGTTGCTGCCGGTCGCGCACTCGCCCTCGTCGATGCCGCAGGTGTCTCCTACGGGCGAGCCGAGTGCGTCGTCGGCGGAGCCGTTGCAGTCGTTGTCGGCGCCGTCGCAGACCTCTCCGGAGGGAGTGGTGCCGCCGGTGCAGGCCCATCCGTTGAGCCCATCACAGACGAGGGTGCCGGTCTGACAGGGCGAGGTGAGGGTGCCGTTAGCCTTGCAGGTGGCGCCAGGGGGCGGACACCAGGCGAGGCCTTGATGCTGGCAGGCGGGAGGCGGTGTGCAGCCGGAAGGGCTGGTGTTCCAGCAGGCGGAGTTGGTGGGCGCGTCCATGAGGGGCGCGTCGTCGGTGATGCCGTTGCAGTCGTCGTCGACGCCGTTGCAGACCTCGGGAGCGGGCGGGGTGCCCCCGTTGCAGACGAGGACTCCGCCAACGCAATCGGTCAGGCCCTTCTGGCACTGGCCGGCGTTGGTGCCGCACTCGTTGCCTTCGCCAGGCAGGGTGCCTTCATCGACGCTGCCATCGCAGTCGTTGTCGATGCCGTCGCAGATCTCGGCGCTGGGTCCGACGTATCCGGTGCAGGTGCCGTTGCAGGGCCTGGTGCCTCGCTTGCACTGGGAGTTGGGTCCGTAGTTGAGACCCGGCTGTCCGGGGACATCGCAGGCAGTGGGTGCGACTTCGTCGATCTGATTGTCGCAGTCGTTGTCGACGCCATCACAGACCTCGGTCTGGGGGGTGGCGGAGCAGGTGGTGAGCCTGGAAGCTGGATGTCCAGGCAAGCATCCGTTTGGCGTCGCGACGGAGCCACCTGCCGGGCAAGAGCGGACCCCCGCGCAGTTTGCTGGGGGTGAGAATCCGCAGGGAACCGCAGCGATCCCCTCATCGACCTGTCCGTCACAGTCGTTGTCACAGCCGTCGCAGATTTCTGCTGAGGGGACACACTGAGAGCAGCCGGGGAGGGAGAAGGGGACGGAAGAGCCGGAAGCGTTGTCGACGATGCCGTCGCAGTTGTCGTCGGCGCCGTTGCAGGTCTCGGGCACGGGACAGCAGACGGGATCGCCAAAGCCCTCGTCGGTCTGTCCGTCGCAGT
>CAZWSK010000283.1:2619-2893 GCA_964636445.1 uncultured Chloracidobacterium sp.
TCGGCGCCATTGCACTGCTCGCCGGCGTTAGGACACAGGCCGAGGGTGGGGTTGGCCGACTGAGCGGAGGTCACGCAGGGGATGCGGGTGACGTCGGGCGTGCCGCTCGCGACGGAGGCGGCGTACTGGGCGAGACAAGTCGCGCGACTGCCAGTGCAGCAGTCGGTGCGCGTGTTGCAATAGTGGGTGTAGCCCTCGTCGATGCAGCCATTGCAGTTGTCATCGACGTTGTTGCAGTTTTCCGGGCGGATTGCTGAAGAGATGATCGTGGCGA
>CAZWSK010000284.1:0-1026 GCA_964636445.1 uncultured Chloracidobacterium sp.
CCGTCTGCGAGCACAAGCGTATAGTTCGCGCTCTTTGATAACTGATACCCCGTCGGCGGGCTTAATCGTGTTAGTTTCCACCGGTTACCGGTGTCCCCGTAGGCGATGTGTAGCCGCGTCAGTATCGCCATCTCGCCCGGCAGTAACCGTAGATCTACCGCAGGATCGCAGATGATGCGGTTGGCGTCGTCCGAGCTTGAGGATTGATGAGCAAATACGATAGGCCCGGTACTGCCGACGTGCCTGATGATGTGCCACTGGCCCGGGAATGGATAGCCCGCTCCAACGGTGTCGAACATCATTCCTGTGATGGTCCGCTCGTTGCCATCGGTTTCTAGGTCTATGAAAAGGCTGTGATCGTCCCCGAGCGAATAATTGTTTTGGTTCGCACCGATCGCCGCCATTGGCTGCACATTACCGATAAAGGTTTCCGCCAGTACCGGCATGTCCTTGAACCGCGTCCCGATCCACGGCGATGCCTGAGACAGCGAAGCGATCTCGTTCATGCCGCCGTACAGGAAGAAATCTGAATCGATCCCGTCGACAAAACCGACCATCGAAACGCCGGCATCCTCACCATAGTTGCGGTACATCCCGTAACCGTGGTCGAATTTGCCGGTAATACTGTTTGCCCGCCCCCACCTAAGAACAGGACGATGCGGACCGCCAGGTGTGATCGCGGAGTTGATAAACGTACCGGTCGCCCGCATGCTCAGCGGATTCGTGTCGGTGTCGATAAACTCGTGAGGAACAAAGGAGCGGTTGCGAAGCTGGCCGGATTCTACACAACTGTCGATCCCGTACACCTGCGTGTCGCCGTGACGCTTGCCGAATGGCTCGAATTCGTCGAGGACGATCACGGTCGAACCGTCGTCTTCCGTCAGGCAGTGATCGCCCAGGATCGTGCAGCCGCGGAACGACACGTTGCCGGTCACGCCTGAAACATCGTTGACAATGCCTGAGCGAACGCTGCAGTTCTCATAGACAAGGTGACAAGGATCTTCGATCGACGACGCGATCTGTGCG
>CAZWSK010000284.1:1036-2880 GCA_964636445.1 uncultured Chloracidobacterium sp.
TACCGTCCCGCCGGCGATAAAGAACGGATGCTCGTTCGTCGGGACCTCGTTCTTGATGTCCCACGTCAGCCCTTCCACCGCTCCGCCATCGAAGATGATGGAGTTGTGGTCGCCGGTGATGCGGTAAACGCTTCCCGCCCTGCCGTCCTGATAGACGTGCAGAGGGATGTTCGTAGCCGCCGCCGTCGCCGCGTGATATACCTCGGCGTTAAATGCGTCCGTGACCGAGACGATCCACGAGTACATCTTTCCCGGTATCTCGACGCGCCGGTTGACGTCATTGGCTGTGAAACGCTTGCCGACAGGCGTTGATGCGTTGAGCGTCAGCGTGTTATCGCCATTCGTCATGCTCGCCTGAGCGACGATGCGATTAAAGTAGTGTCCCCACTGTACCGAGATATCGGCCTCGGTCGTCATTGCGGCGGTTGTCGGAGCGCTGATCGTGCAGCTCGCGCCGTCCTGTCCTATCGATTCGATATAGGCGTCGATCTTACCGACCTTGTACAGCCGCGCGCCGAGGTCGTTCCTGGTCAACTGGCCGGTAGTGACGGTAACATTTGTCGACCCATTCGAGGCCGTAATTGAGATCGTTCGATTCTCCTCGTACACCGGAGCCGGTGAGCCTGGGCCGCGTATATCACGCAGACGGCAGTGGAACCACCCGAACGCCCCATCAATGAAATCGGCACCTTCATTTAGGAATACCCGCGGATTGCCAACGTCGTAGGTCGTATTGATCGAACCGCCGCGCCAGCCGAGCCCGTTCTTCGGTACCTGAAACTCGGTGTTGCCCCAGCTGATGCCGACCGATTCCCACGCACCGGCTGCCGCCGTGTCCTCCGTCTCGCCCAAGATCTGCCCCATCGTCGAGGCGTGCAGCGTCACATCGTATAGGTCGAGGCCAAAGGCACTGTTTGGGCTAACGCCTGAATTGCGGATGACCCGCGAGTCGAGGTTTGTGTTTCCGGCAAGGCTAAAGGTCATGTCGCGGACCTTGATGTTCTTGTAGCCGTCTTCCAGCTTGATCAGGTTTACCTCGTCTCCGTCCGTAAACGGCTTGACGATCGTGCCGTTCAGGGCGTTCAGCCCGCGGCCCCTGCCTTTGAAAGTGATAAACGATCGGTCCGCGTTCGCGGTAAGAGCGTTGTCAGTCTTCCAGACCCCGACCGACACAAACTCCACCACGCCGCCGCCTGATGCTTCGAGACTGGCCTGTATCTGCTCAAACGCAGTTGTCCAGTTGGTGTTCCCTGGCACCGTTCCGGTCCACAGATCGACGCGGCAATAGCCGCCCTTTACCAGCACGTTGCCTTCGCCCGTAAAATACGGCGTCGCTCGAGGCGGAGCCACCGGCGGCGTCTCAAACGTCCACGTCGTAGCCGCAGACATATTGATCACGGCATTGCCGCTGAGCACCGGCAGTATGTTCGCGGGGAATGTCGTGTTCGCGGTTCCGGCAATGGCTTCCGTGATCTCAAGCCTTGTTGGCGTGGCACCGATTGCCGCGATAGCAGCATTCACGCCCGCCTGCGAGTGCCCGTCGGCCTCGAGATAATAGGTCTCGCTTATCGCCCGCCATTTCGGATCGTTTGCACCGACCGCGATCGGTGTGCCAACGGATGCTGGTGCATGCGTGAGCTTCGATTTACCTTTGATTAACTCCGTTGCGTCTAGGACTGCATTTGTGACGCCGGTGGTGTCATTCGCACCGAGAACGACGGGATCACTCAACGTTTCGGCTGGGATGCGTAGCCGTGTCCGGCCGAGCAGAACATCGCTGGCGGTCGGAGCGAGCTGCATATCCGCGAGCAACGCCAGGATCTCGGTCGAATTCAGATAGGTCG
>CAZWSK010000285.1:0-2858 GCA_964636445.1 uncultured Chloracidobacterium sp.
GAAAAAGACCTTCTTAAAGAAATGCGGTGGCTCAGACGGCAGCCTGACAGCCAGCTAAAGACCCGCCGCATGGCATTGATGTTTGATCGCCTCGGCGAGCTGGCGGCGGAGCAGGGCGACTATAAACGAGCCGCATCTATTAGCCACGACCTAAAGCGACGGATCCATTATCGCGGTATCAGAGAAGCTATCAAGCGACGTGACGACGCGAACTGCGAATGTGAAAGCGATCGTATGGTCGACCGCGCCAACGGTATCGAATTCGAGTCACCGGCGATCATGACCGTAGATCAGATAGTCGGCAAAGATGGACGCCTATTGAACCTTGACGTATGCCGCCGATGCAAGTTTATGAACGCTCGTTAGGACACGGGATGAGTAAGAGAACGAACGATACCCCAACCCTGTTTCAGCCGATAACTTACGGTTCCGCGATCAATACCGTATTTTTCGCACCAGTCCGTGAGCGTATGGGTCTCCCCGTCAATGGTAAACGCCTGGGTAGTACGGCGGTTAAACCCCTGTTCCTTTCGTTCTGCCCATCGCACATTGCCGGGCTCGTAATGACCGTCATTGTCGATTCGGTCCAGCGAGTGTTGAGGTGTCGGCTTGTGTCCCAATTCGGCCAGAAATTGTTCAAACGATGTAAAACGGAATTGAATGCCGCGTCCGCCGTAGTTCGCCCAGGCTTGGGCGTTTGGGTTTGTGCACCGCGACTTAGCGGAGTAGTAACTCGCCAATTCAGGCGGCAATTTTCCCCCACGTCCTCTTTCGGCAGCATATCCATGAATCGGATGGCTCTTGTCGGTAACACATCGCTTGCAGGACGAACTGATCCCCTGCATGAGAGAAGAGCCGTTGCGGGCGCACCAGCGACCGCAGGAACAACGGCAAAGCCACATACTTGCCCGATGGCCGTCCTTGCCGTAGATGCCGAAAACGAACCAATTACCAAAGCGGCGGCCCGTCAGATTTTTGAAGTTGTAATGTCGCGACCGAAAAGGGCGATATGGAATGCTAGAATCGATGTCAGGCATAGCTTTCTCCTAATCAGAAAGTTGTGTTTAGGCATTTGGGATTGTGTCAGCAGTCCCGAATGCCGTCTCTATTTTAGCACAAAAAACTACCTCGCCGGAGGCTATTGTGGCTGAAATAGAAGGACTCCAAAAGCTATCCGAATGGACCGGCGAGGGCGGCTATATCAGCAGTGCCCCAAAGGAACGATTCGGCAACTATCTCGCGAAGGGCAGCGAAAACGCCATGGTCACCGGTGCCGGTAAGACACAGGCCTTCAAAGGCGTGACGCAGCGGAGCTCTGTCAAAGGCGGCTTTGTGATGAATAACCTGGCCGAGACCTTTGCATCGATCGGTCAGACGTCCGACGGAACGGCTTACGGCAACGCGATGAACGTGTTTGCGGCCCTGTTTTACATCGGCAAAGGCCTCTTGAGGCTCGCCGGCGCATCGATGCTCGTAAACGCCTCGGCGACACTTTCCCTGCTGATCAAACGCTCAGGATCGTACACGGGCTCAGCTGAATGCGGACCATGGCAGGCCGGACTTGCAGCGCCGTCGGCACCGGTCATTCGTGCGATCGATCCGCCGGCGGGATTTACGGGTAAGGTCAACGGAACGGTCTCGGTCGTTATCTGGCGAATACGCTCGACCACCGGTGCGGTGTCAAATCAATCGCCGGTGTCGAACATCGTCACGGCTGCCAACCAAGCAATCGCTATCGCATTTCCCTTGCCTGACGCCAACGGTCAGGACGCCTGGGGCATCGGTGTCACAAAACAGATCGAAGGCCGAACGGGCTCGCATTTTGAATACAGCGAGATCATGGAGTCCGAGATCACCGATGAGATCAACCGGACGGATGTATCGACGAACTCAGCTTCGCTAGACATTGAGAGTGCTACCGGCGGCTTTACTTCGGAGCATATCGGCTGGACCGTCGTTCTCAGCGGCGGAACGCCTGCGTGTTCGCTCACAACATACGTCACCGCTGTTCCGGCCGCCGATACGCTAACCCTTGCCGCGATGCCGCCTACGACGTCCACCGGCGTCTCGATGGTCCTAACGCAGGGCGTAGAGGGCACAGAACGCAGCACCGTAATCGAATGGCGCGACGGAGATCTCGTCAATAAGCCGTTTGCACCGAAACGAGACTTTCCGCCGCCTGCAGCACTGTTCGCCGGAACCCTCGAGGACGTACTGTTTGTCGACGGCGCGTATGCGGATGCTGTTTCCGACACGTCGAACACGAACCGTGGTACCGGTCTTGCACCGAGCGAACCGGGACGGCCGGAAAGCTTCTCGCCCGATACGGTGATATTCACGAATGACACGCCGACGGCATTACTTCGCGGCGACGGTCTATATTGGCGATTCGGCCGCAATTCCCTTCACAGCGTTCAATATCTGGGCGGCTCAAAACCGCTGTCGATGGAGATCGTTTGGGAGGGCACCGGGATCCAGTATCAGAACCAAGCGTGTCTTGGCGAGGGCGGAAGGCTCTACCTGTGGCCTGCAAACCGCGGACTGCTCAGGATGGGCCAAGACGGTCTGCCCGAGGGCGATTGGGCGACGCCGGTCACCGACGATCTTGTAAACTGCACTGACGCCTCGATGCGTGTTCTCGGCTGGGACGGTATCTCTCAGGTCATTGCCGTCTGTTACAACAAAACGATCTGGCCGTTCTTTACAGCTCTCGGCATCTGGGGTGCACCGATCAATCTGGCGACGACATCGATCGGTGCTATTCGGTCGGCTGTCACTGAGAATAACCAGCTCATACTTTGCGACACCAACGACGACCTCTGGGACTTCAACGTCGGCAACGGTTCGATCATGAAGGT
>CAZWSK010000286.1:0-2852 GCA_964636445.1 uncultured Chloracidobacterium sp.
TTCGTCCATTGAAATAGGAAGCCACAGATTAACACATACCTCGCGGCAGCGTTAATCTGTGGCCTTTGATGTCGTAAAAACTACTTTGCGGCCTTCGGTGCGACGGGCATCGGAGGCGCAGGCGGCGGAGCCACCGGCAGCGGATGGGGCAGGCCGTCGAGGCCGGTGCCTTCCCACTCGTGAGCCGGCATCAGGCGCTCTACGTCTATCTCCATTTGATTGCGAAGCCGCAGGTTCTCGTTGCGGAGTTCCTCATTCTCGGCGCGAAGCCGATGCATTTCCATAAACTTCTTGCCGCGGCGGCATTTGTCGCGCGATGCGCCGATATCGACAAAAAAGCTCGCGATAAATACTCCGACAGCAAAGGTCGCCACAAAAGGCAGCACCCGCTTGATCCATCCCATTGCCTGCATGATCTTAAAACCTCTTACTTCCCTTGAATACGACAGCCGCGAAAGATCGGTTTCACGCGCCGCCGAAATCTATCTTACGCCTGCGCTCGGAAAAGCGCCAAACTGTTTCGGTTTGTTGCCCCGCCCGGCTTCTTCGTTGCCCTCGCGCGCTGATTGCTCTACAATCCACAATCAATGATCGCCTATCTCTCAGGCAAGCTGCTCGAAAAACAGCCCGGCACCGTGATCGTCGACGTCAGCGGCGTCGGTTACGAAGTGTCGATACCGCTCTCGACCTTTTACGAGCTTGGCGAGGCGGGCTCTGACGTATCCTTGCGTATCTATACGCACGTCCGAGAGGATGCGATACAACTGTATGGCTTCAAGACTCTGCGAGAACGCGACCTCTTTTTACGGCTCATCTCGGTCCAGGGCGTCGGGGCGAAACTCGGTATCGCGATGCTCTCAGGGATGGGCGCCGATGACATCGTGATGGCCATTCGCACCGATGATCTCGCGCGTCTGACGGGCATTCCGGGCGTCGGGCGAAAGACAGCCGAGCGGCTGGTTATAGAGCTGCGCGATAAGGTCGGCGAGCTATCCGGCGATGCGCGTTCATCGGTGGACGACGCGCGGCCGACGCTGCCTAAGGACGCGGTATTCGACGACGCGCTGTCCGCTCTGGTCAATCTCGGCTATCAGCGGAATTCGGCGGAGAAAGCACTGAACCAAGCTGCGAAAGAAGGGACGGAGATCAGCGTGCAGAAGCTCCTGCGGCGAAGCCTTCAGATCCTTGCGAAATAGTTGCAGAAGCCCGCACGCAGTAAGGGCACCCGTCGCGAATTAGTCGGTGCCCTTACTACGTGCGGGCTTCCGCAACTCATGATCACCGAATGCTCCAACTCGGCCGGCAAATATATGACGATCTCCGCCGCCTTGACAGCCGCGCTGTGCTCGCGTTCATTTATGCCGCCGTGGGCCTGACCTGCATCTCTTACTTCAAGAATCCCTGGTATCTGCAAAAGCTGCTAGCCGCGACGCCGTTCTCGCACATCGGCGATGAGGCCGCGAGCCCGACACGCAACAATCTGTACGGGCTCATTTGGTGGGTCACGGTATCGGTATTTTTCTATTTCGTCGTTCCGGCCGCGATAGTAAAGTTCGTCCAAAGGCGTCCGCTTACAGAGATCGGCCTTGCTCATCGCATAGAGCCGGGCTTCGCCAAGCTTCTCGCAGTTTGCATTGCCGTCATGCTGCCGCTCACGTATTTAATGTCTCTGACAAGCGGGTTTTCGGCCAAATATCCGTTCCTTCAGGTCTATGACACGGCACCTTACCTATCGTCAACGCTCCTGATCTGGGAGTTGGTTTACTTTTTACAGTTCTTCGGCCTCGAATTCTTTTTTCGCGGTTTTATGGTCCACAGCCTAAAGCCGTCGCTCGGCGCATACTCGATATTCGCGATGACTGTGCCGTATACAATGATTCACTTCCAGAAGCCGATGGCCGAAGCCTTCGCAGCTGTTATCGCAGGCATTTTTCTCGGCTGGATATCGTATCGCAACGGGACGATATGGCTCGGGATGGTGCTGCATTGCACGGTTGCGTTTTCGATGGATGTTTTGGCCCTGTGGAACAAGGGGCTGCTGTTCTAAAGGTTTTCAACGCAAAGACGCGAAGAGGCAAAGACGCAAAGAACGTCAGGCATAGTCCAGCTTTTGCCCGTTGTTTCTTCTTTGCGTCTTTGCTCCTTTGCGTCTTTGCGTTAAGAATTATCTTGTGACTACCGCCGCCATCAACATAAGGAACGAAGAGCTTTCTCCGGAGGAGTCGAAGTTCGAGGCGACTCTGCGGCCCGGGCGGCTTGAGGAGTACATCGGTCAGCAGAAGGTGAAGGAGAACCTTCGTGTGTTTATGAAGGCTGCGCTCAAGCGGCGTGAGGCATTAGATCATATTTTGCTCACCGGCCCGCCGGGCGTCGGTAAGACGACGCTGTCGAATATCGTCGCCAATGAGATGGGTACGAATCTCAAGTCGACCGCCGGGCCGATCATCGAAAAGGCCGGTGATCTCGCGGCGATCCTTTCGAATCTCGAAGAAGGCGACGTTCTGTTTATCGACGAGATCCATCGGCTCAATCCAGCGATCGAGGAGATCCTTTATCCGGCCATGGAGGATTATGTACTGCCGATAATGATCGGCCAGGGGCCGGCGGCGAGGCCGGTGACTCTGGAGTTGCCGAAGTTCACGCTGGTCGGGGCGACCACGCGGCCGGGATTGATCACGGCACCGCTGAGGGGACGGTTTGGAATTATCTTTCACCTGGACTTTTACGGCATTGATGAGCTGCAGACTATTTGCACGAGATCGGCGGGAATTCTGGGCGTGGACATAGACGAGAAAGGTTCGCACGAGATCGCCCGGCGCGGCCGCGGCACGCCTCGAATAGTAAATCGACTC
>CAZWSK010000287.1:0-2841 GCA_964636445.1 uncultured Chloracidobacterium sp.
AGGCGGGTCGGGGCGTTGCGGATCTTCATCGGGACGGGCAGGTTGCCGAATTTTTTAGCGTCTTCCATCGCTTCGCCGATAGCGTTTGTGGTGGAACGGTCTTTAGCGGCGTTGGCGAGATAGGCGACGCCGTGGGCGAGGTTTAGGACGCATTCGGGCAGTCCGATGGTCTCGACGGCGCGGAAAACTTCGTTAGCGACGACGAGCGCCGTCGGCTGCGCGAGGCCGACGTCTTCTGACGCGAAAATGACCATTCGGCGGGCGATGAATTTAGGGTCCTCGCCCGATTCGAGCATGCGGGCGAGATAGTACATCGCGGCGTCAGGCCGCGAGGCCCGCATCGATTTGATAAACGCGGAGATGACGTTGTAATGCTCCTCGCCGCGTTTGTCGTAGCGGAGAAATTTCGATTGCAGCGTCTCCTTTAGCGTGTCGACCGTGATCTTGTCGTACAGCTCCGACGTGTTCTCGATCATCGTAATGGCCTGACGGGCGTCGCCGTTCGCCATGCCGATCAGCCATTCCTTCGCCTTTTTGTCGAGCTTTTTGCCGGTCCGGTCGATGATCGCCGCCATCTCGTCGTGACCCAACTCATTCAGCACAAACACCCGCATCCGCGACAGCAACGCCGAGATCACCTCAAAACTCGGATTCTCCGTCGTCGCCCCGATCAGCACCAGCTCGCCGCTTTCGACAAAGGGCAGCAAGAAATCCTGCTGGGCTTTATTGAATCGATGAATTTCGTCGAGGAATAGGACCGTCGGCCGCCGCCCGTCGGACCGCAGGCTGCCAGCCTGCGAGTCTTCCGATAAGTTCAAACTCGCCGCATTCCGCCCCGCCGCCACGATCTTCCTGATATCATCCTTTCCCGCTGATACTGCCGAAAGCTCATAAAAATCAGCGTTTATCGCATTCGCATAGATCCTCGCGAGCGTGGTTTTCCCCGTCCCCGGCGGCCCCCACAGCACAAACGAGAACACGTGCCCCTGCTCGATCGCCAGGCGCAAAGGCTTCCCTTCGCCCACCAGATGAGCCTGCCCCACAAACTCATCCAGCGACCTCGGCCTGATCAAACTAGCCAACGGCTCCATAGCGAAAGGATAAAGGATTAGGGATGAAGGATAAAGACTTCGGAGCGCGCGGATCCATTCGCGGCTTCGCCGCCCGATGCGCGGAAAGGCTACGCCTTTCCGTAATGTTTAACAAAAAAACCGAGGCTATGCCTCCGTTCCGCGACGGAGGCACAGCCTCAAGATTTTAAGAGCCCCTGACGGAAAGGCAAAGCCTTTCCGCTCATCGGGCGGCGAAGCCGCAATTCGTAATTCGTAATTCCTAATTGCCGAAGGCACTCGGCGTCGGCACGTCGCCATTCTGCCCCCACGGGAACACGATGAACTCCGCATTGGAACTACGTTGTATGTACCAAGTCCCGTTCGCTGGCCGCCAGACGCCGATGTCGGCTTCGCCGTCGCCGTCGTAATCGCCCGAGATCGGAACATCGTTCACAGAGCCGAATACCGCGTACGAATAAGTCGCCGTGGCCGAGTTCCTCACGACCCAAAGTCCCGTCGAGGGCCTGAATATCGCGATATCCGTCTTTCCGTCCCCGTCGTAATCCGCCGGTGCTATGCGGTCGCCCGTCTGCCCGAATCTCTCACCAAAGATCGAACCGTCCGATGATCGCAGGTGGTACCAGTCGCCGATCGACGGCCTGAAAATGCCGATGTCATTCTTTCCGTCACCGTCAAAATCGCCGACCGTGGGCGCATCGCCCGTAGTGCCGAACTGCAGCCCGAAAAAAGTCCCGTTGGACGAATTCTGCCTGTACCAAGTCCCCTGACTCGGCCTGAAAACCGTCAGATCGGCCTTACCATCACCATCGTAGTCGCCCGGAGCCGGCAGGTCCTCGGCCGCGCCGAATACAGGGAATATCACCGTGCTCGTAGCGCTGTTCAGCACATACCACTGCCCGCTCGACGGCCGGAAGAGCGCAATATCCGTCTTGCCGTCCCCGTCGTAATCCGCCGGAGCCAACCTGTCGCCATCTGCACCGAACTGCAGTCCTCGGAAGCCGTCCGTTGAACGGTTCAGATACCAAACTCCCGAAGCCGGACGAAATACCGACATATCCGTTCTACCGTCACCGTCGTAATCGAATTGCACCGCCGCTGTGATCTCGTTAAGCGACTGGTTCTCAAAGGCTCCAATGTCAGAACCGTCGCCGCTCGGGGCATTGGGTATGGATGGGTCGTCAAGTGGGCGGACAAAACCGCGTTGGTCGAGGGTCAGTCCGAAACCGCTTCCCCGGTCAATGGCCGGGCTGCCGGGATACAAAGCGTGCGTCCGTGTTGGCCCACCGTAGTTTCCCAAGGGTGCCAATTGCGGATCGACGCCTATCAGATTCGTCGACGTTTCACCAGTGATCACTGTCTTGAGCGTGCTTTCGATCAGGTTGTAACCTTGCGAATTCAGCCGTCCCCAGAAGTCTTCCTGAAAGGGTGTTATACCGCCTGTGAGATTGTTCGCAAAGATCGAGTTGCGTGCGTACACGGATTCCGAAACACTTAATACCCCCGCCCCGCTTGTGCCCGCGAAATTGTTGCTGACCGTGACGCTGGTCAACTGAAGTTCCGAACGCGCGTTGATACCGCCACCCTCGGTGGCCGCGCGGTTTCCGCTGATGGTCGAGTTTATGATCTCAATACTTCCGGCAGCGAACAGACCTCCGCCGATATCGTCAGCGGTGTTGTTGTCGATCGTCGAGCCTACGATGCGGCCCCCTGATGAGTGCATGCCGCCGCCGGCTCCCGCGGTATTGTGCCCGAGCGTGGAGTCGGTCAG
>CAZWSK010000288.1:0-2816 GCA_964636445.1 uncultured Chloracidobacterium sp.
GTCGCGCGTTTCCGTAATGGCGTTCCGAACTGCGGTTACTTGTTCTGGAGTCAGATAAACGCCTGTGAAATCACCATTCTTATTGAAGGCTTTGTTGATGAACAGATGGACGGCGGCGAACGCGGCGCCGTTGGTCGCGGTCAAGACGTTCTCAGGGCTCACGGCGTAAGATGCCGCATGTAGCACCTTCGCGATCGACCTCGGCAGCCCGTCGAAAACAGCTTTCAGCTTGCGTTCTTCGCTCTGAATAGCCTTGTCGAACCGCGGGCCCGAATCCTTGACAATATCGCCCTCTGTGAGTATCTTGGGATTGGCTCGTAGAGCTTTCTGAACCACCGGGGCGAATACGCTGTAGGTCGTAGAAAACTCTCGAGCCATTTCTGTATTCACATAACGGAACGCCTTCTCTTTGCCCCATCGTTCAAATGTAAAATTCGGCTGAAGCCTGCCGTGCATGGTGGGCACGAGATGCACGTCGTGCCGTCCCATTTTTTGATTCGGACGCAGGCCGACAACGATTGGTCGACCATTTAGATCCTTTAATGTCGTCAGAATATCGAGCCCGGTTTCGCCCGACGCTGGATCCGTATAATTGACGACGGCGATCGGATTGCTGATGGCATCCGGAAGCTGCTTTAGAATCTCCGGGGTAATGTCTTTTCCGTGCTTGCTTTCGAGTATCTTCTCGACGGCGCGATATCGAATCGCGATCGGTAAATTCTTCGCCCCGAGCTGGCGGTATATCTCCGGCGTCGCTGACATGACCTTGCCGGCCGCCTGTTTTGTGTTCTCGCCCGCGATGAACCGATCAACGTATCGGCCAAAGTCGTCATTCGGCACCGCGAACAACGGACGGTCGCCCCACGATTCAACAGTGGCCCGCGAGAGCTCCGCGTTAAGCGTCTTACCAAAGGTGTTCCCTTCCATGGCCTCGGCGAATGTGATCGCCCGCGGGGAATACCGATCGGTAACGGTCCTGCCCTCAAAGTCCGGCTGATTGAGAAGATTAGCAATTACGGTGTTCGCTTGTTTACCACGGGCGAACAGGTCGAGAGCATCGGCTGCGTCTTCGAAGATGGAACGGGTCGCCTCGCTCAGGTCGTATCCTTGCCGCGGATAGGCCGTCATCAACCTATCAAAGATCATCGTCGCGAACCGTGAGAGCTGCGGGTCTTCCGAGTTTTCGAATGATTCAATCTGATCCGCGGTCGCCTTGGCCAGTGGCTTTAACGCATCTTTTCTTGCGACGGTTTGGCCGGCAGATGCCGGCGCCGTTTCGAACAGCTCGTTTTGTAGATTGTGAAGCGCGGTGGCGTTGCCCCAAAGGTCGACTTGGCCCGGGACGCTCCGAGTGCGGGTGAACAGCGGGTCGTCTAATTCTTGCGGGTCTCTAGATCCTGTTCGAGTTCCTTCCTTCGCCGGTTCTGCGCGGCTCGAGCTTTGATCTGCTCGATCTTCTCGGAGTTGTGTTCCTTTTCCAGCTCCCTTTGCCAATGCTTCGAGAGCGACTTGTCGAATTCCTCGTAGGAAAGTCTGCTTGATAACGGTGTCAGAGAGTCCGCCTTCTCCTCGTGATTCGCTGATGCCATATTTCCGTCCTATTCGAAGTGCTTCTTTTTTGAGCTGGCTGTCGTCTTTGAAATCGTAGCTGATCCCTGTCTCATCAAACTCCGGCGGTACTATCTTACCCCATTTCGGGTTGGCAAAGCCTTCCAGCCCGGCGATATCGCCAAGTTCGTAAACACGCTTCTTTAATGGCTCTAGTTCGGGATCACCGAGGAATCGAATGATGTTCCGGTGCCATTTTTCCTGATGATCGAGAGCCGTCAGGATAAGGTTGATACCGTCGTCGCTTAGCTTGTCCCCGTGCTTCTCAAGGAACAGTCCCCAAGCGTCCGCA
Organism: uncultured Chloracidobacterium sp.; assembly: GCA_964636445.1. Classification (GTDB taxonomy): domain Bacteria; phylum Acidobacteriota; class Blastocatellia; order Pyrinomonadales; family Pyrinomonadaceae; genus OLB17. The sequence continues at coordinate 1,901 of CAZWSK010000288.1, forward strand.
TCCATGTGAGAGGACCGCGGGTAATCCATGTCGAGGGCGATGGCGTCAACGATGTTCGCTGCTTGCCCCGATCGGTCGACCATTTCCGGAAACTCCGCCTCGGTGTCGCGCAGTTCGTCGGGTGCGAATATGCGGGCGAATTCGTTATAAACGTCGTCGTTTTCCTCGCTTGTGAGGCCTTTCTTGAGAATATGCGACGTCTGACCGTATTGGCCGACTTCGCCTAGCGGCGGCAATTTCGCGAGCTCGGCTTCCGGTAGGCCAAACGATCGCGCTACTTCACTCGGCAGCCGGCCGCGGCCTTGGTGTGCTGTCGGAGCAACGTCACGGCGGATCGTCGAGCGCTCTGCAGGCGAAAGATCGTTGATCGAGCGAGCGGGTTCCCGATCATCGGTTTCGGGCGTGTCCGGCTGGCCAACGAGCGGGATATCGACCATCTCACCCGTTTTGCTCGAAAACACGATGGAGTCAACGGGAAACTCGATCCCGGCGAGATCTGTGCGGCCGACATACTTTTGTCCCTCGCCGTGTTTAACGTATGCAAGCGTGACGTGTGGCTCGTAGGTTGGGAACGTGTCTGTGACCTTGGTATTATCGGCGATCAGTTTGTTTAACCGATGCAGATCGGGCGATTCGACCTCGGCCTTTACGACGTCATACGGCTTGTCTTTATCACCCTCAAAGATGCTGATTTTCCCGAGCTTTACGGTTATTGGCGATTCGGAAGAAAGGATTCTTTCGACGTCGGCCGCCTTCTCAGTATGCAGGCCGTATTTGACGGTTACGTGCGGAAGTTCCTCACGGCCGTAGCTCGGGTCATCGGGGTCGATATACAACTCATCGTCCGGAATGAGCTTTCGCCCGACTTCGAGAACCTTTGCGGCTTCCGTCTGGGGAAGATTGACCTGGGTGGAAG
>CAZWSK010000289.1:0-2777 GCA_964636445.1 uncultured Chloracidobacterium sp.
ACACCCACGCCGACGCCAACACCGACGCCGACGCCTACACCTACACCGACGCCTACGCCTACGCCGACTCCAACGCCTACGCCGACGCCGACGCCTACACCTACGCCGACGCCGTCGCCGACGCCGTGTCAGGTGATCTCGATATCGCCGACGGTGCTGATCAACGGAGTGGTTGGCTTCCCGTATTCACAGACCATAACAGGGAGTCCCTCGGGGACATACACTTACGCTGTCACGAGCGGAGCACTACCGCCCGGCCTTAGCCTCGATCCGAACACGGGCGTTATCAGCGGCACGCCAACCTCGACAGGGAATTACGCATTCACCATAACCGCGACGAATGGCGACAACTGCTCGGGAGCGCAAAGCTACACCGTTCCGGTAGGCTCGCCGGTCACGATGTGCCAGCAGCACTTCGACAACGTCGGAGCGCCTTCGCTGCCGTACGGCTGGTCGTCGGTTGCTGATGGGCCTGCCTGGATCACGTCGACCGCGAATCCGCAGACACCCGTGAACAGCGCGTACGCTGCCGCGTCCGCCTCGACCGGTTACAGCGAACTCGTTTCGCCGCCGTATGTCGTATCGCCGATGGGCGGACAGATGAGGTTCTCGACGGCTTTTAACCTCGAGGACGAGAGCCCTTCGTCTTCGGTCGGGCACGATGGAATGGTGCTTGAGATCAGCATCAACGGCGGCCCTTTCCAGGACATCCTGGCCGCGGGCGGCAGCTTTGCCTCGGGCGGCTATAACAAGACGATCTCGACCGTCTTCAATAGTCCGATCGCCGGCCGCCAGGCATGGAGCGGCCTGTCAGGCGGGACGCCCTCGATGCCCGCTTATCAGAGTGTGACCGTCAATCTTCCGACGTCTGCCTACAACCAGACCGTCCAGATGAAGTGGCTGGTCGCTACTGACGCGGCGTCGTCCGCCGTGGGCGATTCCGGAGCACGCGTCGACGCCATCGTCGGCACAGCCTGTGCGGTCACCGCTGCGAACGTCGCCCTCGCCGGCCGCGTTATCTCGGCAAACGGCACCGCCGTGAACAACGCCATCGTCACCCTTACCGACGACACAGGCGCGACACGCACCGTCCGCACGGGATCGTTCGGTTACTACCGCTTTGACGAACTCCAGACGGGCCGTACATACGTCATCAGGGTCACCGGCCGCCACACGGCCGCCCCGCGCATTGTCCAACTCGTAGATAACCTCTACGACTTTGACCTGATCGCGAACGAATAACAGGGCATTCGCTCGCGATTGTATGCCATGTCTCCTTGTGGTAATGGGAAGGCGGCCGAGAGATCGGCCGCCATTTTTTCTTATCCTGGTCACGCAAGCGGTTGCAGAAGCCCGCACGAAGTAAGGGCACCCGTGCAAATTCACTACGGATCAGTTCCAAGCGGAACTCGCGTCGAAGACCGTTTTCGGAAATTCTCTACTTCGCTCCCCACGGGTGCCCTTACTTCGTGCGGGCTTCTGCAACGAGCATTCTTCACAATTTCCCCAACAGCATCAACACACCGATCGCGATGAACGCCACCGCGACGATACGCTGGAGCCATTCCACAGGGACGAACTGCGTCAAAATACCGCCGGCGATCACGCCCAACGCCGTCACCGCGATCAACGCCAGACTCGCGCCGAGAAAGACGGACAATTTCGAATCGGTATTCGCCGACATCGTGATGACCGCGAGCTGTGTCTTGTCACCGAGCTCAGCGAGAAACAGCGTGATAAATGCCGTCCCGAATATTTTCCATTCCATGACTTTGTTGGTCTCCTGTCCCCGAAGGGGACACGTAAAATAGCCCAGGGTAAAGGCCGCAGGCCGGCACCCTGGGTAACGATACAAAAACCGATCCCGACCCTGAAGGGGTGGCGCATCTGCGGCTTGCCGCGATCGCAGTGCGGCGAGGCTTGCCTCGTCGTCGACTGCCCCTTAACCACTCAAGGAGGAGGCTTTGCCTCCGACAAAGGAAGTCGCCCGTTGCCCCCGATCAAAGCCTCGGGGGCCCGGCTCCGTGGTTGAGTGTCAGCAACTGACGGTCAGGCGAGCCTGACCGCACTGCATTAGCGGCAAGCCGCAACGGCTACTGCCGCTTGACCGGCGTGATCTTCAGATTCATCCGCTCGCCGCCCCGTGTGACAACGATGTCTACCTCGACGTCGGCCTTTAGTCCGCCGAGGGCTTCGGTGTAATCGTAGACGTTCTTGACCTCTTTCGTGCCGATCATCACGATCTTGTCGCCGGCCTTGATGCCGGCTCGCTGGGCGGGCGAGTTCTCACGCACGCCGTCGACGAGCATCCCGTCGGTCGAGTCGCCATAGCTCGGGATCGTCCCCAACGAAACGCTAAAGCCCATCCGCCCGCCGGTGTTCGTGGTCTTTGCCACCGTGTACGTCGGACGTTTTGTACTATTTGCGAGCCTATATGCGATTTGATGAACATATTCGATAATGTTCGACAGACCCGAGTAATTGATCTTTTCTGCCGTGTCGGTTGGCTTGTGATAGTCCAAGTGCGTTCCGGTAAAAAAGAAGAGGACCGGGATCTTCTGCATGTAAAAGGAAGCGTGGTCAGACGGGCCAAAACCATCTTCATTCAATTGAAGCTTGAAAACCGGCATAATCGACATCGAAACATGGTTGTCGCCACTTGTATCAATGAGCTGACGTGGGTTTGCAGCTTCCACTAAAGCCTTCCACTCACTCGCTGTTCCGATCCCGCCAACATTCAACTTGTTATCATTCAACCGCCCGACCATATCGAGATT
>CAZWSK010000290.1:0-2762 GCA_964636445.1 uncultured Chloracidobacterium sp.
ATAATTGTAAATCGTAAATTGGTCAATCGTTAATTGGTTAAATATGTCCGTCATCCTGACAAACGATCAAGACTCCATCAGGACGCTCACCCTCAACCGTCCCGACAAACGCAATGCGTTGAATACCGAGCTCATTGCGGGGTTGAAAGATGCGCTGCAGGAGGCGAATACGGCAGACAGCCTTCGGTGCATCGTCATTCGCGGGGCGGGGAAGGATTTTTGTTCGGGGGCGGATCTGGGGGCGATACAGAGAATCGCTACTGCCACCTACGAAGAGAACGTCGAAGACGCGCGGCGGCTGGCGGAGTTGTTTTTGTTGATACGCACGGTGCGCTTTCCCGTGATCGCGGCGGTGCATGGGAGGGCGTTGGCGGGAGGATGCGGGTTGGCGACGGCTTGTGATCTGGTAGTTGCGACGCGCTCGGCGCGCTTTGGGTATCCTGAGGTGAAGATCGGGTTCGTACCGGCGATGGTCGCGGCTATCCTGCGTCGCAGCCTGGGCGAGAAGAAGAGTTTCGAGCTGTTGACGCAGGGATTTGAGTACTCGGCCGAAGAGGCCGCCGGGCTGGGGCTCGTTAATCGAATATTCGATGACGAAGGCTTTGACGAGGCGGTGATGGAGTACGCTTCGGTCTATTCGCGGGTGAGCGGGTCGGCGGTTGAGATGACCAAGAGGCTGATGTATATGATAGATGCGCGGAATATCACCGACGCGATCGAGGAAGGCGTGGCGGCGAATGCCGAGGCCCGAATGACGGACGACTGCAAACGCGGGATCGCGAGGTTCCTCGACAAATAGGCAGCGGCAGCCGCGTGGGCGGTTGCACAGACGGCCCGAAAAGGTGCTTAATATTAGTGATGAAAGAAGAGCTGATAGAAATGTCCGGCGTCGTGATCGACAAACAGCCGAACGCGTATTTTAAGGTCAAACTCAACGACACCGACCACATCGTCCTCGCCACCATCAGTGGCCGCATGCGCCGCAACCGCATCCGCATCCTAATGGGCGACCGCGTCGACCTCGAACTCTCCCCCTACGACCTCACCAAAGGGCGTATCACGTACCGGCATAAATAGCACTTTTTTTATGCAGCCGGTCTTTCGCTATCGAGATGCCAGCTCGGTCGTACCGGTAACGATGGTTCGGTCCATCGTCAATCCTCAATAAGCTTCTTCAAATCCTTTAGTGCCTGCATGTCTTCGTCGGAGAGAGTGATTTTCGTGTCTCCGATCTGAATTGTTACACGCGACCCTTTCGTCATCCTCGTAAAATCTTTATAGCGGATGCGTTGGATGCCGTAAGACTCGCTAGAGCTGCGGAGAAATGGCGTAGCTGCATAGCGATCCAAACCCATCTCGGCGATCAGTTCGTCGCCATCGACAATAATCTTGATCGCGGGATTCGCGGCGTATTTTCCGGGTTTGGCGGAATATGATGTTAGAGCGAGAGAAAAAAAGTCCGGTTTGCTCAACTTGCGGCCCACTATGGACGACTGCAGGGTCAATACGACAACTTCCTTTTTCTTCTCATATATGTCCATCACGCTTCCCTCGATATACGTAGAAAGCTCGACGAGCGTCGTATCCGTCTTCTGACGATAGAAACTCTTCGCCTTTCCCACTTCTTTAGTCGGGGCAAGCGGAGCTGGCGGCGGAGGAGGTGCTTGCGACAATGTCGGGACAACACTCAACAGAATCGCCGCAAGAATCAGAATCAAGTACTTTGGCATAAATTCAAAAATGGCCGCATTCGCGGCCAGGGATGAGATGCAAAATGTGGGGCCGCTGCCGCCCACTTTTGTTCCACGGTTCTACGGCGTTTCCTCGCTCGACGGCTTCGGATCCTTCTCTTACATGCTTTGCTGAGACCCAGGCGGCGTATTTCTGGCGTCGAGGACTCGCCAGTGTTGTGCTTGTCAGCACAACCGTGCCGGGGTTGCCGTTGTAGACGTTTTTGGCGATGCCGTCGAGGATGCGAGTGATGACCATGCCTTCGCGGATCTTGGCGGAGGTCTCGGCGGTGGCGGCGACGTGTTCGGCGGTGGCGGTGGCCGTCGGGCCGAAGGTCGCCTCGAACGCGTCGGCGGCGGCGGTCAAGGGGTTACCGCGTAGCGGTGACATGAGTTTAGCCGTGGGTTTCAACCCACGGTACGTCATAAAGTACGTCCCGCGTCGCGTAGCGACGGTTGATCTAATCGAACAAGTACCGCTCGTCATATTCAATACCATTCAATCTCAACATCGAAACGTATTCGTCCTCAAAAGTCTGCTTCTCGTTATGCTCGCGCTGTCTCTGGATATATTCGATCACCTCGGGGACGTTCGATTTGCTCACGGAGAATATGCCATATCCATCCTGCCATGCGAAAGTCGATAAGTCGTGAAATTCCGTATGGATCCATTTTGACGAATCGCCTTTGATGTATTTAGCGGTCTCGCTTGGCGAATGGACCGGTTTCGCCATCATTAGCGCGTGAACGTGCGTTTCGATGCCGCCGACCTGGAGTGCGGTCATTCCATGCTTACGAGCGATGCCGCCGATGTATGCCCAAACCCGTTCTTCGATGTCGCGGTGGATGTACTCGCGTCGGCCTTTAGTTGAGAAGACCAGATGGTAGAAGAGATTGGAATATGTTTGCCACGCCGATTCAATCGTCGCTACGCGACGAGCGGCTCCGTTCCTTTCTTCCGTGGGTTGAAACCCACGGCTAAAGTCAATTTGTCGCTACGCGACCGAGGCGGAGTTGTCGCATTCCGAAAAT
>CAZWSK010000291.1:0-2755 GCA_964636445.1 uncultured Chloracidobacterium sp.
TCATCCACTGCAGGTCGCCCTCGCCGATCACGCCCGCGTTGCCGCGGCTGTCGTGATGGGCGACCTTGCCCTGAAATGAGATAGTCACCGTCTCAAATCCTCGATGCGGATGCGGCCCGACACCCCGAGGCTTGAGCGTCGGTGGAAATTCGTGCGGCGAGTTGTAATCCAGGAGATAAAACGGGCTCATTCTGTCTTCGGGCAGTGCGAACGGGAAGAAGTTATGTACCCTGAATCCGTCGCCCACCCAATGCGTCTCAGCAGGCGCCATCACCTGTTCTACGGTCTTTAGTTTTCCCATAAGAGTATTTTACCAGAATCGGGCCGGACAGGCGCGCCTTGCTGTTTGACATCAAAATGGCCGTCCGATATCCTTACTGTTCGCTTGTGGACAGGCGATAACTGCTTGTGTCCGGTTCGTCTAGGGGTTAGGACACCGCCCTTTCACGGCGGCAACACGGGTTCAAATCCCGTACCGGATACCATCTTCATCGGCCGAATAGGCATCATATCATTAATACCAATTCGCTCGCCGTCGAGCGAATTTTTGTTTTTATAGATGATAAAACGAGCGATAATTACTGGATTTTTAGTATGCCTGGCGGCCTCGGCCGCCGCGGCGCAGGGCACGATGACCTCGGGCGCGGTGCTCGTCCTGCCATTTGCGAATAAGTCGACAAATACCGAGTCAAATTGGATCGGCGAGAGCTTTGCAGAGTCGCTCGCGGACCTGTTGAGCAATAAGGGTCTGAGGGTGCTCTCGAACCAGGAACGCAAGGTCATACAGCGCGAGATGCGGATCCCTGACGCCTCGGTCCCGTCGATAGCGACTTCCTTAAGGATCGCCCAGCGGGCAGGGGCGACGCTGCTAGTGATCGGTGATTATGATCTGCTGCCGGAGGCTGACGGTACAGCGTCGAGCATTATCGTGAACGCCCGAGTTCTAAGGGCGAGCGGTTCGATCGTGAGCGAGGATTTTGCCGAGGGGCGCCGGATCGGATTTAACATCAGCGACGCGACCAAGAACCTACAGCGAATACAGGGCGAACTTGCGTGGGAGATCCTATATCGCATCGACAAGGTCATCTATGGGCGGGACAAGAATCAGTTCCCGTTCATGAAGAACAACTTCATCGCAGAGGCGGAGTCAAAGGTTCCGTCCCGTGCGCTCGAGGCATTTGTGAAGGCTTTGACCACGGCGAAGTCTAACGTATCCGTTCGCGAGATCTATCTGAAGAACGCGATCCGAGAGTACAAGGCTGCGCGCCCAGAGGGCACATACGCCGATGCGGCTCTTGAGTTAGGTCATCTTTACGCTGTCCAAGGCCGCAAGGCGGATTCGATCGCGGCGTTTCACGAGGTGATACAGAGCACCGACGCATGTCGTCAACAGACTGCCGGCAATAAGGTGGCGGCGAGCTGCAACGAGGACGCTTATGTAGAAGCGGCTTTTTTTGCCGGTCTTCAGGCGATGCAAGACCGCAGCTTCGAGGTGGCTCTCGGCACGCTGACCCCGATCTATCGATCGCTCGAGACGGAGAGCATCGCGAATATGTTGGGCGTATTGAACATCGAGGCGGCCCGGGCCATCAAGAAAGATCAGGCGAAGGCCGAGGCCTATATGGTCGAGGGTACCAGGTTTCTCAAGCTGGCCGCAGAGTCGACGGAGAGCAAGGCGAATTACAAATTCAACTACGGTGTCGCAGCTTTCCTCAAGGGCAACTACGCGGCCGCTCGAAAGGCTCTCGAAGAGTCGATCGTGATGAACGCGAGGGACGGCGAGGCGCATTTTGTATTGGCCCGCGTGCTCGAAGCGCTGAACGACGCGCATGCGACGGTAATCGACGATACGGCGCGAAGGCTCCTGGATCCGGATAAGTCCTATGCACGCCTGCAGACCGAGTGGCAGAAGTCGAGGACGATCAGCGGCGTTTCGCTGCGTTTTGATGATCCGAGCCGTGAGGATTTCGTCGCCGAGATATTGAGCCGCAAGCGGAGGGGCACGGGCACCGAGCCTCAGATCTCAGAGACCGAGTCAAAGCTCGCCGAGGCACGCGATCTGGTCAAACAGGGACGCGATGACCAGGCGATCCTCGCGCTGAACAGCCTGCTGCTGAAGGAGCCCATGAACGCCGAGGTTTATCTACTGCTTGGGAAGGTGAATATGCGCCGGGGCGAACTGGACCGCGCGGTCAGCTATTTTAAGACAGCGACGTTCTGGGACAACCGCACGATCGAGGCGTACGTTGCCCTCGTCAAGATCTACGTCGAACGGAAAGATTGCCAGCAAGCCAAGACGTATGCGACGCAGGCTAACGAGGCGTTGGGGACGGTTGACAAGACCAAGGTCCCGTTCGAGACGCTGCAGAGCGAGGTCGGGTCGCTCCAGCGGCTGGTGGACAGATGTTCCATTTAGTGCGCCCGGATAGTTCCAAGTCTCAGGTTTCACGTTCCAAGTTGTAAACGCGCATCGTTTCCAGAATTATTTCCGACAGAAAAGCCCGTATTTACGGGCTTATTGTATTTTTTGAACTTTGAACTTGGAACTTTTAACTCGGAACTCATTTCTGTGGCACGCCATATGCTTTATACATCCGCGGCTAGCTTGATGAAGTTGATCAAGACCCCGCCGCCAACTCTACTCCGAGCGCGGTTTGCCACTGTGCTCTTACACCTTCCGAGCGTTCCTTCAGTTGTCCTACCCTTCCGAGCCCGGCCCCCAAAGCCGGGCTCGCCTTATTTTATCGGTACTTTA
>CAZWSK010000292.1:0-2753 GCA_964636445.1 uncultured Chloracidobacterium sp.
GACTGGGGCATTGGCGGCGTCAGTATTTATAAGCTGATCAAGGAACGCATTAGCGACGTTCCGGTCACGTATTTTTCGGACACCGGTGTGACGCCATACGGGAAGACGTCGCGGCGGGAACTGGTCGGACGCTTGAATGACGTCATCCGCTATCTCGCGTCGCGAGGCGTTACGCATATCGTCATCGGCTGCAATGCGGCGAGCACGGCATTACCGTATATTGACAGGCACGGCATCAAGGTCGAAGGCGTGATCGAGCCGGCCATTGCCATGACCGCGAAACTCAACCCTGCAAAGCTTGGAGTGATCGGTGGGCGTCGGACGATATTATCGGGCGTTTATCGGCGCGGATTTAGAGGGCGTGAGATCGAGGTCGCGCAGCGAGTGGCTCAGCCACTTTCGGGCATGATCGAGAGGGGCGATACTTCGTCGGCCGAACTCATTAATGAGTGCGCACGAATCCTCAGACCACTAAAGTACTGTTCTCACATCCTGCTAGCATGTACGCATTATCCTGCGATCACGCCGGTGCTGCGGAAGTCTGTCTCGCCAGACACGGTATTCATCGACCCTGCCGCTGAAATGGTCAAGATCGTTCGCAGGTGGCGGCTGCCGGCGGGCGGCCGTGACGAATTCCTTACCTCAGGCGATCCCGACGCGATGCGGCGAGCGGCGAAGAATGCGTTCGGCGTAACTCTGCAAAAACCTCGAGCAGTGTCCGTTCTATAGTCAGGCGGGGACATGCCGTCGAGGTTATAGATATGAAATATTTTTTCGCAATAGTAATGCTGTTCGGTGCCGGCGTGATGAACACGGCCTTTGCGGGCAAGCTGCCGGAGGGGAAGTGGCGGCTAGTGAGCTATGACTTTGGCTCGGGCTCGTTCGCGGCATCTGATGAACCGGCGATCACGTTCAACGTTGATCGCAATGGCGGCGTTGGCGGGAACACGGGCTGCAACGTCTACGGAGGCGATTACACTTACGAAAAAGGGAAATTCAAGGTCGGCGATCTGATCTCGACGATGATGGCGTGCGAGGATCCGACGCCGGGTTTTGAGGGCAAATATCTCGAGACGCTGAGGTCGGCGACGAAGTTCAAGGTTGGGCACTCGACACTGTACGTCGAGGACAAGCAAACTAAGCGGAAGCTGCGCTTTACTCGGGTATTTGATCGGGACTGACCGGCGCGCTGCCGGTGAACATAAGGTACGAATACATGGCCAGCCCAGTGCCCACACCGGTCGCGATCTTGACCCACGCGGGCAGGTCGGCGGGCGAGAGGAAGCCCTCGATGAGTCCGGCAATGACGAGGAAGAAGGCACAGCCGATGACGATCTTTGCGGCCTCGATGCCTTTCTTTTTCAACGCCTGCGAGCGTGTCAGGTCGCCGGGGTCGATCACTGAGTAGCCGATCATCATTCCGGCTCCCGCGCAAAAGAAGATGCACGACAGCTCCACAACGCCGTGGCCGACGACAAACGTTGCAAGTGCGTTGCCGAATGGCGGATTGAGCTTGTAACACGCCCCGAAAACGCTGCCGAGCCTAGCGCCTTCAAAGGCAAGATCATAAAAGGAACCGATACCGAGAAAGACGCCCATCGCGAATACCTTAAAGGTGACGAGGATGTTGTTCGACAAGATCTGCGTCGCACCGATCTGGTTGGCGTCATTGAGCTGCAGCCACCATTGGCTGTTTGACGTGATGCGGTCCGTCACGCCTGACAGCATCACAAAATGTGTAAAATCGGTGTCTATCCAGGTCGCGACGAACCCAAACACCGCGAAAGCGACATAGATGCCAAATGCGACGGCCATATAGCGCCAATTACGCCGCCACGTCTGGGGCAATTCTTCTGAAAAGAACTTTGCGATCACGCCCGCTCCGTCGCCTTCGGCACGATAGATGCGGCCGTGTGCTCGGATGACGAGGCTGTTAAGGTAGTTGATCAGCTTCGGATCACGCGTCTCGGCTCGCGCGATGGCGAGATCGGCGGCCGCACGACGGTACAGCTCTCCAAACTCGCGTACCTCCAGCCGCGACAGCGACCGAATGCCCCGCACGCCCTGCATATCCAGCAGCTCCTCAAGCCGCTGCCAGTTGTCTTTGCGTTCGTCGAGGAATCGATTCATCGGATGTTCGATTTTAGGTTTGCGGCCGGTTATTTAGCAAGCAGGTCGGAAAGCGACGCAATTGCAAATCGCCGGTCGAAACTCGACAATCATCCTTATGTCCGACGCGGCCCAGAAGTTCCATGAGGAAGAAGAGATCGGCAAAACGCGCGATCTGCGTATCGCCAGACGGCTGCTGCGATATCTCAAACCATACTGGAAAACAGCCGCCCTCGCGCTCGTTCTCACCCTGCTGACGAACATCCTGATCTCGACCCAGCCGTACTTTACGAAGATGGCTGTCGACGATTACATCACGCCCAAGCGTGTCGACGGTATTTGGCTTTTTGCCCTCGCTTTCTTTGGTGTTTTCCTCTTCCGCTTCCTTTTCTCCTATCTGCAGGAAGTACTGCTGAACAGCGTCGGCCAGCGCGTGATGTTCGACCTTAGGACCGAGCTTTTTACAAAGCTTCAGCGGCAGGAAGTAGCGTATTTTGACCAGTATCCGGTGGGCCGGACGATGACGCGGCTGACGTCGGATGACGATGCGCTGAACGAGCTTTTTACGTCGGGCGTAATCGACGTGTTGGGCGATCTCGTCGTGATATTCGCGATCATCGGGATAATGTTCTGGCTCGACTGGA
>CAZWSK010000293.1:0-2720 GCA_964636445.1 uncultured Chloracidobacterium sp.
TGCATTTCAGCGTTCCGAAAGGAACCCCGGACTCGGGAGGCGAGGTCAAGAGCCTCAAGACCGGCGGAGCCGTCGTGATCTGGCTGTTCGTCGCCACCCTGGCGACCGTGTCGCCATTGAAGGCGGCGTCCTCTTTGCGGCCAAAGCGGGCCACATCCCAGGTCATCATGACCACGACCCACACACCCATGAAGATGGTGAAGGCGAACCACCAGCCTGGAACGCCGAGATCGCCGGCCGCTACCGGGGCCGCAGTCAGCCAATCGTTCGAATATCCGTGCTCGGATATCGACCATATCACGGCGGCGATCAGACCGAAGACATAGAGCGGAAGAAGGATCCCGTTGATCTTGTCCAGCCATACGCGCACGCCACGCATGACCAGCGGAGCGCTGTAGAGACAGACGATGAAATACCAGAGACTCATCGGTCCGCCGAAATAGTACTGAAGCGCGATCGCGACGATCGTACCCTCGGCGATGGCGTAATAGGTAATCGTCACGCCGAACAGCAACGCCGCGAAGGTCGCGCCGACCTGTCCGAACACCGCTCGGGAAAACAGCGCGACGCTGGTACCGCTTCGGGCCGCGAAGCGCGCCGCGATACCGCAGAGAATTCCGTAGACGACGACTGAAAGCGCAATGCCGATCAGCGTATTGACCGCGCCGACAGTCAGCGCGACCGTACTGCCGACGACGACCCAGAACATCGCGCTCATCAGGCCGAACCAGGCCATCGAGAGCGAGAAACTCGAGCTTCGCCAGGTGGGCGGGACAATGTGAAGGGAGAAGTCCTCGGCTGCGGCAGCTTGCAGGACGGCAGGCTCGTCGTGATAGATAATTTCCGGGGGTGGAATGTTACCGGCGGCGCTCGGACGGCTACTCGCGGTGTCCGAAGGATTGATCGCGTTGGCCATAATCTTGTTCCTTTATTTTGTTCCTTTTTGTGGTTGTGTCGCTACCAAAACGAGGGGACACAGCAGACGCTCGCAGGCCTCGAAACTTCATCCACATCGGTTGCGAACGCAGTTTCCCAGAGGCGAACCGCCTCTTGATCAGACTCATGCACTGGGCATGCTCTCTCCCGAAGGATGAACCGAAGAGAGGTGCTACCGGAGGTATTCGAGCCGTAATTGCAGATGAAAGATGGATATCGAGGAAACTCGGACCTCGGCTATGAACCGCAATCCTGCATTCTCGACGAAGTCGCCGCAGCTCCGGCTGCGTCGCCCGCCGGTCGTTGGTGAAGGGCGGCGCGACACCACGCCCCGCCCCTCACCTCGGCCCCGCTTACGCGGCTTGGGAGCGCTGCTTCGCTTCCGCAGTCAATGTCGCCAGCGTCTTGCCCCAGTAAGGAACGGTTCTGCGCTTGAGCATCGCCCGGAACTGGCCGGTCGTCGTCGGTAGCAGGGTGCCGTCGCCCCAATCGAGAATCACACCGTATTGACGGATGCAATCCATCTCGTTGAGTTCCTTGGCCCGGTAACGTGCGGCGATCGACTCGGGATCTTCCTCGAGCCAGCCGTGGCGTGCAGCGGCGATTTTCTTCCGCTCCTCCTTGGTCGCCTCCAAATCGACCTCATAGTGAGAGAGATCGCGGTCGATCACCTTGATGACGACGCCGTAATCGATCTTTGCGCGTTTGACGCTCACATATTCATCGGTGACGTCATCGAGGACCAACTTCGGATCGCGCAGCAAGGGGTCGCCGACGCCGCCGCCGCCGGCAGACGGGCGGGTGAACACGTCATCGAGCTCGATCGGCAGGTTCGAGAAAATGGAGCCGACGTAGCGCTCCTTCTCGGTCCCCTTATTGAGCCAGACGCCGTGCGGGATCGAGGGCAAGCCGCCCCACATGCCCCAGGTGACCGAGCGCTCGCGGTCGCAGCAGTATGACACCACGATCCGTTCGCCCTCGAAGACGGAGCCGCCCTTTTCGGCGCCGAGACCGCCTCGCGACTCTCCCGGTCCGCCCGAGTCCTGAACGAAGTCGTGGCACTTGGTCAGCACCGGCGCGAGGCGCTCCTGACCTTCGAGGGGCTGGATGCCGTACTGAGCGCCGAACACCGGCGCGGTGGCGTTGAAGCCGTCGCGCCCGTTGCGGCCGCCCCAGCCCCCGGCCATCCAGTCGTACCACATGAAATAGGGACGCCCCTTGAGCCGGGTGTCGCGCCCGCCCACCAATAGGTATTCCAGGTTGAAGGCGCAGCCCATGGTCCGATCGGGCAGGATCTCGGCCCAGAGACCGAACACCGAGTTCATGAGCTTTTCGAACGGGCCCGAACAGAAGCCGGCGCAGGGACTCGGCCATTCTGCGTTGACGACGCTTCCAGGCTCTCCGACGTTAACCGTGACCGCCCGATAAAGACCGGAATTCAGTGGGAGCTCCGGGAACTGATACTTGGTTCCCGCAACGATACCCGCAAATGACCCTCCATAGACTGCGTTCAGGAAGGTCGAGATCTGCGGATGCGACCCCGACAGATCATAATGCGCATGATTGCCGTCGATCGTGAACTTGATCTTGATCGGGATCAGACCCTCCGGGAGCTTCGGATCCTGGTCGATATAGTCCTCAGCATACCAGGTGCCATCCGGCAGTTCGGCAAGACGCTTGCGCATCAGAACTTCGACGTAGTCCTGCACTTCCCGGAACGCGGTCTTGATCGTTTCGACGCCATACTTGTCACAGAGCCGGATGATCTCGCGCTCGGCGACGGC
>CAZWSK010000294.1:0-2710 GCA_964636445.1 uncultured Chloracidobacterium sp.
GTGACGCCGGAAAGATCGCCGGACTCGAGGTCGAACGTATCATAAACGAGCCGACCGCCGCGGCCCTGGCGTACGGATTTGGCAAGAGCAAGACCGAGAAGGTCGCCGTGTATGACCTCGGCGGCGGAACCTTCGACATCTCGATCCTCGAGATCAACGATGGTGTTTTCGAGGTCCTGTCGACGTCGGGCAACACCTTCCTCGGCGGTGAAGACTTTGACCAGCGCATAATCGAATGGCTCGTCGAGGAATTTAACCGTGAGAACGGCATCGACCTGAAAGGCGACCGCCTCGCCCTGCAGCGTCTAAAGGAAGCTGCGGAGCGGGCCAAATGCGAACTTTCGAGCGTCGCAGAGACGAATGTCAGCCTGCCCTTCATTGCGGCCGATCCTTCGGGGCCAAAGCATATTAACATGACGCTCACGCGCGACAAGTTCGAGGAACTCGTTCGCGACCTTGTCGAGTCGTCGGTTGAGCCGTGTCAAAAAGCTCTATGGGACGCTAAGCTGCAGCCGAACGACATTGACAAAGTTATCCTCGTCGGCGGCCAGACGCGTTCGCCGATCATTGCCCGCACGGTGACTGAGGTTTTCGGTAAGGAACCGTCCGCCGAGATCAACCCGGACGAGGTCGTCGCTATGGGAGCGGCCATCCAGGGCGGCGTTTTGACCGGCGACGTCAAGGATATCGTCCTGCTCGATGTGCTGCCGCTGTCATTAGGACTAGAAACGCGCGGCGGCCTGTTCGTAAAGCTCATCTCGCGAAACTCGACCATTCCGCTCAAGAACACGATGACCTTTACGACGGTCGTCGATAACCAGCAGTCGGTCGAGATCCACATTCTACAGGGCGAACGCGAGATCTCAAGCGCGAATCGCAGCCTCGCAAAATTCGAGCTCGTCGGCATTCCGCCCAGCCCGCGTGGCGTACCGCAGATCGACGTCTCGTTCGAGATCGACGCCAACGGGATCGTCAGCGTTTCGGCCAAAGACAAGATGACCGGCCTCGAACAGGCGATGCAGATCACGCCGTCCAGCGGGCTCTCGCCGGACGAGATCGAAAAACTCATCATCGAGGCCGAGACCTCGATCGAGAAGGACCGCGACGAAAAGGAATTGATCGTCGAAAAGAACAAGCTCGACACGCTGATCAAGAACGCCCGTCGGGCAATGACAGAGGTCGGCCGCTCGTTCGAACTCGAAGACCAGCAATCGATAAACGGCATCCTAAACGACGCCGAAGATGCCCTCTCAGCGACAAGTATCGAGGAGATCAAACTTCAGCTCGACAAGGTCGAAGCCGCCGCCAACCGCATAACCGCGGCGATGCTGGCGATGGCATAACTCTCTTGCCAGCGCCGAAGGCGTAGATTAAAATACTCTCTTGCGTCAGTTCGATCTTGATCGTCTGGCGCATTTGAGATTTTAGGTCTGAGATCTCAAATTTCAGATCTGCCTGAGAGTAATGAGCAAACGCGACTACTACGAAGTTCTTGGAGTCAGCAAAACGGCGACCGACGCCGAAATAAAACGCGCCTATCGTGCGCTCGCGGTGCGGTATCACCCGGACAAGAATCCGGGCGATCACACTGCTGAAGAGAAATTCAAAGAGGCCGCCGAGGCCTACGCCGTTCTCTCAGATTCGCAGAAGAGGGCCGCCTATGATCGCTTCGGTCACCAGGCCGCCGGCGCGGGAGCCGGTGGGTTCGGGTTTGATCCCGGATTTTCGAATATCGAGGACATCTTTGAAATGTTCGGGTTTGGGAGCGACGTTTTCGGCGGCGGCCGCGGCGGCCGCAGGACGACCGTCCAGCGAGGCTCGGACCTGAGATATGACCTCGAGATCACTTTAGAGGAGGCGGCTACCGGCAAGGACGAAAAGCTTCGCATTCCGCGGCTCGAGACCTGCGACGAATGCTCAGGCACGGGAGCGGAGAAGGGAACTCAGCCCGAGACCTGCGTTACCTGCGGCGGCAGCGGCCAGACGCGATATCAGCAGGGCTTTTTCAGCGTGATGCGCACCTGCGGCAATTGCCGCGGCAAGGGCCAGATCGTCAAATCGCCCTGCCCCAAATGCTCGGGCCAGGGCCGCGTCGAAAAAGAAAAGACCATCGAGATCAAGATCCCCGCCGGCGTCGAGACCGGAAGCCGCCTCCGCGTGACCGGCGAGGGCGAGGCAGGCGTCGGCGGCGGACCGTCGGGCGACCTGTTTATCGTGCTGCATGTGAAAGAGCACGAGCAGTTCGAACGCCAGGGAGCCGACCTTTACTCAGCCGTTCCCGTGACATTCGCCCAGGCGGCTCTCGGAGCGGAGCTTCAGGTCAGGACGCTCGACGGTGAAGAGGAATTAAAAGTTCCAGCCGGTACGCAGACAGGAACCGTCTTCCGCATAAAGGGCAAAGGTATGCCCAACCTCGGCGGCCGCGGCCATGGCGATCTCTTCGTCGCGGTTACGCTCGTCACGCCAAAAACCCTCACAAAGGAGCAGCGAAAATTGCTCGAACAACTCGCCGAGATCGAGGACGCAGACTTCACCGATCAGTCATTCATCGATAAGGTCCGTAATATCTTCGGCTGATCACTCCATGGTCGAATGATCGTCCAGACGATCGTGTCGCGAGTATCGTTTTTGTCGGTTGGTTCAGCGTGCAGCGCATCCTCCTAACTTGGACATGGAACTTGGGGCTCCGCGGACTTTCGACCAATCTCAG
>CAZWSK010000295.1:0-2707 GCA_964636445.1 uncultured Chloracidobacterium sp.
TGTCATTCCAAACCGTCGGCTCGCCGCCGCGCAGCCTCACGACCTCGTCAGCCTGGGCAAACGTCATCTCGGCCGCCGTGCCATTCCGGTCGAGCTCGTTGAATTTCGCATTTCCCGCCGCGGCCATCGTGCTGACGTCACCCGATCGCTGGTCAAATCGCGCGGTCAGCTTATCGGCAGAAACCGCCTGCGTCCCGCGTTTAGTCTGCTGAACGGTCGGCACGCGCTCGGCCTTTGCACGTTTCGCCGCCACACAAACCTCGACGTTATTTCCAGTCTGGAAAAACTCGCAGTCGAACCGCGGCGAGGTAACGGTGGAACGATACTGCTTTGCCCCAGCGTTTAGCGGCAGGACCTCAAGCACGGCATTGCCCGCGGCCTCAGCGCGGCTCATATTGCCGCCGTTGCCGAACGTCGTCTTGACCGCATCCGCCGTCAGGCGTTTGTTCGCCGAGTCGGCGTCGGTGTTGTTGACGTTCAGATCGATCGTCGTCCGACCGTCCGTTCGGATCGCGTCGATGTCGCCATTCGCCCTAAAGCCGGCTCCGATGCCGCGACCCGCGGAACCGCTGATACGTGAGTAATTTGCGGTATCGGTCGGAACGATCTCAAACGTGCTCTGGCCAACGGCGCTTGCGTTAAGCAGGCCCGAGTCACCGAATGTCGCGTTCAGCTCAGCCGCCGCGACCGCGATCGTCCGTTCAGGTGCGGTCTTAGTGGCCCGCGCGTCGCCGCGGATGACGGCATTCTTTAGCTTGCCGTCCGCGATCTCCGCCTGCACTGTGCTGCCCGTGAATTTGTCCTGCCCCTGCACGATCTCGGCCCCGCCGGTGAGCTGGAGCTTCCCTGCCGAGCGTTCGTAAAGAGCCTCGCCCGCGCGGACGTCGGAGCCGTTCGACACCATGTGCATCCCGCCTTTGAGATCGAAGCGGTCGGCGGGCCGGTCGTACTTTGCATAACCGGCGTCTATCACCGTCGCAGCGGACTCGATCTTTACGTTCTCAAATGCTTCGACCGTCGTGAAAGGCCCGGACGCATCGCCTAGCGTCGCGACGGCGCGGCCGGCGGCGATCTTTGTTTTTGCGCCGTCAGTAGTGATCTCGGCCATCATCCCGTTTCGCAGCTCGGCGATGTTAGCCTGCTGGTCGTACGACGCGTAACCGGCGTTAATGTATAAGCCCGACGACGGCGATTCCAGCACGACGTCTTTCAGCAGCTCGATACGACGTTCGCCGAGCTTGAAGCTCGCGCCGAACGAACGTCCCTTAATGCCGGCATGCTCAAATTCGATCGCCTCGTCAGAATCGGCGATCTCGTTCTTTCGCGTGTAGACGAGATTGTTGGTCTTGACCTTGAGCTGGTCGCGGGTCTCGATATTGACGTTGCCGTTGAGGTAGGCGGCGAAATTGTCGGCTTCCTCGGGAATGTACAGCGCGTTTGCGGCGGATAGCTTGTCAGCCGCCTGGCCCTGTTCGTCGTAGACCTCGATGTTGACGTTGGTCAGTTCCTGGTGATTGTCGGAGAAGGTCTTGGCGTAGTCGGCCTTGATCAGGTATTGCGGGACGCCGTTCTCAGACTCGAGCCGTTCATAGCCGCTGACCTCGGCCGTGACCTCCGTCGAGAGCTGAGCGTGTTCGCCGCGGAGCTTAAAGGGCGATCGCGATCGGGCGTTGAAGAATCCAACCACGACCACAAAGACCGCTATGACGGTCGCCGCGACCGCGCCGATCCTGAAATACCGGGGCAGCTGCGCCCGCCACTGGTAATCTTTTAGGACCTTGCGATCTGCGTCAACCATTTAGTCTGAATTATCGGCCCTCAGGTCCTCGACGACAAGTTGCAGCCGCCGGTTTCCCTGCCACTGGTTGGCCTCGGGGACGTAAGCTAATTCGATGCGGGAATTGCGTTTAAGCGTTTGCCCTTTTGATCGCTCGATGCCGTCCCACCAGACCGCCTCGAACTCGCGCCCTTCTTTCGTGAAGAGGCGAAGCTTGAGGTGCTTGTCCTTCATTATGTACGGCTCTTCGCGAAGCAAGAGGTCGCGGGTGATGAAGACAGGCTTTGGATTGCCGGCGCCGAAGGGCTCGAATGCTGCGAGTTCGTCGACAAGCTCCAGCGTCATCGACTGCGGCGTAACGAGGGCGTCGATCATCAGTTCCGGAACGAGGTCGTCGTCGGCCAGCATCGATGCGGCGTACTCGTTGAGGCGCTGTCTGAGCGCCTCGATGTTCTCACGCTTGATCTTCATTCCGGCTGCTGCTGCGTGCCCGCCGTACTGTTCGAACAGGTCCTCGCAGGTGTCGAGCGCATTGAGGAGGTGAAAATTCGCGATCGATCGCGCGCTGCCGTGGCCGTAGCCGTTCTTCAGCGACAGCACGATCGTCGGTCGGTAGAGGCGCTCCGCGATACGCGATGCAGCGAGCCCGATCACGCCCTGGTGCCATTCGTCGCCCGCGACGACGATGAAATGTTTGCCGTCGTGCGTCTCAGTCTCGGTGAGGGCAAGCTCGGTGATCTTTTGCTGCATCTTTTGCCGGTCGCGGTTGCGGCCGTCGAGCAGCAGGGCGAGCTCGCGGGCCGTGCCATAGCCGTCGGCCTCGAGCAGTTCGACGACGTGCCGAGCGACGTCCATTCGCCCCGCGGCGTTGATGCGCGGACCGATGCGAAAACCGATGTGATAGCTCGTCATCTCTTCGCGGCAATCGGC
>CAZWSK010000296.1:0-2687 GCA_964636445.1 uncultured Chloracidobacterium sp.
GCCGAGCCGTTCGGTGCTAGGCACATCTCGTGTTTAGCCGTACAAAACATTGGAAATACACCTGCCGATCTGTCGTATATTTTAATAGGCGCAAGAAATCGGCGCTTAAGGTTAGTGAGACCTTTCTGATTCTTCCTTCCTCCGATCTCACCAAGGAGTATTTCCGCATGTCCAAACAAAGCCTTCTACAAAACATCACCGCCGTCGTTTTTTTTGTCATCGTCTTCGCCCTTATGCCCAACGCCGCAGTCGGCCAGAGCCGCGGCGGGTCGTTTGATCCTTCCTTTAACGGGATCGGTTACACACGAGTTGGATCAATGCCGAATGCGCCCGATACGACCGGAGACGTGGCGGTGCAGCCGGACGGAAAGATCGTGGTCGTCGGTGAAAGCGCCGAGGCAGGGTCGCCGGATTTCTTCGTACTAAGGCTTAACCAGGATGGCACGGCGGACACGACCTTCAATCGAACAGGCCGGGCGTTTGCGGCGATCGGTATCGTTTCCTCGGCAAAGGCCGTTGCTCTACAGACAGATGGGAAGATAGTAGTCGGCGGCTGGGCGAATTTCCAGAAGCCCGGCGGACCCTCGAGCAATTGGGAGGCGACTTTTGCTCTTGCGCGCTTCCATCCGGACGGAAGGCTCGATACTGCGTTTGGATCTCGTGGAACGGTCGTTACCCGATTCGCCGGAAAGGGGAATTGTGAGATCTCCGACATCGCGGTACAGGAAGACGGGCGGATCGTAGCTGCGGGGAGGGCTTGGTCGGCGATGAGCATGGCCCTCACTCGTTACAATCCCGACGGTTCACTCGATCAAACATTCGGAAACGGCGGCAAGGTCTTAACAAGCGGTGGCGACACCGCCAGCTTCAACGCCGTAGCGATCCAATCCGATGGTAAGATCGTCGCGGTCGGCAGCAGCGTTATCGGTCAAAACGAAACGTTCATCACCGTGCGATACTTGCCCGACGGCTCGCTTGACCAAGCCTTCGCCGAGGGCGGGATGGCGCGTATTTCCTACACGTCGACCCGCGCTACATCAGTCCTCATACATCCGGACGGCGCGATTATCGTCGCCGGGTACTGGCCATTTGCTTCATTTTGCATCGCTCGGTATTTCCCTAACGGTACCCTCGATACGGACTTTGGCACGCAGGGTCTGTGGAATCCTCCTTCGAATTACGGTATCTCGAACCCACGCTTATCTCTACAGCCGGACGGCAAGCTGATAGTCGCCGGGACGGACACCCAGCAGGGAGTCACGGGATTTTCGGCCATTCGGTTAACAACGGCTGGTCTAATTGACACAAGTTACGGCGGTCTCGGAAAGGCGTTTACTGCCGTGGCTCATCCGACAACCCATTCAACGGCGTCCGTCCTTGGTGTAGACGGGCGACTGATCGTTGCGGGGCACACTCCGACCACACCGCCATCCAGCCTCGGCGTCGACGTAGCGGTCGCACGCTTTCGATCCGACGGGCAGGTTGACGAAACCTTGGGCACGAACGGCAGTATCCTCATGAATGTTGGCTACTTGGGCTTTGTCAGTTCCGCGAGCGTCGCGCAACCCGACGGAAAGATCGTTTTGGCCGGAGACGGGCCGTTTCTGACACGCGTTCACCCCGACGGACGAATTGACGAGACGTTTGGCGACGGCGGCCGTTTCATCGCACCAATTGGCGAGCGAACCTTCGCAGTCCACGCCGCAGCACTCCAGGCTGACGGGAAGATACTGATCGCCGGTGGCACACGGCTCGGAACAGCCGAGCAGGTGCTATTCGTCGCTCGATATAACGGTGACGGAACGATGGATGGATCTTTCGGCGTTGGCGGAACGGTGATCTCGTCGATGACTGGATTTTCCTCAGCTGGCTGCATTGCGGTTCAGCCTGACGGGCGGATCATTGTGGCGGGCGGCCAAGGCGAAGGGATTAGCTATCAGCATATCGTGGTGTTCAGGCTCCTGGACGACGGCACCCTCGACGATACTTTTCAAAACGGCCCGCGGTTCGACAGCAACCTCGAGGCCTCGTACGCCGGATCAATAGAGCTCCAGCCAGACGGCAAGATCGTCCTGTCGGGCGGAAGGGACGTGATCCGACTGCGCTTCGACGGTACGCTCGATCGGCAATTCAATCGGACAGGTGTAGTTCGACTTCCCTGTTCCCAGTGCACATTCACCGCAATGACGGTACAGCCCGATGGCAGAATAGTTGTCGCGGGATCGGTATATCCGCCCGGCAAAAACGATTGGGATCTGTTAGTTATGCGTATATATCCAAACGGCACGATCGACTCGGCATTTGGAAGTGCTGGATCCGTGCTCACACGCGTGTCTGACCACGACGAGATCCCCATCGGCCTCGCTGTTCGCCCTGACGGAAAGATCACCGTAGGCGGTACCGTTGACTACGCCTTGAGTCCTTCGTTCTATTCGCAGGACTTCGCCGATTTTGGCGTGATGCAGTTCAACAGCGACGGGTCGCCAGACCTTACCTGGGGCAAGAACGGTGTCGCTCGTGTGCCCCTTGTCGGCCGCGATTTTGCCGGCGACATGCACCTCGACGCGCAGGGACGAGTTGTGATCACAGGCACGAACAGATGGGGAGCCTTCGTGGGCCGCCTGCTCGGCGGGACCGAACCGGCGACGATGGATAAGCAAAGTATCAGGTCATTTGAACAAGGACTG
>CAZWSK010000297.1:0-2682 GCA_964636445.1 uncultured Chloracidobacterium sp.
CAATGAGATGATTGCCTCTCACTGCCGACAAATAAGATAGTAGCAATTATTCCGGAATTGAGCAACAAGTTTTTACATCATTGTATATTTTTTATACACAAGTGTTAAACCTTGTCAAATCGGGCTTTTGTGACAGATTTTGACAGATATGTGACGCATTTTTTGTCAATTTGGGCGATTTTGCGGACGGCATTTTGGAAGGAATCGACCATTACAGATTTATTTTTGATGTAACAAGAGGGAACTGATCGCGGCCGATGTGCGGCCGATTTAGCGATATTCGAGGATCGCATTGCGCCCAACTATGGAGTCAGCAAAAATGACAGGTTTTTATAAGAACGAGGATTGTCCCGCCTCGCATGATCTCGTCGCCTTTGAAGAAGGCGATCTGCCGCCCGGCAAAACGCTCAGGATAATGGACCACCTCGAGACGTGCGAATTCTGCGCGGCCGAGGCTGAGTTTTATTCGATGTATCCGCTCGATGATGCACCGGACGCCTATGAGCCGATGGCGATACCGGCACCGCTCTTTGAGCTGGCCGAGGCACTTCTAAAAAAAAAGCATTCAGACCCCACTTCACTTAAGAGCCTGCTGATCGACCTCGATCCGGCGGTGGCTCACTGATATTTTCCCGTCTTTTCGAGCCCCTGAGGCTAAAGTCATCGCCCGAGACGTCTTGTCGAGTCCGGGGGTGCTTTGTCGCGGGTAAAAGCCCTAGATTGGTAGAGATAGATCCCGGATTGGTCGAATGTCCGTTCTGCTGTTTTTTGACGGTTTGAGGTTGAGCTAGCGTCACCGCTAGTATCCCAAAACCATCGCGGCCCATCGTCACCATCTCAAGCATTCCAAACCATTCTTCCCTAGGACCGTCCGGCGCCGTCGCGGCAGATGATCTTTTTGCTTGACAGGGTGTGCAAGAATGTACTATATATGAAACATCACAAAACACAGACTAAGGAGCACAGAACGCTATGATGAATCACGAACGAGCAGCACTTCTTAACCGAGGCTTTGAAAAATTCCGCGGCGGGCCGGCACGCGGGCCGAACAAGCCGAAAGTCGCGCGGGTTACGATCAATTCGAAGGGAACGATCTACCTAAACTCCACCGCCTACGACGCCCTCGGCCGGCCAGGCTTTGTTTCGCTCTATTACAGCAAAAAAGAAGACGCCATCGCCGTCGGGCCCACGACCGAGCCGTCGAACGAGGACTTCCCGGTCACCAAAAAACAAATGGGCTGGGTCATCCACGCCTCCTCGTTATGCCGGCACTGCAGGATCAAGATACCGGGCACGCAATGCTTTGCCGCTCCCCAGTTTAGTCCCGGCATGGTTCTCCTGAACCTGGGCGAGATGACCAGCGTCGGCTTTCGCCGAAAGGGCGGCACGGAGCAGAACGCGAATAATGACGGTGCGGAACTGCCTGGAAGCTAGGCTCAGTTTCGGTAGATCCATTGTTTCAGCCTCCGAATCGCGCTATGATGGCGGGCAGTTCTTTTGCCCCTAACAATAAGAACGGTTTTTGGCGATGGCATCCCATATCGCAGCCGTATTCATTCTCGCACTCGCATTTCTCGCCGCGGGTATTGACACCTACGCCGCCACGCTCGTCGTCACAAAGACCGCCGACACCGCCGACGGCATCTGCGACTCCGACTGCAGCCTCCGCGAAGCCGTCACCGCCGCCGCCAGCGGCGATACCGTTGTTTTCTCGCCGCTCTTCAACGAGCCCCGGATTATCACCTTAACGCTCGGACAGATTGCCATCACCCAAAACCTTGCAATAACCGGTTCCGGGCAAGATCTTGTGACCATAAGTGGCAATAACGCCCGGATTTTTCGAATTACTGGTGGCGCCACGGTGGGCCTTCGCGGAATGAAGCTAATAAATGGATTGGCATCCGGGACCGGAGATGCAGTGGGTGGTGCGATCTATCAGCTGGGCGGAACATTGAATTTGGTGGACACAACGATCAGTAACAATGTCGCCAGGGAAGCGGCTCAGCCCAGCTTCGGCGCCGGCGGTGGTATCTTCATCCAGAACGGCAATTTGTGGCTATCGCGATGTGTCATAAGTGCCAACACGGCGCCTTTTTCTGGAGGCGGCATTTCCGCCGCCAACTCGACTGCTCAGATTGCGGACTCGTCGCTAGTCCTAAACAACCGTGGAGCTGTAGAAGGGGCTGGAAACTCGACGATCGTATTAGACGGATCAAATGTGAGCGGAAACACGGGGCCCGCCATAGCCAATGGCATTGGCCCAACTACCGTGAGGAATTCTACGATCCGAAACAATGGTGCGGGGATACTCGGCAGTGCGTCGGCTATGACGATCGATCATTCCCTGATTAGCGACAACGGAAACGGAGTTGCTACCTCCGGCCCCGCATTTATTACGAGTTCGACTATCAGGAACAATGTCGCCGCGTCGCTCGGTGATAAAGGCGCAGGTCTCTGGAACAACGGCACCATGCCGTGGTACGTGATGAATTCAGCGATTATCAATAATACTGCCTTCCAATCAGGCGGTGGCATTTATAATCCACGCGCCCACCTTTACCTGACCAACTCAACGGTGAGCGGAAATTACGTTATCAATGGCACAGGCCAAAATCCTTGCCCGGGCGGCGGTATCCATAACGGTGATGCTAACGGGATGGGGACAGTAACGTTGACTAACTC
>CAZWSK010000298.1:0-2675 GCA_964636445.1 uncultured Chloracidobacterium sp.
TGCAAAGATCGACGAATTCTTTCGCGATCGGCGAGAAATAGCCGCCGCGCAGACGAGCGAGGCCGAGGTCCCAATTGATGTCGGCGTTGTCGATCTTCCACGAGATCAGGCGGCCCGCGGCGATCTCGTCTGCGATGGCCTTCGCCCCGGCGATGCCGACGCCCATACCGGCCTCGACCATTTGATTGATCGCCTCTTGACGCGAGAGTTCCATCACTACATTAGGCTTAACGCCCGCGGCATGAAAGAAATCGTCCACACGCCGCCGCGCATTGCCGCCACGCTCGCCAAGGATGAGTTTTTCGGCAGCGAGCGTCGCGGCGTCGATAGACTTCTTGCGGGCCAACGGATGGTCCGGTGCTCCGATAGCAACGATCTGGTCGCTAAAAAGCAGGTCCGTCGTGACGCTCGTGTTCTCGACTGGGAGCGACACGAACGCGATATCCATATCGCCGTGCGTTATTTTTTCGACCAATGTTTGACTCGTACCGACGCTGACGGAAAGCTCGGCATTCGGGAATTTGCCTTTTAGTCCGCGCAAAATGCCCGGCAATTGCACCGTTGCAAATTCCGCAGACGCTGAGCCTATGCGCAACCGGCCGTGCTCGGCACCCGCGACCTCGGCGATCTCTGCGAGGGCCGCGTCGTGTTCGCGCAATATACGCCTCGCGCGATGCAGCAGATATTCGCCGGCCTCGGTCAAGATCACCCGTCGAGGCGTGCGTGTAAACAGCTGCAGCCCGACCTCGTCCTCGAGCTGACGTATCTGCATCGAGATGGCTGCCTGCGTAACGTTCACGCGCTTCGCCCCGGCCGTGAAGGTTTTTGCTTCAGCTATCGCCACAAATGCCTTTAGTTGTCGGATCTCCATAGGGCCGTTCGGTACGCTTTTCGATTAGATAGGATTATTGAATACATAAAATCGGCTAAATCTGGTTATATGTCAAGCCGGGACGAGTGTGACGCGAGACGGGGCGCATCTTTCGCTGCTTCGTCGTTTGTGATTTGATTGACCTATGAGCCTTGGGCCACTCAACTTTTTGGATGTCACTAACCGTCGCCTGGAGATCGACGGCGTTGACGCGATCGAGCTCGCAACCGATCACGGAACACCGTTATTTGTTCATAGCGAACGGCGCATTCGCGAGAAAATCGATCGCTTTGCGGCCATCCGCGACGTAGTTCCATGCCCGCTGAAGATCTGCTATGCAGCGAAGGCGATGTCGACGATGGGCGTTCTACGTATCATCAAGGACGCCGGCATTGATATCGAAGTCAATTCGGGTGGAGAGCTTTGGAAGGCGTTAGAGGCAGGCTTTGCGGGCGAGCAGATCATTTTTAATGGCACCAGCAAAGAGGTCTGGGAGCTTGAGATGGCGATGAATGCAGGTATTTATGCCATTCAGGTCGACTCGCTGTATGAACTGTCCCTAATCGAGGAAACCGGGCGACGACTCGGCAAACGGGCGAATGTGAGCCTGCGGCTCGTTCCCGAGATCGAGTCAGGAACGCACTCGGGACTCCAAACTGCACTGCTTACCTCCAAATTCGGCATGATGCCGGACGAGGCACTGGCGGCCTTTCGCGAACACAGAGATTCGCCTCACCTCAACCTCTGCGGGATCCATTTGCACATCGGATCGCAGAATCCTGATCCGCAAGTCTACGCCGAGGCTCTGCAGAAGCTGGCCGCGGATGTCGAACGCATCCAGGCCGAGACGGGCGTCCCGCTCGAACACATCAACCTCGGAGGTGGTTTTCCGGTCGATTATCTCGGCGAAGGCTCGAATGATATCGCGGAACCTCATGGCTCGATGCTGCAAGCCGATTTCAAGCCCGCCGATGCCATTGCTTCGGCGTGGGACACATTGACGGCCGACCAACGTTCAACTCTCGGCAGCCTCACACTTCTTCTCGAACCGGGCCGCAGTATCATCGCCGACTCCGGCATCTGTCTGACGACAGTCCGCAATAAAAAGCTCCGGCCGACTGACCACCGGCCACTGACTGCCGACCACTGGCTGTTCACCGACGCCGGCTTTAATATTCTGCTCTCGATGGAAACGTACAAGTGGTACTACCATCTGATATCCGCAAGCCGCGCAGCCGAGCCGCACGATACACCCTACAAGGTCGCCGGGCCGCTGTGCGACGGCGGAGATGTATATTTTGATATCGAGGGAAAGGGACGTCTGCCGGACCACAGAATGCTGCCCGCCGATGTACAGCCGGGCGAGGTACTGGCTTTGCTCAACTGCGGTGCATATTCCTTGGCTCAGGCGAGCCAATATAACGGCCGGTTCTTGCCGGCGGTAATTTTGGTCGGGACTGACGGTGAGGCGAAACTTATTCGCCGGCGAGACACATTCGGCGATCTGGTCGCCAACGATCTATGAGGCCGACGCCAGCGATGCGATTCCATTGCGGTTGCCTTCAGGCAACGGACACGCCTCCGGAAACTTAGTGGGCTTTAGCCCCAAAGCGTTTGGCTAAAGCCCATCTTTCGGCACTGCAAACCGTTCGCTGAAGCGAACGGCAATACCGATCGATGCTGCAGACTTACCAGCCTGTCGCCTGAACTAGCTTGTGCATCTTTTCAAGCTCCGCGTCGCCGATCTCCAGCTTGGCCGCCTCGTAAACGCCCGCCAGACCGGCCAATGCCACAGCCTGGCTGC
>CAZWSK010000299.1:0-1825 GCA_964636445.1 uncultured Chloracidobacterium sp.
TAATCTCCCCAAATTCTTCAAACGCTATCAGATACAGCCGGTTTGGCGTGCTGACCGCCCGGCGAAGGGGCGATTCAGGGAATTCTACCAATGTGACGTCGATTGCATTGGTACCACTTCGCCTGTGGTCGAGGTCGAGCTGATACTCGCGGTTAACGAGGTTTTGCTGAAGCTCGGATTTCGGAACTTCTCGATTAAGTTGAATGACCGTCACCTTCTAACGGGAATACTCGAGTGCGCGGGCATTCCATTGGAGAAGCACGTTCAAACACTGGTGACTCTAGATAAGTGGGACAAGATAGGTGATGACGCCGTTGCGGATGAGCTTGCGAAAATCGGAGTACTCGATCAGTCAATAAATTATCTTTCTTTCACGAAGAGTCTTGTGGAACGCAAAGTTGAGGTTTTGAACGCTCTCAAGGGCCGGGCCAACTTTGCGCAGGCGATAAATGAGGCGAACACCGTGAGTCTCGAAAGATTGGCCGGACGCGTGGCGGACAGTGCGATTGGAAGGATCGGTGTTAAGAACCTAACCAACCTTGTTTCAAGTTTGGCGGATTCGAGTGCTGCAGGGGCTATTCAGATTAGCCCAGATCTCGCACGCGGCCTTTCTTACTACACCGGCACCATAATGGAGATAAGCGTCCCCGACCTCGCCGGCAGCCTCGGCGGCGGCGGTCGTTATGACGGGCTGATCGGGATGTTTGGCAAGGAACAGATACCGGCGTGCGGATTCTCGCTCGGCTTGGAGAGGATCCTTGTCGTGATGGAAGAGCGCGGTATGTTCCCGCCTGAGATAGCCGATTCCACGCCCGCGGACGCGATGGTGACGATCTGGAGCGAAGAGACGGTCGCTGATTCGCTAAGGCTCGCAAATGATCTTCGCTCGGCGGGCCTGCGCGTGACGCTCTATCCTGACGCCGACAAATTCGGCAAGCAGATGAAATACGCCGACCAGATCAAAGTGCCGTTCGTTTGCGTATTGGGAGAGAGCGAGATCGCCGAGGGCAAAGTGACGCTCAAAAATATGGCCAGCGGCGAACAGGAGACCCTGCCCGCCGCCGAGGCCGCTCAGAGGATATTGGCGTCACTTAACAGGTAGTCTCGCCGTTGTAGTGCAGCCGCAGAGTCACCTTCCCGTCGAAGATCTCGAGTACACCGCCCTTCGACGACATTTTCCACTTCTCGACCTTTCCATCGTCGGCATTGACGGTCGTGAGCGTGGTGCCTGAGACCGTATACGAACGCCCGACCGCTCCGATCGATCCGGCCCGCTGCGGAACGATCTCCCAGCGTCCACTCTTGCAGAACAGGAAGAGCGTCCCTGTCATGCCCTTTCCAAAATCTATTTTCCAGGCCGTGCCGCGCAGCGATGGGAGCGCGCCGGCCATTTTTGGCGTTATCTGCGGGGTCGTATTGGCTCCGACCGGTGCGGCAGCCGCGGGTGTGCCGCCGGGTTTGCGTATCCGTTCGTCGGCGACAAGTTCATCGTGTGTGCTGTCGTACCCATCGAAACGGACCTTGTAGAACGCACCCTCAATAGCGGTCACTTTCGCGCTTCGCCAGGTGCCAGCCCATGACTGTGCTTCGACGGTATCGCCAACCTTGAAACGTCCGCTGGGCTTTACAGCAGGCTCGCCCGACGGGCGGATGAAATCGGCCATACACTCATGGCCCGCCGCATAAAGTCCCGATGCCTTAAATGAGTCCAGCCGGACGCGGTAATACCGGCCGGCTTCCTTGTCCATGTCATTCTGCAGGAATGGCATCACGGTGCCTTTTTCCCAGCGGCCGATCTGCGACTTATCACACTCGACGCGGTCGC
>CAZWSK010000299.1:1835-2672 GCA_964636445.1 uncultured Chloracidobacterium sp.
TTCCATCGGCGACGCCAACAGCCTCCAGGGCGGGATTCTGGTACTGACTCCACTCAAAGCAGCGGATGGTGAAGTGTACGCCGTCGCCCAGGGATCGGTTTGAGAGACTTCGGAGGCCAAAGGACGCATGTGCGTCGTCAGGCACTCTCGAGTCATTCCAGGTATCGTATCTTCGTCGAGCTTCACACGATACCAGCGGCCGGACTTGTCCATATCGGTCGCGTCGAAAGGAAGGACCGTCCCCTTGTCAAACCTCCCCATCTGGGTGGAGTCGCATTCGACGCGGTCGCCGGGCTTGAACTCCCCTTGCGCGGACACAGAAATGCAGAAACCGAGCAGGGCGGACATAAAGAAACAGAGGTTCAGGGTGTTCTTCATAGTATTTAATGCGTCAAACGCCTAGGAAACGGCTCACAAATCTGCCGCGGATCGCGGAAAAAATATGGTAGTCTGAGACTCTTATCACGGACTAATTCGACACTCGGTCAATTTAATTCAATGAAGCATTCCTTCAGGTTTTTTCTTATTCTTATTACCCTCGTTGTGCCGACCCTTGCAAGCGGGCCGCAGGTCTGGTCGGTCAATTCGCGCGCCGATGTGCTGCGTGGCGATGCCCGCGGCGTTTCGATCGCGGACGACGGGACGATCACACTCGCGCCGTCGATGGTCGAGGCGTTTAAGACAGGCCAGCAATACATTTGGTCAAGCGCGGTCGACGGGGCGGGGAATGTTTATCTCGGAACAGGCGGCGACGGGAAGATCTTTAAGGTACCGGCGAACGGTTCAGGGGCGGAGTTTGCAGATCTCGCAGAATTGAACGTGTCCGCTCTCGCCATC
>CAZWSK010000300.1:0-2663 GCA_964636445.1 uncultured Chloracidobacterium sp.
CCTTTTCGCGAGCGGCATTCTGGTCTTGCTGGACCTGACGCTTTTCGTCGACCCGTCCGCGGCCCTTATTCTGCGCAGCCGCGTCAACGGTTAGAAAAGCGCCAAATGCGGCCATCGTTGTGAGGCCGACGGCCAGTCGCCTTGTAATTTTCTTTACCATGGTAAGCTCCCTAAAATAACGCTAAGGAAGAATATTCTTCGTCCTGCCGGTGTACAGGGCAATCGCCATACCATCGGGGCAATGACCCCATTTTCGGCGGTTAAAGGCCGTTTTCAACGAGTTTAGAATACGGTTTCGTAGGTAGGAGGACCGATATGGTGGACGCGGACGATGCAGCGGACGTTTCTCCTTGATCGAGTTTACAGCCCGGCCCGAGCAATATCGTGAAGTCTAAGCAGCCCCACGCATTTCCCGCCTTCAACTACTGGAAGAACTGATATCTGTGACGGACGGTCCTCCATCAGCTTCAAGGAGTCGACGGCGAGAATATCTGGTGAAACTGTTACAGGCAACGCGGTCATCATTGACGCAGCGGTGAGATCTGAAAGTTCCGGTACAAGCGTTTTCTCTATCGTCCGCCTTAGGTCGCCATCGGTTACGATACCAACAAGGCGTTCCTGATCATCGACGACATTCACGGCACCGAGCCCGTGCTTCGATATCGCACGAACGACCTCCAGCCAGTTCGCGTCCGGCGTCACGTTTGGACTCGGCTGCATAAGGTCGCAAACTCGGAGGGTAAGCCGTTTGCCAAGCTGCCCGGCGGGATGGTTAGCGGCAAAATCGTTCTCTGTTAGCCCCTTCTTCTCCATCAGCACCATCGCCAACGCGTCTCCGATGGCGAGCGATACCGTCGTAGATGCCGTCGGCGCCAAATTTAACGGACAAGCCTCCGCATCCACGGACGCGTCGAGCACCACGTCTGCGGCACGTCCGAGCGTCGAGGCAGGTTTGCCGACTATCGCTATCATCGATACGCCACGGGACCTTAGCGCCGGCAGCATCGCGAGCAATTCCTCGGTCTCGCCCGAATTGCTCAGGGCGACCACGACATCGCCCGAAGAGACGATCCCGAGCCCGCCGTGCAGGGCATCGCTGGGGTGGACATAAACGGCGACGGTTCCCGTGCTGATCAGCGTCTGCGCGATCTTTTGCCCGATCACACCCGATTTGCCCACGCCCGTGACGATAACCTTGCCCTGACAATCGTGCAGAAGCGACAAGGCCGCCTCAGCCCGAACGTCATCAAGCGCCGCTGCTGCGCGCTCGATCGCACCCGATTCGAGCTGCAGGATCGCCCGCAGCCTTGTAACGGCGCCTCCCGACCCGATAGCTGAAGCTGAAGTCATCATCAAAATAATATCACGGCTGTCGCTTCAATCGTCCGCCTACGTACAGACCGCGGTCGCACCGGTAATGCTATTATCGACGAACTGTGGACCGGAATTCTTTGATCAGCCTGACCGCGAACGGCCTGTACTGCCGTGCCGGAGATTTCTATATCGATCCATGGAAGCCCGTCGACCGCGCCGTGCTCACCCATGCACATTCCGACCACGCCTATCGAGGCAGCAAACGGTATCTCGTCGCGAAGCCGGGAGAGCAGCTTGCGAAGATCCGACTTTGGTCGGACCTCGGCGAGGCCGTCGTCGAGTCAACGCCCTACGGTCGGAAGAAGGACATCAACGGCGTAAAGGTTTCGTTTCACCCCGCTGGCCACATCCTCGGTTCGGCCCAGGTCCGCGTAGAACATAAAGGCGAAGTCTGGGTCGTTTCGGGTGATTACAAGCTCACCCCGGACCCGACGTGCGAGCCCTTCGAACACGTCAAATGCCACAAGTTCATCACCGAGGCGACGTTCGGATTGCCGATCTATCAATGGACTCCGCCTGAGCAGATCTTCGGCGAGATCAGTGATTGGTGGCGGCGGAATGCTGAACGCGGCAAGGCGTCGGTCATCTTTGCCTACGCTCTCGGGAAGGCGCAGCGGGTGCTTGCAGGTGTTGATCGCTCGATCGGCCCTATCTTCACGCATGGCTCGGTCGAGCGGCTCACGCAGGCCTATCGCGAAGCGGGCGTCGACCTGGCAGACACCACGTACGCCGGCAGCGTAACCGATAAGAAGCTCTTCGCGGGTTCCCTTATCGTCGCACCGCCGTCGGCCCAAACGAGCACATGGCTGCGTCGATTCGGCCCGATCTCGACGGGCTTTGCTTCCGGCTGGATGATGGTACGCGGGGCCAGACGTCAACGCGCCATAGATCGCGGCTTCGTCCTTTCCGACCACGCCGACTGGCCGGAACTGAACGAGGCCATCCGTGCGACCGAGGCCGAGACCGTTTATGTTACGCACGGTTTCTCCGACGAGGTCGTCCGCTGGCTAAA
Organism: uncultured Chloracidobacterium sp.; assembly: GCA_964636445.1. Lineage (GTDB taxonomy): Bacteria > Acidobacteriota > Blastocatellia > Pyrinomonadales > Pyrinomonadaceae > OLB17. The sequence continues at coordinate 2,387 of CAZWSK010000300.1, forward strand.
CGATACCGGCATGAACGCCGTCGTTCTGAAAACTCAATTCGTCGGCGACGATGCTCCCGAGTTGGCTGACGAGGAGTCCGAACCGTCGCTCCCCAATTGGCGAGTTTGATATGAAGCTCTTTACCGAACTCTACGTCGAACTCGATCAGACCAACAAGACCAACGAAAAGGTCGAAGCGATGCGGTTCTATTTTGAAAGGGCCGAGCCGCACGATGCCGCGTGGGCGTTGTATTTCCTGTCGGGACGGAAGCCGCGGCAGATCGTTCCGTCACGGCT
>CAZWSK010000301.1:0-2654 GCA_964636445.1 uncultured Chloracidobacterium sp.
CGAGGCGATGGCGACCGCCAAGGTGCCAAAGATCGTCCTCACCATCAACCACGCCAGCGGCGCGGGCTATTACGCGATGGCGGGCCAAGGGTTCGACCCCGACTTCATCTTCTCGCTGCCCACGGGCCGCATGGGCGTGATGGAAGGCGACAGCGCCGTCCAGGCCATCTTTGGCACGCAGCTCGACAAACTAAAAGCCGCGGGCCAGGAACCCGACGAAAAACTCCTCGCCGAGATGCAAAAGGTCCGCGAAACATACGACCGCGAACTCGACGCCAAACACGCCGCCGCCCGCGGCCTCGTCGACGCGATAGTCACACCGGAAAACGTCCGCGACTCACTCATTCTGGCACTCGCGACGTGCCAAAATACGACAACACCGCACATCGGGGCGTTTGTGTTGCCGCCGGTTTAAGTCACCGCAATGCATGGGCGCCAAGGCGTCGGAACGCGGGCATCTCTGCCCGCCAGCCGTTCGACACCTCATTGCGCTCAAGGTCCGCGACGCGTTCTAAAGACTGTTTTGAACAGGCAGAACACACGCGGGCAGAGATGCCCGCATTCCGACGCCTTGATGCACTTCCCGTCGCTGAAGCTTTTTCGGATTTCGCCCCCGATTAGACCTATTCTCAACCCAAGCAGGACCTAACCTACTTCGCGTAGAGCAAAGCTGGAGTTATTTCATGTTTCCTCGGCTTTGTACGGGTCCTGCTCCTGCTTTGAAAGTAAAACCGCATTTGTTTTCCCCGCTACATTCAGTTTCGGCCAAAAGGTGATAGCTTCTCAACAGCACCAAGATGCCGCAACCGCCCGCTTACGACATCCAAAAGGTTCGCGAGATCGCCGGGAAGGGCCGGCGGGCGCGTTGGTGGCAGCGCAAAGGCTCTAAATCGCGCGGATTCTATTATGTCGATGCCGCCGGCAAGCGTGTGACCGACGCCGCGGCGCTCGAGCGGATCTATTCGCTGGTCGTACCGCCGGCGTGGCGGTTTGTCAGGATCAATCCCGCGGCTGGCGGGCGGCTGCAGGCGGTGGGCGTCGATACGACCGGAAGAATTCAATATCGCTATCATCCGCTCTTTGCCGAGCGGCAGCAGCGGCTGAAGTTCGCCAAGATCGAGCGGTTTGGCGAGTATCTGCCGCGGCTCCGCGAAGTGACAAATGAGCACATCGTGCTCGACGGATTTCCACGCGAAAAGGTCCTGGCGGTTATGCTGCGGCTTATCAATTCACTCTACTTCCGCGTCGGCACCGAGGGCAGCGTTAGACAATACAAGACCTACGGCATCACGACGCTAAAGAACGATCACCTCAAGATCGGGCGAGGCGGCGTGCTGCGGTTTGAGTTCGTCGGGAAGAGCCACGTCTTTCATCGAAAGGTCCTCGTGGACGCGGACCTTGCCTCCGTGTTGAGAGAGCTGCAAGGTATCGGAGCGAAACGAAAGCTATTTCACTATCTCGACGAGGCCGGCAAGCCGCGGCCGATAAAGCCCGGCGATGTCAACCGTTATCTCAAACAGGCGACTGCTCCCGAATTCTCTGCAAAGGACTTTCGCACATGGGGAGCGACGCTGCTCGCCGCTGTGACGCTCGCCGAGATCGGCCCAGCCGACACGGAAGCGGCGATGAAAAAGAACCTCGTAAAGGCGATCAGACGGGTCGCCGAGGAGCTGGGCAACACACCGGCGGTCTGCCGCGGGTCGTACATTCATCCTGCGGTGATCAGTCTGTATGAAAAGGGAATCACGCTCGACGAGTTTCGGCCGCGGCGTTCGCGCGCGATCGCGCGATTGCAGCAGCACCTCGAGCCTGAGGAAATGGCGTTGATCAGGATGTTTCAGAAGAATGGCGGACGATAAAAATTGTCTTTCATTAGCGATGACAAAACGGGTATCATTTGAATTGCCGCTTCCCACAGCGGTGTTCCACCTAGCTTCTCGCGCGACCATCGAAAATGAAAGGAATTCTAAAGCTGCTAATGCCGCTGTGCGCGGTCTTGCTCTTCACTCTGTCGGCCAACGCCCAGGAGCGCCCGAAAGAGAAACATCGCGACCATGGTTCCGGCCCGGCCGTGATCATCGTCAAGTCCGCCGCAAAGGTCGCGTGGGTGACGACCAAGGTCGTCGTCAAGGACATTGCGAAACCGGTCGCCAAAGCGGTATTACTCAAGGCCGCTCCGAAGATCACGGTATATATGCTGAAGAAGTCGCCGGTTGTCGCGAAGCACGTATTGCCGCGAGTGATAAAGCTCGCTCTGCTCTGAGGCGATCACGCGGCGATCAGGCGACCGTAATCTTCGATAGCCGCCGTGATGACTTCGTAAGCGCCATCGCGCCCGTAGGAGTACGCGATCTCGCAGCGGTTTGGTTCGTCGGGCAGAGATTTGTAGGTCAGGAAGTAGTGCTCGATGCGGTCCATGATGCCGGACGGCAGATCGGCGATGTCGGCGAATTCCCCGTAGACCTTGTCACCTTTCAGAACGGCAATGATCTTGTCATCAGCCTCGCCGCCGTCGAGCAGACAGAATCCACCGATCGGCCGGGCTTTGAGAATGATGTCGCCGCGAGGAATGTGGTGTTCGCTCAGCACGAGAATATCGAGCGGATCGCCGTCGCCTTTTGCGACGGGTTTGCCGGCACCGGCCGCCGCAAACG
>CAZWSK010000302.1:0-2649 GCA_964636445.1 uncultured Chloracidobacterium sp.
GAACCGAGGTCAAGTACGGCGGCGAGGAATACCTCATCCTCAATGCTCGCGACGCGATGGCAAACGGCGGCACTATAACGCTGTGCACGCGCACCGAGAACGGTAGCGAACTGATCGTCGAGGTCACGGATACGGGCGACGGAATCCCGGCCGAGAACCTGACAAAGGTGTTTGACCCCTTCTTCACGACAAAAGAGGTCGGCAGCGGCACCGGTCTCGGCCTAGCCGTCACCTACGGCATCGTTCAGGAGCACGGCGGCACTATCGAGGCGATCAGCCGCGAGGGCGAGGGAACGACCTTTAAACTCGTCTTTTCGCGAATGCCGCAGAACGGCCGCCAGCTTGCGGCTGGTTAGCCTTCGCTGTTTACTGTTCCGCGCAAAGTCCTCACAAACCACAACGCCGCAATAAACGCAACGAACATTATCGCCGACGCCGTCCAGTAGGTGCGGAAGACGGTGAATCTGTCGACCTTGTTCATCGAGTTGTTCAGCAGAATGCCGCCGATCGTCGGCCCGATCGCGCGAGCGAGACTCGCTCCGGACTGCATAACGCCCATCGCACGGCCCTGCTGGTGGGCCGGGGCGTTCTTTGATGCAAGGCTGTTGAGTGCGGGTGTTGCAAAGGCGTTTCCGAATGATATCAGCGCCGACACAGCCAGCAGGCCGGCCAGCCCGCCAGTCTCAGGCGACATATAGGGCGTCAAGAACAGGCTCACCCCTAGAACAAAACAGCCTAAAACCGCCAGGCGTGATTCGCCGAACTTTCTCGCCGCGACGCCGAAAACCACGCCCTGCATCACTATCGAGATCATACCGACATAGGCAAATAGGTACCCGTTCTGCTCCGCGTTGTAGCCAAATATGAATTCGGTATAAAGCACGAAGGCGTAGGTCATTATCGAGAACGCCGTGATCAGCAGGAAGTAGGTCCCGGCGATCATCCTGAAGTGCGCATCGTGAAGGATCTCGAGCGTCTCGGCTACGCGGCCTTTCCGCGGTTCATCTTCGGCACGGTGTTCTGGTTTTAAAGATTCCGGAAGGATGAAATAGACCGCGATCGCGTTTGCGAGCGATAGTACGGCGGCAAAATAGAACGGCACTTGAATGCCGTATTTGCTAAGCACGCCTGCCAATGCGGGGCCAAGGATAAACCCGAGTCCGAATGCCGCACCGAAAAGGCCCATTCCGCGTGCTCGATTCTCTTTCGTGGTCACGTCTGCGATATAAGCCTGTGCAGTCGAGATGCTGCCGCCCGTGATCCCGCTGATGATGCGGCCTACGAAAACCAGCGCGAGCGTATTCGCAAAGCCAATCACGAAATAACCGAGTGCAGAGCCCAACAGGCTCACGAACAGCACCGGCCGCCGGCCGTATTTGTCGGAGAGATAGCCGAGAACCGGCGTAAAGAAGAACTGCATCCACGAATAGATCGCGACGAGCAATCCTATTGTGAAAGGAGAGGCCAGAAACGGCTCGGTCTGAGAGTAGAACGGCAGTATCGGGATGACCATCCCGAATCCGATCAGGTCGATGAATATCGTGACAAAGATCAGCAGCAGCGGGCCGGTGAAGAATTTGTCCTTGCCCTTAGATTCGTTCGCCTGCATTCGTTAGAGGATATCGGTTGTCGGCGCGTTCGTGGCCGTTATAGTAAGATACTGACAGTTTACGATAGCACCCGCGCGCCTGCCGCCAAAAGCGGCCGCCGACGCACCGACGCTTTCCGTATGCATTATCTTAGAACGCCTGTAACGGCTATCATCCTTGCGACATTGCTTTTCTCCGGTTGCGAGAACAGCGTCTTTCGACCCGAGCCGCCCGCCCAGCCCGGCCTCGCGGCTGTTCCAGCCGTACGGCTGAACTATCGCTATGAGGCAGACGTGCCCGCTCCCATGCTGGGGCCCGAGGGCGGTACCGCTGCCGTTAGGAACCCCGCCGTGCAAGCCGATTTTGACGCAAACCGGCCTGCGGAACTGCTCGACCGCACACTGACCTCCCCGGACGAGAAATCGGTGCTCGCGATCTATCAGCGACTGTCAGACCCCGCCGATGAGTATCGGCTGGATATGTATCTGCCCGACGGGAAGGTGCTCCGGCAGATCACACCTGACTCAATGTCCGTGAGCTGGCCCGAGGCGATTGGTTGGTCGCCCGATTCGTCATCTGTTGCATTTGCGGCGAAGACACGCACGACCCGTCCTGTCGACACCGAAGAGCCGGGCGGCCTCGCACCAGCCGCAGCGGCGATACCCGAGTCAGAGGTGCTCGGCAGTGACGTTCCTGGAACGGCATCACCCGAGCCGACACCATCCCCGACGCCTCCTCCGGCGGCGGCGAACGTGCTCACATTTGCGACTGAGCAGATCTATACCTGCGGGGCCGATGGTACGGCTCTCAGGGCGCTAACGACGAATGACGGGCTCAAGTACTTTTATTTCGCTTGGTCGCCCGACAGCACGATGCTGGCTTCATTGGCGATAACCGCTCGCGAGTACGAGGCTTTTGAACCCCGTCCGGCGCAGGCTACGCCTACTCCTAAGCCGAAAACGCCTGAACCACCGCTGCCGCTGACGGTCCGCCCCTCGGCCGGCCGGCTGCGAATAGTTGAGAGGAACGGCCGGGAGCGAAGGCTCGACGATGCAAGGAC
>CAZWSK010000303.1:0-2639 GCA_964636445.1 uncultured Chloracidobacterium sp.
GAGATATTCCTCTAACGCCGAGAAACTATGAGGTGACGACCATCGCACCGACCGGCACTATCTCGCTTGTGGCTGAGACATCGTCGGGTATCGAGCCGAATTTTTCTTGGGCTTACGTCCGGCAGGACACATTGGGTACGCGCACTTACGTGCACAGCCTCGCGGCGAAGGCCCTTGGCATCGATGTCGATCAGACGAGCGAGGAATCGATAAAACAGGCGGCGGAATATGTCGTGGAGCATGAATCAGAGCTTCCGGCAGAGTTCATCTCGGCTATGAGCATCAGCTCAGAGCAGCACGTGCGCGTGCTCGCGGCCGCGCAAAAGCATGTCGACAACTCGATATCGAAGACCTGTAACGGCGCGAATGACGACACCGTCGAGTCTGTCGATAACCTCTATCATCTCGCCCGCGAGCTTGGCTGCAAGGCTGTGAGCTATTATCGCGATGGCAGCCGCGAGAATCAGGTGCTCAATTCAATGAAGAAAGAGTCGAGCACACCAAAGGTGGCAGGTGATCAAGTATCGCCGCCGACAAATGTCTTCGCCACCGCTCCGTCCAACGGCGTTTCGCCAGCCCGCGTTGACAGGCCCCGTGAACTGCAGGGCTCAACTTGGCGTATACCGTTTGAGGGGCAAAACCTCTATGTCACGGTGAACCACGACGGTGAGCGCATCCTCGAGGTTTTCGTGACCGGGCCGATCAGTGCCGGCGTCGGACTGCTTGCATCTAAGATGCTGCGCGGGGGATTCGACGTATCCGAGGTCGCTCACAGCCTTAACAAGGTGATCGGAACGCACGCGGTGTGGTTCAATGAGCGTCTCCTAACGTCGCCTGAACAGGCCGTGGCGGAATGCCTACTCCTTATCGACCGGCGATTGAACGGCTTGGCCGAGTCTGCTCGGGCGATCGGAAAATCGATGGCTGCTGAGACTTCGATGTCGTCTATGGTGGGCACGTGTCCCGAATGCCGGGGCCAGCTTGAGCACGTTTCAGGCTGCGACACTTGCCGCGATTGCGGATATTCAAAGTGTAAGTAAGAAAACAAGACAATAAGCCACGAATGCACGAATAAGAAGGCTCCCATTCGTGCATTCGTGGCTTATATGATTTTCGGTCTACCTAAAAGATGGTGAATGTGACCAGCTTGCTGACCGAGAACCCGCCGATAGCTCGAAGGTCCTTGACATACCAACGGCCGTAGTAGGTGTTGCCGATCAATGCCGGATTGTCAGGGATCGGAATGCTGACCGAGCCGTAACCATTGAACGCTCCGTAGTCCGAAAGCGTGATCGTGTGATACGCAAATGAACCGGTTGCCGGGATCGTTGTGTCGATGCCCGGGTCGGACGAACCGATGACGAGCGTCGCCTCGGCACCGCCGCGGCCGCCGGCGATCGCTACGGTGAAGTTCGGATTTCCGATGATCGGCGGCGCGATAGCGATGATCTCAGGTATTTTGAACTTAGAGCCCGGCCGCCCGCGTCCCGAGATGGCGGGAACGCGATCAGTTTCGGTAAAGAGCGTTGGACGGTCGAACGGAGGCAATTCATTTGCAACACGCGGGTCAGTAAGAGGACGGCGCAGAAACGCGATCAAGTCCGATCTTTCCTGCGGCGTCATATTGAGTGGACGGATGAGATCGCGATCGATATTCGGGGCGTCAAAATCGCCGCCGCGGTTGTAGAATTCGACCACATCTTCGACGGTCGCGAGACCGCCATTATGCATATAAGCCCCACGCAGCTCAACATTCCTGAGGCCGGGCGTTTTGAAGCGGCCTTTATCGCCGTCGAATCCCGTGACGGCAAAACGTCCGAGATCGTCCGACTGCGGCCTGACACCGATATTGTGAAAATTATTCTCCGTTAGGCCGGGTCCGCCGTGGCAAAATCCGCAGCTCTGTGTTTCAAATTGCTGCAGCCCGCGAAGTTCCGCTTTGGTTAGCGACTCGATGCCCATTAGATAGCGATCAAGCGGCGAACGGTCTGAGAAAAGTGTGCGTTCATGCGTGGCGATGGCCATCGCGATTCGCGACGGTGTGACGTCGGGTGTGCCAAACGCCTCCTGGAAAAGTTGCGGATATGTCCGGCCGTCGATCCAGGCGGACAGTGCCGGCGGGATGTTGGTCGCTAGTGCCAATGGCCGCGAAGCCGCGATCTGCGCGGCCGCCTGCGGCCAGTCGCGATTCATGTGGGCCATTTCGGCAGAGGACATAGGCGGGCCAACGGCCTGGCTCTCGAGTGATCCCCAGAAGCTGATGACGACGCTATTTGTTAACGGATCCCGGAACGTGTTCTTCGCACGTCCGTCCCAGAACAGTCCGCCCGAGCCATAACCGGAGTTCAGATAGCTTGGGGACTTACGGCCCGTGACCTGTTCGCGCATCAAGAACTGCGGATTTACGCCATAGTTCCCGTCGGCGTAATTCTGTGGGACACCCGGCGATCCGTAAATGTCGTCGCCGGTGTGAAATGCATTATCCGGGCCCGGGTTGCGCGATCGATCGCCGCCCGTTGTGGTTCTCGGATCAGAGCCTCCTGCTGACGGCCGGTGGCACGTGCCGCACGAAACGGTGCGCGTCGACGATAGCTGCTCATCCCAAAAGAGGGCCTTGCCAAGATACGCCTTGGCGCCAG
>CAZWSK010000304.1:0-2626 GCA_964636445.1 uncultured Chloracidobacterium sp.
CCACCCCGTCAGCCGAAGCGGCTGCCACCCCTCCTTCGTAAGGAGGGGAGCTTTGGAGCGCCAGGTGGCCGTGCGTGGCGTTCACTCCGACGTATTCGGTTAGGATGAGGTCGAATTGGAGGCCGAGGTTGGCGAGGCGTTCGCGGAGGATTCGATCCGCGGCTTGGGCTTTTTCTAGCGCGTCGGGCCAGGCGTAGACGAGGGTGCCGACGGATTTCCAGCCGTCGGAGTAGGCGATGGAGACCTTGTAGAAATCGGTTTTCGGGTTGCCGGTGATGCCGAATACGCGGACACGGTCGTCGCCTGCGGCGGCGAGATCGATGGACGAGAAATCCGCCACGACGTCGGGCGTGATGTAGGCTTTCGGGTCGCCCATCTCGTAGAGAAGCTGCTCGGTGACGGACTGGACGTTAACGCGGCCGCCCGTGCCGTCGTGCTTCGTGACGATGAAGGTGCCGTCGGGCGAGGCTTCGATGATGGGGAAGCCGATGTTCGCCATGTCGGGAATGTTTTGCCAGTCGTACTGGCAATTGCCGCCACTCGATTGGGCACCGCATTCGATGATGTGACCGGCGATCGTGCCGGCCGAGACCTTGTCCCAATCCTCGAACGACCAGCCGAACTCGTGCATCAACGGCGCGAGCGTGAGGCCCGTGTCCGTCAGGCGTCCGCCGACGATGACGTTGGCACCTTTGTTTAGCGCCTCGACGAGCGGCGCGGCGCCGAGATAGACGTTGGCGGACTGGACCTTGTCGCGGATCGCCGAGAGCGGCGTGCCGTCGTCCATGCTGTTGATCTCAACGCCTTGTTCGAGCCATGTGTCGAGTTTATCCAGAACGTCATCGCCCGTGACCACGCCGATCTTTACCTTGCCCTGCAGGCCTTTTTCGACCGCCGCCGCGCGGATGCCTTCGGCACAGCCCGCGACGTTGACGCCGCCGGCATTCGACAGGACCTTGATGTCCTTTTCGACGCAGTCGGGCAGGATCTCACGCATCAATTCAACAAAATCACGGGCGTAACCAGCCTCGGGATTTCTAGCACGCTGCTTTTGCAGGATCGACATCGTGACCTCTGCGAGGTAGTCGAGCATGAGGTAATCGATAGGGCCCTTTCGGACTTGATCGACCGGAGCGGTGAGAAGGTCGCCCCAGAATCCTTGTCCGCCGGCGACCCTTACTGTGTTCTTCATATCTATAAAAGATAATAGGCCATACACGCCCCGAAGGGCACGTATGGCCTTGCGAAAATCTCGCGTTTATTCGCCCGGTTTAGGCTCGTGAGTTAGTTCACTTCGTCCTTGACGTCGGAGGCGACCTCTTTGGATTCCTCCCAAACCCACTGAGCGCCGTCGGTTCCTTCCTTCTTCACCCACTTGCCGCCCTTATAAGTTTTGCTGGAGACCCATTTGGTGCCGTCCCATGTCTTCTCGCCGATCGTCGTGCCTACGCGACGGGCCGGACCGGCTACGGCGCCGGGAACTTTCTTGGCTTGATCGCCCGCGTCCTCGGCCTTGTCAGCTACCTCATTGGCGGCTGTCTTTGTCGCGCTTGCGGCAGTCTTGGCAGCGTCTTTGGTCTTGTCACCAACGTCCTCAGCCTTGTCGGCGGTCTCGTTTGCGGCCTTTTTAGTTACTTTGACGGCCTTTTTACCGGCGTCCTTTGTCTTGTCACCTACGTCTTCAGCCTTGTCGGCGGTCTCACTCGCCGCCTTCTTCGTTCCTTTGGCTACCTTCTTCGCCGCCTTCTTGCTGACGTCAACGGTCTTATCAGCTACATCTTCGGCTTTGTCGCCGATCTCCTTTACGGCGTCCTTAATGACCTCTTGCGAGTAGTTCGTGCCTGCGGCGACAAACATCGCGATACCAATACAGAGTGCTAATTTTAGATATGTCATAAGTACTCTCCTCTTGAGCAGGAAAGTACCACGCGGCCGGGTGGGAGACTGTATTGCTAAATACCGTTGGCCGGGACGTGCTCGCGGAGGTATTTGACGATGTCCTCGGTCGAGGTGCCGGGCAGGAAAACCTCGGCGATGCCTTTTTCTTTGAGCACGGGGATGTCTTCCTGCGGGACGATGCCGCCGACGAGCACGAGCGTGTCGTCCATGCCGTTCTCGCGAAGCAGATCGACAATGCGCGGGCAGAGCGTATTGTGCGCGCCGCTGAGGATCGAGATGCCGACGGCGTCGACGTCTTCCTGCACCGCGGCCGAGGCGATCATCTCGGGCGTTTGCCTGAGGCCGGTGTAAATGACTTCCATGCCGGCGTCGCGAAGCGCGCGGGCGATGACCTTCGCCCCGCGGTCATGGCCGTCGAGGCCGGGTTTGGCTACGAGAACACGTATCTTGCGTTCACTCATAAACGATAATCATCGCACAAGGCGGCCGAGGACGCTATTTGTGCGGATGTAGGGCTTCATCTCGGCCCACGTGAAAGGATAATCGCCCGACGGCTGCATCGCTTGGATCACGTGCGGAAATCCATAATCATAATGGAATGTCACGCCTTTATCGTCGATGGAGAAGCCCTTTAGATTGTCCATCGTGAAGTCCGCTGTCTCGAATAGGCGTTCGGGCTCGGGCTCTTCCCAATCTTTGTTGTTCTTGATCTCGGCTATAGCGTCTG
>CAZWSK010000305.1:0-2601 GCA_964636445.1 uncultured Chloracidobacterium sp.
ATTCGCCGATCATCGGGGCGGGAACTTATGCAAACAATGATACTTGCGGCGTTTCTGCGACCGGCTGGGGCGAATATTTTATGCGGGTCGGCGTCGCCCGCGACATCTCGGCAATGATGGAATACCGGGCGATGACGGTGCAAGCTGCGGCAGATGCGGTGATGGCAAAGGTCAAAAAACTCGGCGGCGACGGTGGCGTGGTGGCGATGGATAAATTTGGCAATATGGCCGTGTCGTTTAACAGCGAAGGCATGTATCGGGCGTATATCAACGGCGAAGGGAGGCCTATTGTTGAGATCTACAAGGACTGATCTCTGCGGTTATGCTCAGTGCTGAAATCATCGCCATTGGGTCTGAACTTCTTACTCCAACTCGCACCGACACCAACAGCCTTTGGCTCACCGAGAAGCTCAATGACATCGGCATTGAGGTGATGCTCAAGACGATCGTTGGCGACGACGGAGCGCGGCTTCAAGAGGCCGTTAGTGACGCGATGCGGCGATCCGATGTTGTCATCACGACCGGCGGGCTGGGGCCGACGGCGGATGATATAACGCGGAAATTTGCGGCGAAGGCGGTCGGGCGCGAGCTGGTCTATCACGACGAGATCGAGTTGCATCTGCGTGAGCGGTTTCGCAACTGGGGCCGCGAGATGCCTGAGATCAATAAGCGGCAGGCCTTTGTGATCGATGGGGCTGATGTGCTGCCTAACCCGAACGGCTCGGCGGTCGGGATGATGGCGGAGATCGGCCGTCGCTTCCTAATCGTTCTGCCCGGGCCGCCGCGGGAGAATCAGCCGATGTTTACGGACCACGTGCTGCCGCGGCTGACAGAAATTGCCGGCGAGGTACACGTTGCGAGACGCGTGCTCAAGGTCTCGGGCATGGGCGAGTCGGCGGTTGACGAGATCGCAGCTCCCATCTACACGCGGTACGAGGGAGCGCAGACGTCGGTTTTATTCAATAAAAGTGAGGTCGAGATACACATCGCTGCGAAGGGACCCGATGCCCGGGCGGCGCGGGCGACGATCGATAAGCTCGCCGATGAACTGGCAGAGGCGTTGGGCATAGCCGTGTTCTCGACCGACGGCGAGTCGATGGAGATGGTCGTCGGACGGCTCCTGAAGGAGCGGTCCGAGACGCTAGCCACAGCCGAGAGCTGTACCGGCGGCCTTATCGGCAGACGCATCACTGAGGTTCCTGGCTCGTCGGCGTATTTCATTGAGGGAGCAATAACTTACGCGAATGATGCTAAGATCCGAACACTGGGCGTAGCACCCGAACTGCTCGAAAAATACGGCGCCGTAAGTGCGGAATGTGCTGAGGCGATGGCCGGCGGAATGCGTAAATACGCAGGCACGATGCATGCGATCTCAGTTACAGGCATCGCCGGGCCCGATGGCGGGAGCGAGGAAAAGCCCGTTGGCACCGTTTTTATAGGCTACGCAGGGCCGGACGCCGTAAGGTCGATAAAACTTGTTATCCCTGGCGACCGGTACCTAATTCGGTGGCGAACGAGCCAGGCGGCGCTCGATTATCTTCGCCGTCAGTTAATGAAAGGTTGATTTTTTCGGGTAATAAACCGAAAATCGAGAGGTATTTCTCAGCCCGCGCGAGAGTGTGAATTATTGAAACTTCGCCTCAAAACTCGCGTGTAAATGTTTCAGCTAGCTCTCGTTTAGCCGATTGACGCTAACGCCGCAATAAAACGTTATGAATAGATCGATCCATGTCCGTTTTGCGATGAGCCTTGTGCTCGTGTTCTCGATGCTTTCGCCGATGGCGATAGTCGTGTTTGCCGACGGCAAATCGCACTTTAAGCAGGGAATGAAGCACGAGGTCGCAGAGGAATGGGACAAGGCCGTCGAGGAATTTATCCTCGCGGTGAATGATAGTCCCAAAAATCCCGAGTACCGGCTGCACCTGGTCCGCGCGTTGTTCAATGCGTCGCAGATGTACATCAAAAAGGGCACAAACGCGGCTAAAGAGAAAGACTTCGAGACCGCTTACACTGCGTTTCGCAGGGCTTACGGATATGATCCGACAAACGAGTTGGCCAAATCCGAAATGGACCGGATGGTGCGCCTTATCAAGGCGGCAAACGGAGAGACGACTGATGCGAACGGCACGGCGGGACTGAAACTGGTCCCAACGGGCTATACGACGGGCAGCCCGACAGCGGTTGTGCCGCAATTGCCGCAGAAGCTCGAGAAGCTTCGCGATCTGCCGTTCCCGGGCGGTGTCGATCTGCAGTTCATCATTAAGGAGCTCGCAAAGGACCTCGATCTGAACGTGCTCTTCGACATCGAATCGTTCCGCACTCAGGGCCGCAAGACCTTTATCGATCTCAAGAACGTCACGGCGGCTAAAGCGCTTGACTACATCTTTTTGCAGGAAGGCCTGTTTTTTCAAAAGGTCGGCCCGCGGACCATCCTCGTGGCCACACAGGCACGGCGAACTCAGTATCAGCAGCTTGTTCTGAGGACGTTCTATCTTGCGAACGCCGCTCCGAAAGACGTCGCCAAGATCGTCCAAACCGCGATCCCAGCCCAGCCCGGCCGCAGCCAGACGATCGTTCTGACAGACGAAGCGACCAACAGCA
>CAZWSK010000306.1:0-2543 GCA_964636445.1 uncultured Chloracidobacterium sp.
GTTTTGAGATCGGAGCGACCTTTGAGACGAGCGAAAGGCCCATTGGCGAGAGCATCAGTTCGCCCAGCGTCACGATCATATAGGCGAAGATCAGCCAGAATGGCGAGACGCGGAAGAGGTGCGCGGCCTGGAGGAACTTGTCCTTGTGCGCGTCGCCGGCACCGGCCTCTATCTGATTGATTTCGTAGATCAACTGCTCTTGTCCGCTCTTAAGCCGAGCTACCTCGGTCGGCGTGAGAGCAGGCTTGCCCTCGTCGACATTCGATTTATTTTGCTCGCCGATCGCTTTTTCACTGAGAGCGGCGAACTTAACGCCATTGATAGCATTCTTCCCATCCGCGGTCTTTGCAGCCATCAACTTATCGATCGTCGCTTGGGGCACGCCCTGGCCGACGAGATTCTTGGCGACGCGTTCGTTGATGCGGAATTCTCCCGTCGCGATCTGCTGCGGTGTGCGGACAGAGTTCTCACCGATCGAGGCTCCCCACCAGAGAACTAAGAACGAAAGGCCCGTGAGCGTCATTCCGAAAGCCATTTTGGTCGGCGTCGACGGTTCTTTGCCGCGGCGATCGAGGAAACCCCAAAACGCGACGAGCGGGAACGTCAGGATCAGGATCCAGATCGCGTTGATCGAGTTTGAGATCGTACCCGTGACCTGCCATTCGGTGTTATCGTCGGCAAAATACGTCAGCGTCGAACCGTTCTGGTGAAAGACCATCCAGAAGACGATGACGATCAGGAACACTACGATGAGGGCCATGATGCGCTTGCCTTCGGGCACGGCGTTCATCATTCGGGCCTTTGCATCCTGATCGCTGATGCCGTGCGGCGGTGCGTCCGTGGCAGTAGCGGCAGCATCGGCTTCGCCGACAGCGTCCCCGCCCTGATGGGCTTTCGTATCCGCGGCCATAACGTGGCTCTTCCACTTCCACAGGACAAACACCGAGATGACCATCCCGAATGCCGCAATTGCAAAAGCGACGTGGAATCCGAAGTACTGACGCGCGATCTCCATCACGATCGGCGCGAGCGCGGCTCCGACGTTGATGCCCATGTAAAAGATGTTGTAGGCACGGTCCTTGAGGTGGCTGCCCTCAGGATAGAGGTTGCCGACCATCGTCGAGACGTTCGGCTTAAAGAAACCGTTACCGATGACGAGGAACGTGAGCGCGAGATAGACAGCCCAGATCGCGGGTATCGACAGCGTTGCGTGGCCGGCCATAAAGAAAAATCCGCCGATCATCACCGCCTTGCGATAGCCCGTCCAGCGGTCCGCGATAAATCCGCCTATCAGCGGGCTCGCGTAAACGAACATCAAATACGTTGAATACAGCCACGTCGCCTCAGCCGCCGTCCAGCCAAATCCCTCGTTCGGGTCGCGTAAATACAGCGTAAATAGAGCCAGCATCGAGTAGAACGAGAACCGTTCCCACATCTCGGTGGCAAAGAGGACCGCTAATCCTTTCGGGTGTTTGTCCTGCACGTGCGAGACACCGCCGTTGATCGTATTTGCGTTTGCGCTCATCGATTCGATTTCCCCTAAAGTTGAATTTACGGAAGAGTTAGGCAAATATAGCAGATAATTCCCCGTTTACGAAAAGGTAAATTATGCGAATACGCTTCTTATGGCTCTGCTTTACCGCCGTCGGTATGATGGCATTTTCGTCTGCGGCGTCTGCTCAAACTTCGCGCAAAAGCGTCTCGGCCGCCGAGGTCAATGGCGAGTATCGAATGAACTTTCCGGGAAAATTCCGAAAGTTCACTAATGACATAAAGCTGCTGGCCCTCGGTAAGGGTAAGATCCGCGTCGCTATGGACCTGCTTCATCCGATCGCTCTGCCAGACGGCGAAAACACGGTAAACATGGGCTCGCTCGACGGTGAAGCCGGCATCAAAGGAGACGTCGCAACGTACACCTCAGACGAATTTGGGCCATGCACGATCACCATCAAATTCGTCCGGCCCGGCACGATCAAGGTGACGCAGGATGGTACGGACGCAGATTGCGGATTCGGGCACAACGTCTTTGCCGGCGGCACTTACCGTAAGGTGAGCAGTAAAAAGCCGAAATTCGAGAGGATCGAATAAGCGCCGGAGATCTCACTTTTTCCTTCGCTTTCTGCCTAACAGGCCATAAACAGAGTCCAACGCTGTGTCAAAAGCCTCCGTATCTGCCTGCGGCGAGCATGGGACGGCTCGGTCGTCGATGAATGCCGCAACCCGTGGTTTTCCTTGGCTGGTGTAGACGTCGGTGTAGGGAATTTTGTGTTTCTCGAGCCACTCGATGATCTTGATGCGGAGCTGGCCGGTGGTTAGAAGCGGCAAGTCGCCGCCCGGACCGGGATCGAGTGAACAACGAGCTGAAAATATGATGATGTCCGCGACCTTGTTGAGTTGCCTTGCAAACTCGACCGCTCCGGGCACGGGCGGGCCGATGTGGTCAAATCCTTTCCATTCCGTATAGGTCGCGAGCACACCGTCGAGGTCAACGCAGACGCGCGGCCGGTTTTGCATCTGGCCGGCGGCACCTTTCTTTGGCTTCT
>CAZWSK010000307.1:0-2537 GCA_964636445.1 uncultured Chloracidobacterium sp.
TACTCGGTGAGAACTTCCTCAGGGCCTTTACCGCAGCGGAAAGCATCGCCGGCAACCGGCAGATCAGCGGCCAGGGAAGCCTCAAAAAGCTGCCGCCGCCCAAGCTGAACTGACTTTTCGGGGGAACCCAAAAGTGCCTGTGGAAAAAATGTGAAACGTTTCACATTCTGAGTGTGAAACGTTTCACATTCCGCTAAGACCCTGTATTTGTCGAGAAAAACAGCCGCATTGCGCAAAGGTCTTTGGCCTTTGTCGCGGGAAAAACCCCTCGATCGGTAGAGATAAATGCTCTATTGGTCGAAGGTCCACACGAGCCATTTGACTCAGTTTCACGTACCGATAGCGGTTCACTCAAGACGGACGAGCGACTTGACTCGTTCCCTCATTACGCGTACAGTTAAACGCACTTTTAACAACCCCACGTAACCGGGAGCCGGCCGCGAGCGTGATGCTGCTCGACGCCGGGCATTCTTCGCTCAACTGCATCTTTCTCTGGAGGAAAAATGAAGAAGATCTTTTCGATATCGATCCTGATGGCAGCCTGCGCCTTTACCGCCATCGCACAGTGCAGTGATGCGGATAAAAAAGCGCTCGAGGCCTTTGACCGCGAATGGAGTGAGGCGACAGCGGCTGGCGATCGCGTAAAATTGGGCGCGGTGTTCGCGGACGATTTCGTCGGATTGCCGACTGGTATCAATAAGGCCACGTCCATTGACAATGCAGTGAAAGCCGCTGAACGCGCCAAGGCGAATCCAAATCCGGATAAGCTGACGCACGATCATTATATGATCACGTGCACGCCGAACTCGGCATTGATCACCCACCGCAACACGATATGGACGGCAAACGGTACGGGCGGCAAGCCGGAGACATTCTGGACGCGCAGCGTGCATATGATCGAGAAACGCAATGGAAAATGGGTCGCGGTCAGCAACGCGGGCAATGGCCTCGACGATTTTGACACGATCGGATACCTCGAACAGGACTATAACGACGCGTTCATGAAGCGCGACCGTGCGTGGTTCGAAAAGCATTTTGCGGGCGATTATGTCGGCATCGCCGGCTCCAACGGCGAGGTCATGAACCGCAAGGCCGACATCGATGGCATGGTGAACGATAAGGGCCTCGAATGGGCGGGCACGAGTGACATGAACATCAACGTTAACGGCAACATGGCCTACGTCACGGGCATTTTCCACACGAAAGGCAAGGACGACAAAGGTGTCGCCTACGACCGAAAAGTGCGTTACATCGATACCTGGGTGAAACGGGATGGTGTTTGGCAGGTATGGACGTCGCAAGGAACGCCGATCAAGTAGCTTGTCTACGCTAACCAGAAAATTAAAAAGGCCGCTTCTATAGCGGCCTTTTCCTGTGTCGACAGTCTGTTCCCTATTCTCATCCTCCCGCACCGTGACACTTCTTGAATTTCTTCCCTGACCCGCAATAGCACGGGTCGTTGGGTTTCATTTTTGGGGTGTCGCGGACGAATGGTGTGTGTCTTGCGGCCTCAGCTCCTGCGGCGTCGGCTGTGGCCATGGCGCCGGTGAAGGCCATGCCGGCGGCTTGGCGGCGGGCACGCTGCATCTCGAGACGTTCGAGCCGTTCGCGCTCGGCGCGGTCGTCTTCTGAGACGACCTCGAGGTTGAACAGGGCCTTGGTCGTGTTCGTGTCGATGCGATCGAGCATGTCCTGGAACATATCGAACGACTGCTTCTTGTACTCGACGAGCGGATCTTTCTGGCCATAGCCAACCAAGCCGATGCCCTGTTTCACGTGATCGATCGAGAGCAGGTGATCCTTCCACTGGCTGTCGATGATATTGAGCATGATGTATCGCTCGTAGGCTCGGAGGCTTTCGGCACCCGCCATTTTTTCCTTAGCCTCATAGCTCGCGATAGCCGTTTTCCAGATCTTCTCCTCGATCACGTCAGGATTATCGACCTTGAAATCGACGCCCGCGTCACGTGCGGGGTCGAGGGCATAGATGCTCTCGATCTCGGCGGCGTAGGTGTTAATGTCCCACTGGTCCGGCGTCAGCGTCAGGCTGAGCATGCTGTCGGTCAGGTCGCGGAGCAGGTCGCGGGCGACGCCGTTCTCGCCGAGAAGGTAATCGCGGTGCTCGGGCTCGAACATCAACTGCCGACGCAGGCCATAGATCGTCTCGCGCTGGCGGTTCATCACGTCGTCGTATTTGAGAACGTGTTTGCGTGTCTCAAAGTTACGCGCCTCGACGGCCCGCTGGGCACGCTCGATCTGGCGGCTGACGGTCTTTGATTCGATGGCCACGCCCTTTTCCATTCCGAGCCATTCCATCATCGAGCGGACCTTGTCGCCCGCGAAGATGCGCATCAGGTCGTCCTCGAGCGAGAGGACAAAGTGCGACGAGCCCGGATCACCCTGTCGGCCGGCACGTCCGCGAAGCTGATTATCGATGCGCCGCGACTCGTGGCGTTCGGTGCCGAGAATGTGCAGGCCGCCGGCGGCGATGACCTCTTTGGCTTCTTCCTTGACGACCGCTTTCGCCTTTTTCAGTT
>CAZWSK010000308.1:0-2530 GCA_964636445.1 uncultured Chloracidobacterium sp.
GGAAAGGCCGGCAAAAAGATTGTTGCTAAAGCCGGGCGACGGGCTCGGGCTCGGGCTGGGCGTGCCGTTCGGCGTGCCTGACGGCGACGGCGAAGGGCTGGGCGTGCCATTCGGGGTACCTGAGGGCGACGGCGAAGGGCTGGGTGTACCGTTCGGCGTACCTGACGGTGACGGCGAAGGCGTGCCGTTCGGCGTGCCTGACGGTGACGGCGACGGCGTGCCGCTCGGGCTACCGGTTGGCGACGGCGATGGGAACGGTGTTCCCGACGGCGAAGGCGTCGGCATTACTGTGCCAAAAACACCTGACAGGATCACTGTCGTACCGTTAAGCACCTCGATCGGGGTGCCAATGACAACCGTCGGTACCTGCTGGCCGTCACCGGTGTCCTTCTTGACCCAGAAGTGGCTCCATTGGCTCACCGTAACCTGGGCGAACGGCGCGTTGTTGACGTTGATCTGCAGAACCGTGCCGGTAGGCAGATTGATCGGGTGGCCCTCGACCTCGAGCCGCTTCCGGCCATCCTCTTCCTGCCTGTATTCGGCACCGCCCCACGGTGTGACACCGTTTATGGCACCACCGGTAAGGGTCGCTCGGATGCGGATGTCGTCGCTGAACTCATCAGCACTGACAGTGTTGGTTAAGAAAGGTATCGATATCCATGTGGCAAGCATAGAGGCCACGATGGCTGCCTTCAAAAAGCTACCTTTTCCTGATTTTAATTTTCCTTTTTTCATTTTTTTAACCTTTGATTTCTATGGTTTTACCTCGGCTTGCCAGAGGTGTCGTCAGGCATACAGTGCGAGCACAAGACGCGAAAAGACAGCGCAAGAAAGAAAAAGGCCACGCATATTAGGCGTGGCCTTCTTATCTGGCTGTGATACCGTCAAGATTGACGACTATCCAACGGCACATCGCAGCCGGACTCCCTCTATTCCTCGGGGCATATGCCATCCCGTCCCGGATACATATTCTGATTCAGTGTCAGCGCCGCGAGCGCGTCGACACGCAATGTCTCCATATCGATATCTCGGGCGGGCATATAACAATCCCACTCGTTGCCGAATTCATCTACTTCTTCGGCAATCGCTCCCGCGTTTCTAGATGGGCTGATCGGACGCTCCGCAGCAACGAGAGCGGTGACCCCCGAAACTACGGCGGTGGACATCGAGGTTCCTGACCAGAGGCCGTAACGCCCGCCCGGCAAAGCACTTACAATATCCTCGCCCGGCGCGACCGTCCGCACCCATCGGTCCGTAGCGCGAACATTTACATCTGCCATAGTCGAAAAACTCGACAAGAGGTCATAACGACCGCTTGAGCCGACACACAATATGCTGTCGATCTCACCTCGCTCTGCGCAGGGATACACTCGGTCCGCTCCATTGCCGATCTGTCCACCGTTTCCAGCGCCTGCGACGACGACCATCGTGTCATCGCTCAACCCAAAAGTCTGTTCGCCAGGGACCGGAATGCCGTCGCAATCCCCAAATAGATCTTGTAGAAGTGTATTGCTCTGTGGGGTCAGATCAGGTGGATACCCAAAACTCATGTTGACCACCTCCGCGCCATTCTCGCCCGCGAAGATAAGGGCATCTTTCACACGCCAGAGCTCGCCTTCACCGTTTTCGTCAAGCACGCGAAGCGGCATGATCTTGGCCTTCGGAGCAACCAATGCGATGATCCCAGCTACGTGCGTGCCGTGGCCGTATGTCGGATTGACCCGGAGCTGGCCTTCCTCGCTCGGATCGTTGTCGTTATCGACAAAGTCGTATCCGGGAACAAGGCGACCAGCGAAAGCAGGATGATTGAGATCTATACCGGTGTCCAAGACTGCAATAATTATCGGGCGTGCATTAGGCGGGTCTGTCTCGCCCTGCGAGATCTGATGGGCGGCGTCGAGACTAATAACGTCGGGGAAATACTGTTTCATAAACCCCTTGACGCTCCCCCCAATCGCCCATGAGCGCCCGATCGCCCATGAGCGGCCTATTGTCCAAGGTAACCCTTCGCTCTCAACGAGCTTGACCGAACGATTAGATTCGCGCTGTAAGACGCGGGCGTCACCCTGCATCGCGGCCGCGATCTGACACGGGTCCTGCGGATTGCTGTCGAGAATACGCATCCGGTAGGTCGGGGGCGTTCCGGCCTGATCGATAGGGACTGGATCAAGGCCGTATTGCGCCGCCACCGCGGGCAGGTGCGATGCACTCGAGAGATCGACCAATATTTGCTTCGGCACCGCTTCACAATTCCCTTGTGCCGTCGTACTCGTCACAAAGAGCCCGACACATAGTGCGGTAAGAAAAATGCTGCGTAGCGCCGAAAAAACTTTACTCATACAAAACCTCTGGCAACAACTCACAGTGCCAAATTCGGGGATGAAAGGATTCGGGCGTCCGAATCCTTATAGCGAAATACTGTCCGCTCATCGATACAGTGAGCCGCGTCACACAAAAAAGACGCTGCCCGAAAATTTATTTTCCAATTGCGATAAACGGCGACCACAGATACGGATGTACGCCGCGGTTT
>CAZWSK010000309.1:0-2519 GCA_964636445.1 uncultured Chloracidobacterium sp.
CGCATCAGGTTCAGCAGCCTGAGCCGCGTGCGGTCGGCCAGGGCCGAAAAGAATAATTCCGCGTTAAAGCCGTTCTTCGCCGCCATACAAAAAATATTCTATCACATGACATTTATGGCTTGACATAATTATTAAGGGAGGGCTATTCTGTATTTGACAATTACGGACAGCCATAATTGATTACTAAAAAGAGGTGAAATCATATGTCAGCAAATATTGAACAAGCGGTCCGCTCAAGATACGGTTCGGTAGCTGTGACTGAGCTTTCCAGTGAGCATGCGGGCGTGAGGGCCGTTGCAGAGGCGTTTGGCTATACGCCCGATGAACTCGCGTCGATCCCTGCCGAGGCCAACATGGGGCTGTCGTGCGGTAATCCGACAGCGACGGCAAATTTGAGAGAAGGCGAGGTGGTCGTCGACCTCGGGTCGGGCGGCGGCCTCGATGTCTTTCTCGCCGCCCAAAAGGTCGGGCCTACCGGGCGTGCGATCGGCATCGACATGACGCCGGAAATGATCGAGCTTGCCCGCCGCAACGCGGCGAAGGCAAATGGAGGCGCGGGCTATGAGAATGTTGAATTTCATCTCGCAAAGATCGACAACCTCCCGCTTGCGAACGATTCTGTCGATTGCGTTCTGAGCAACTGCGTCATCAATCTGGCTCCGGACAAGACTGCCGTGTTTCGCGAGATCGCCCGCGTGCTCAAACCTGGCGGCAGGGTCGCCGTGAGCGATATTGCACTCAAACAGCCCCTTCCCGCGGAACTCGGCAGCGACATAATGGCTTATGTCGGGTGCATCGCCGGTGCGATCCAGATCGAAGAGTATAAGCGTGGACTGATCGAAGCCGGCTTCTCGGACGTGGAAGTTATCGAGACGGGATCGGATCTGAACGCCTATTCGAAAATCGAGAATCAGTCCGGATGCTGTTCACCGACGATGAGCGAGGTCGCGAGCGTCGAAGCCTGCTGCTCTCCGGCGTCAAGCGAGGTTGCGAGTGGCGAACCCTGCTGTTCACCCGTGGCAAACACCGTTGCGAGTGCCGAGGCCTGCTGCTCACCCGCGGCAAGCGAGGTCTCGACTGCCGAGGCATGCTGCTCGCCCGCGGCCGGGTTGTCCGGCGACCCGGCAACGAACCGGCTGGCTGAGCTCCTCGAGCGCTACAATGTCAACGATTACGCGGCCAGCGTTCGCGTGTACGCGATCAAAAAGACGGCGTGACGGCGATTCACGTAAGAAAAGAGACAATAAGCCACATGAAACTCAGAGACAAAACATTTACTCGAACGGACGAGGGCTGCGAAGGGAGCAGCCCTTGCCCTGAGACTCCGGAGGCCGGCGACCTATTCGCTCGCGACTGGGAGGTCTTCGTGATCAAACATGACAAGGCAAGTGGCAGGCACACGTGGTTCACGCTTTGTTGTGAACTGGCCGAGGCGATGATGCACAAGACTGTCCCGGCGGACTCTTAATATATGTCCGCTATCGAATGTACGCCGACGCGGCGGCTGTCGTTCCTTGATCGCTTCCTGACCGTATGGATCTTTGCCGCGATGCTCGCGGGCGTCGCGCTCGGATATCTGTACCCCGGCGTCGAGGGCGTGCTAAACCGCTTCAACGTCGGCACGACAAATATTCCGATCGCACTCGGCCTGATCGTGATGATGTATCCGCCGCTGGCGAAGGTGCGATACGAGCGTTTCGGCGAGGTGTTTCGCGACACACGAATTCTCGGGCTGTCACTGGTCCAGAATTGGGTGATCGGCCCCATTTTGATGTTCGCTCTCGCGATCATCTTCTTGCGCGACCATCCCGAATACATGGTCGGCCTGATCATGATCGGCCTAGCCCGATGCATCGCGATGGTCATCGTCTGGAACGACCTCGCCCGCGGCCATACCGAATACGCCGCGGGCCTCGTCGCATTCAACAGCGTCTTTCAGATCCTCTTTTACAGCGTTTACGCGTGGCTGTTTATCACGGTCCTGCCGCCGCTCTTCGGCATCGAGGGCTCGGTCGTAAATATCGGCATCGGCGACATCGCCGCAAGCGTGCTCGTCTATCTGGGCATCCCGTTCTTTGCCGGAATGATCACGCGGTTCGCTCTGCTCAGGCTCAAAGGTGAAGAGTGGTACCACACCGAATTCATCCCGCGCATCTCGCCGCTCACCCTTGTCGCCCTGCTGTTTACGATCCTCGTAATGTTCAGCCTAAAGGGCCAGATGATCGTTGCCCTGCCGGTCGATGTGGTTCGGATCGCCGTTCCGCTGCTCATCTATTTTGTCGTGATGTTCCTCGTGAGTTTTGCGATGGGCAAAGCGGTCGGGGCGGACTATTCAAAGACCGCTACTCTGTCATTCACCGCCGCGAGTAATAATTTCGAACTCGCCATCGCCGTCGCGATCGCCGTCTTCGGCATCGGCTCAGGCGCGGCGTTCGCCGCCGTCATCGGCCCGCTCGTCGAGGTGCCGGTCCTGATCGGGCTTGTCAGCGTGGCTCTGTTTTTTCAGAGGCGATATTTTG
>CAZWSK010000310.1:0-1238 GCA_964636445.1 uncultured Chloracidobacterium sp.
GAATCAGGCACCGCATGGTCGAAGCGGCGCTTGTGCCGGTCAAATAGCTCTTCGATCTCGGGAGTGATCACGCATGGCGAGATCTCGACCGTGAGATCCTCGTTTCGCCGCAGCACACGCCGTTGGCTGCGTGATATGTGAAATTCGCTTAACCGTATCCGCAGCGGAATCACGCGGACGATCTCGTCACGGTGGATATTCAGGCTGTAGCGGAAAAAGTGCGTGCCAAAATGCCGCCAGCCGTCGGCCAGCAGCAGATCGTAGTCGCCGGGCGCGACCTCGGCTGCCTCAAAATGTTCGTTGATGAATCTCAGCTCAGAGCCCGGCGTACCAGTCATAACCTTGTTCTGCCCAATAGTCCCGCGGCCGCTCATTTGTGAATTCTATCCGGCCGATCCGCTTTATCTGTTTGATGCCGTACTTGGTCGGGCTCGCGAGCCGCAGCGGTGCACCATGCTCGGGCCCAAGCGGCTGGCCGTTCATCTCGTACGCAAGCAGTGTTTGCGGGTGCATTATCGCCGGTGTGTCCCAGCCGACATAATAGCCCTCGTCAGGCGTTACGAGCGAAACGTACGGATGCAGGTTCTGCGGCGCGTACCGCGCGGCAAAGTCTGAGAATTTAACGCCCGCAAAATGCGTGATCGTCGACCAGCCCTCGATGCATTTGAATTCGATGATCATGTCGGTGCGAGGCAGTTGTCTGATCTCTTCAAGGGTCAGTTTTCGGTCACTACCTACACCGCCGAGTGATAGCGTCCAGCTTGCCGCGTCGAATTCCCCGGTGACCCCGATATCGCCGTTGAAGCGCATGGTGACCGGATGGCCCGGAAACTCAGGGGCCAGTCGTGAAGGGCTGTATACGGCTCGAGCGATCCGCTCGTTAAATTCGAGCGTATTGCGGAGAAGTCTGGTTTTCGTCTCCTCTGACATCCACCGCCAGCCGAGCACGCCAAACGCCGCGGCGGCACCACCGATGAGAAAGCTGCGACGCGTCATTGCCGCCATCTTGCGGCGGGCGTCGTCGGGCGAAAGCTGCTCGGACAGGCGGCGGCGTTCGTCGAGGATGACGGCCGTGTTTTCGCGCTCGGCCTTCGGCACGTCGCGGACCTCTTCGATCAGAATGTCGTCCTTTTCACTCATTCCGTTTCCGCCTCGACTATCTCGCGGCCGGTGATCATGGATTGAAAATTTCGCCATCCCGCGAGTAACACCTGAAGCACGTGGATAACAAAAAATGC
>CAZWSK010000310.1:1338-2510 GCA_964636445.1 uncultured Chloracidobacterium sp.
GCAAGGCCGTTCAACGCGAACAGCCACATAAAAAAGAAATGCAGCTGCAGGCCCTCGGCGAGGCGATATGGAATGCCTAAGGCGTCGTTGAACCAGGATGGGAAAAAATGGAAGAGCTCGTAATTCCCGATCCAGAGAGAGTAAACAGGATTTGCCCAGTAAATGAGCATCCCGCTCCAGATCATCATCGCGAGCAGCGGAAAGTTGATCCAATGCAGCCAGCGTATGGCGAGCGGGTGTTTGTATTCGAGCCGCTTCACGGTAAGAACAGTATCCGAAATAACTGAAAACTAAAAACTGATAATGTATTCGTCCATTATCAGTTTTTAGTTCTCAGCTATCGGTTATTCCGGAAAATTTCTTACCAGTTGACCTTGCCCTCTTGCGAGGTGTCGATCTGTGCGAGCTCGACGCCCTCGTTAAAGAGGAAGATCTTCATGTTGTCGAAGAGAAAGGTGTGCGAGTCGGGATTCGAGACGTCGAGGCCGTAATGGTTGATGAGCTGCATCTGCTTGGTCTGCCATTCCTTCCAGCACCCGGAGCAGATCTCGTCGTAAACGCGCTGGCCAAGCTCGTTGGGCATCGGTGCAAATTGCATCTGATCGCCCTTACCGCCGCAGCGTGTGCATGTAAATTTGTCGCCAAAGAGAGCCATAGGACTATTAACCACAGATTAACACAGATGCGGTTCGGTCGGACAGAATGCCCGGCCGGACAAGTATCTTTAATTCGATGGTCGTTGGCGTTATACTCTTGGCGGTAATGAAATCCCTACTCCTCGGGCTTTTTGTTTTTCTCGGCGCGTTTGGAATCGGCGCCACGGTTGTTGTTCTTTCGCAGCTTGATGCCATGCCGTTGGCAGATTTGGAGTCGCACGAAGTGCTCGTCGCTCCGGCTTACGATACTCCTCTGCCTAACCTGGAGGACATCGCGGACTTGAATTATGCTCCGGGGTCACCGCCGTCACCCGACGGAGCGTACTTTCCGGTTGACGATAAGGGCTTTGAAAAGGATACGGCACTTGTAATGGCCTTTCTTGATTCTGGCAACACCGGATCTATCAAGATACGGAACAAATTCATAGAAAGCGATGTGCGGATCGAAGACTCCGGCAAAGTTAGGATGGAGACGAACAGATCGAGAGGCTCGTATTACACGTTCGAGGGAAAGTT
>CAZWSK010000311.1:0-2497 GCA_964636445.1 uncultured Chloracidobacterium sp.
GGCGCATCAGTTATAGTCTGAATTCCTCTTCGTGCGGAGAGGTAGCCTAATTGGTAAGGCAGTAGTCTTGAAAACTACCGCGGGAAACCGCTTGCAGGTTCGAGTCCTGTCCTCTCCGCCACACTTTTTTCCACCCAAATAAAATTTACTGAATCCGATCTCAAGCGCCTCGCGAAAAACATCGGCAAAGGCAAAAGCCTTTTCTAAATATTTTTTCAAGGGGAGATTTTTGTAATGAGATCGTTATCAATTCTATTCACTTTCATACTTGGAACCGCGGTCACGGTATCGGCTCAGACGTCTGATATGGCGAAGAGTGACGGCAATCCGATGGTCGGCGGCGCCGCGATGTACAAGACCAAGAACATCGTCGAGAACGCCGTTAACTCAAAAGAGCATACGACGCTCGTCGCCGCTGTGCAGGCTGCCGGACTCGTCGACACGCTCGCGAGCAAAGGCCCGTTCACCGTATTCGCTCCGGTAAACTCGGCTTTTGACAAATTGCCCGCAGGCACGGTCGACACGCTGCTCAAGCCTGAGAACAAAGCTATGCTCACCAAGGTTCTGACCTATCACGTGCTCCCCGGCAACTTTGACTCAACGGCCGTCGTGGCCGCGATCAAGGCCGGCAACGGCAAGGCTGAATTCACCACTGTCGCGGGCGGCAAGCTGAAGGCCATGCTAAAGGATGGAAAGGTCGTGCTGAAGGACGAGAAAGGCAATTACTCAACCGTAACGACAGCGGACGTTCGTCAGTCGAACGGTGTCATCCATGTAATAGACACCGTAGTGCTGCCGAATTAACTGCTGTCTTAACTTTCGCCTGATGGTCTGAGGCAAACTGGACAAGGGCCGGCGCGGGTGTTCTGGAAGGGGTATGCTCCGCACCGGCAGGGAAAGTCCTCGGATCATCAGGCGAAACCCTTTTATGATACCTTCGAACCTGTCGGCTACGGTTGCCATCCAAAAGACATGGTCCCGAAATTACTATTTTCTTCGCTTTTCATTTCCTTAGGTTTTGCCGCGATCGTGTCACTGAATCAGGCCGGCTGTTCTGCTGTGGCCTCTGGCGACGCGCAGAACGCGGCAGCCCCGGAGCCGACGCCGGGTGCGGTGAAGACCGTTCGTGAGATCACTTTCATTGACGGCGAGTTCGACGGGAATAAGCTTAAGAAGAGCAATGCCGAATGGAAGAAGGAGTTGAGCAAGACAGAGTTCTATGTCCTTCGGGAAGAGGGAACGGAGCGGCCTTATACTGGCGAGTACGCCGATCACCACGCCGACGGCACCTATCACTGCGCGGCATGCGGCCTGGCTGTCTTCGACTCAAAGACCAAGTTCGAGTCCGGCACGGGCTGGCCCAGTTTCTACCAGCCGATCTTTAAGAAGAATGTCCACGAGCGCGTGGACCGCTCGCTCACCAGCGAGGTGCGAACTGAGGTTGAGTGTGCTCGGTGCGGTTCGCATCTGGGGCACGTCTTTGACGACGGGCCAAGGCCTACCGGGCTTCGATACTGCATCAATTCTGTCTCGCTTCGATTTCAGGCAAAAAAATAGCCGGCTCTTCTGAAGAAAGCCGGCCGTGTGAAACAACTTTTCAGATCTAGTAGTCGCGATCACGCCTGAATTTGTTCAGCTTGTTGATCGCCTTTTGCAGCTTGGCTTCCTGCTTAGCGAGCTTCTCCCGCTCTTTATCGGTGATCACGCCGTCGCGCATGTACTTCTCACGGTCCTCTCGCAGGTCTTTGCGTTCCTCGCGAACGTCCTTCTCGAGATAGTACCGCTCACGCCGCTCTCTCAAATATGGGTCGTAAAAATACGGATCGTACCATCTGTCGTACCAACCCCATCTTGAAAAGTTGGGGCGCCGGACCCAATAGTGCCGAACTATTATGGGCCGCTGCACCCGGCGTGAGCCCGTCTGCGCCTCGGCCGAAATGACCAACCCGCCAAGCAATATGAACAATGAAGAAATGATCGTTATGATCCGCTTGGTGTATTTCATAAAACCTCCATGTACGAGAACTGGGAGTCAAGGTCTTACGCTGTTGGGTGGGCCTCGAACTCTTGACCCTCGGTTTGTAGTTTAGATGGAACGCGAAATGCCCGCGTTGTCTATGCTAAAGTTGCTCTATGACAGGTGACGAGATCAGGGCGAAATTCCTGAGCTATTTCGAGCAAAACGGGCACAAGATCGTTCACTCCTCCCCGCTGCTGCCGGCAAACGACCCGACACTGCTGTTCACTAACGCAGGGATGAATCAGTTCAAGGACGTGTTCCTCGGAAACGAGAAACGTGAATACACGCGTGCGGCGACCTCGCAAAAGTGCATCCGGGCCGGAGGCAAACACAACGACCTCGACGAGGTCGGTAAAACAGCAAGGCATCACACATTCTTTGAAATGCTCGGCAACTTTTCGTTTGGCGATTATTTTAAAGAGGACGCCATTCGATATGCGTGGGACCTGCTCGTGAATGAGTTCAAGCTCGATGTCG
>CAZWSK010000312.1:0-2468 GCA_964636445.1 uncultured Chloracidobacterium sp.
CTTTTCCACTCGGCGAACGAAGCCCCGCAACCTGGCTCCCTCCACCCCGTCTCCTAAGCGGAGCCACCCCTCCTCAGGCAGGAGGGGAGCCGTATACTCGACGGTCGTGGCCGATGCCGAAGACGCTCGCGTGGCATACCTCACCACCGACCACCTCGGCTCCCCGCGCATCAACACCGATCGCGACGGCAAAGTCACCTCCCGCCACACCGCAGCATCAAGCCTGTCGTCGCGTCGTGGCACGGTGAGACGTGCAGCCCGTGCTATAATTCCGCGGAGGTGACCGTGTATGACCAAAATACTTAGCCTCGGCGATGTTCAACAGAAGCTGCCCGGATTGCTCGCGCTCGCGGGCGACGATGATGAGATCATCATTGAGGAAAACGGCCAGCCGGTTGCTACGGTGTTGCCTATCAACAAAACAGGGGCCCCGAAGAAGCGCACCGCCGGACTCGGAAGGGACACTATCTGGATGAGTGACGATTTCGATGCCGAGCTGCCGGACGAGTTTTGGGGCTTTGACAAGGAAACATGAGGCTTCTGCTCGACACGCACGCATTTGTATGGTGGCGTGACGCTCCCGAAAAACTCTCATCAAAAGCGATCGACGCGATCTCAACGCCGGAAAACGACGTTTTCCTGAGCACAGTTGTCGTGTGGGAGATCCAGATCAAACTTGCACTGGGAAAGCTTAGGATCAAAGGGTCGCTTGAAGAAGCGATCGACGTTGAGCGGAACGCAAATCGTTTTTGAATCCTTCCGGTCTTGCTTGAACATACCCTGTTTCTGGACAAACTGCCCGCTGTTCACATAGACCCGTTTGACAGACTGCTTATCTCGCAAGCCCTTGTCGAGGGCCTGACGATAGTATGCCGTGACGCCCGATTTGCAGACTATGGAATCAAGGCCTTGTGGTGAGATGGACACTGGCGAGACGACGATCTTTGTTTATGACGAAGGGAGGGTTAATCCGGACGAAAACGGCGATAAGATAATGATCAACATCCGGAACCAAGGCAATAAACATGAAAGTTGGAGTTTGAACTCCAGGTTGGCCCATGAATTGACCCATGCAAAACAGTTCGACGATGGGGACATCGGCTTTTTTAAAGATGCAAAAACGGGCAAATGGTGGGTAACCGAAGGTTCGGCCGACGCCTTTGATGAGGTCAATGCCTACCGTGCCTCAATTGCCGTCGCAATGACAATGGGCGAAGATAACTTCAATCCTAAGCTACGAGGAATAATGAATGGTTTTAGAAGCGCGAAGGGCGACAGGGACAAGGAACTCGAGGCGTATAGACAATTCAAGAACTTGGATGACAAGGATCTCATAAAACAGATCAATATAGTCCGCTACCCAGACCGAGCCTCTGGCCTCCAGCGATTCAATGCTGCAAATGGGAATTTAGTACTAATCTGCAATCGAGGGTGTCCAAGGCAATGAGAAAACGGCTAAGTATAAAGTACATCCTATTAATTCTCATCACCGTGACGGCGGGAGGCTCAGATATCTTCGGACAATGTGAGAATGCTACAAGCGATAGGGATCTCTTCGACTCCGTCGACATTCAGTATCGTGAGAACTTAATCCGACGATATGAGACCTTTCTGCGACGGAAATGTCATGAGGATATCGCGGGAGTGTACGAGATGATGCTTTCATCGTTTCGCGAAGTAAATTCTAAAGATCAGTTTATGGAGACGATGAAGAAATATTACTTCGGCAACGATAGGTTTTTATCATTCGAGCCAACGAAGGTTAGCGAATTTCGCTTGTCCGACAGCAGCAAAGTCAGCTTCTGGTTTATCGATGGCTGCATCACCGAAGTAATTAAAGGCAAGAAGCGTTCCCGAGTGGCCTCTCTTGAGGCGAATATCGAAGGTACTGAAATCTTCTTTACCGACATCACCACCCGCCCGAATCCACTGGCGGATGGAGAAACTTGTAGGTGCCGGAAGACGCCAAAGCCTCGTTAGCCGGCAGCCCACAGAAACGGACCCTCTTCGCCCACAACTCTCCTCAATTCCCTTAAGCACAAGCCGTCGGCCTCTCGGATGCGATCGAGAAGATGCTTGGATTTGAACCTGTGTGCTAGTAACATATCAGCCGAGGCCAGGAGCTATGGAAATTGTTAATTTACCGGCGCGTTTTGACGGGAAGCATATTTTGCTTAACGAGCCGTATGAGTTGGAGCCGAATGCGAAACTGGTCGTGAGCGTGATCCAGATGGACGACGAAACGGAGGACGAACTCACGCATTTTTCTCTGGCCAATCTTGAGAGGGCCTTTGATGACGACGAACCTGAGTATTCGCTCGACATGATAAAGACCGTGAACCCCGCCTATGAAGGAAGGTGACGGTGATATAATTCATTCGTTATGACCCAGCAGCAGGCAACGGCGGAAGTGTTTTGGACGGCGTATCAGGCAATGAAGCCCGCTGAGCGTGAGCTGTTTCTCGGCA
>CAZWSK010000313.1:0-2464 GCA_964636445.1 uncultured Chloracidobacterium sp.
TCTATGACAATATGGGCGTCACCGTCGACCTGACCGCAAAGAACAACGAACAGACGGTCGACCAAACGATCAATGCTTTGAATGCCGAGTCGACGGGCCTGATCTTTAGCAATTTTGTGGATTTCGACATGCTCTACGGCCATCGCCGGGATACCGAAGGTTACGCGGCTGCCCTTGAACGCTTCGACGAGCGCCTTCCCGAGATCATCGCCGCCATGCGTGACGACGACCTGCTGATAATGACCGCCGACCACTCGGCACCCGCCAATCTCTCTCCGACATCGGCCAAACGATCGCGGAGAATTTCGGCGTCGAGATCGCGGACGGCGTGAGCTTTCTTGAGGAGATCTGACGAGCAATGCTCGCCTATCTGCGGAAATGCTTTTCTGCACGGCCACTCTATTTTCGCGCCTGAGCGCTTACCCAACTAAGCGCATTTGTTTCCTCGGCGTTTCCTCGGCGTTTCCTCGGCGTTTCTCGGCGTTTCCTCGATGTTTCCTCGAATGAGGAAACGTGGAAACTACTGAGCGTGCATGAGTTATGCTCGCAATCGACAGTAGTTTAGCTGCTTTTCGCAAAAGTTCCGCCGACACACTTGATAAGTATATATTTTCAAAGATCCACCCGATCGGAGAAGATCGAGACTGTATCATGTATAGCACAGAATTGCGTAAGTGTCAAGAACAATTAGATCCCAGCGCGGGCGCGATCCGTGCAACCGAAAATGCTGTCTCGGCGACCGGGTGTCGCGGTGAGAGTCAGAGCTTGCCGGCATGATCATACCGGCCGGCGTTCGACGGTGATGGACGGGCAAAGGGTGTCTGGCGATCGGCCGAATAAAACGACCCCAAATCCAGCATTATCTTTTGACAATAATTGGATATGGGCCGACTATGTACGACATGAAACGATTAGTTTGGAGCGCGGCTGTGCTTGCGCTGGCTTTACACAGTGTTGCCGCGCAAAGCGACGGGCTGGCGGTGCACGATGAAACGCCGTCGCGGTTGAGGGGCGTGATCGAGAGGTTCAACGCGGATCACGGCATATTGAACCGGTTCAATTCGGCGTTGACGAGCCCGGTCAGGTCGGAGCGGTTGCGGAAGCTGTACGGCGACAACCGATCGGCGCTGATCGCGCTCGATTTTGAAAAGCTGGGCCACGACGAGCAGATCGATTATCTGTTGTTTGACAACTATCTGGAGCACGAGGTGAGCGAGCAGCTGCGGGAGGACGCTCAGTTCGCCGAGATGGCGTCGCTGATGCCGTTCGCGAAGACGATCAATGATCTCGAGGACGAGCGGCGGCGGCTGGAATTTGTCGATCCGGCAAAGACGGCGTTGTTGTTGAATGACGTGGCGAAGCGTATCGGTGATACCAATCGCTTGTTTGAATCGGGCGCGGGAGAGAGACCGAAGCGAACAGTTGCAAACCGGGCGGCGCGGACCGTCGGCGAGCTGAGAGCGACGCTGAAGAGGTGGTTCACGTTCTACAACTCGTACGACCCGCAATTTACTTGGTGGTGCGCGTCGCCTTACAAGGCGGCGGACGAGGCGCTGGATAAGTATCAGAAATTCATCACCGAAAAGCTCGTCGGCATAAAGGCGGACGATAAGACGACGATCATCGGAGATCCGATCGGCAGGGAAGCTCTGCTTCAGGAACTGCGGTACGAGATGATCCCGTACACGCCCGAGGAGCTGGTGCAGATCGCGAACCGGGAATTCGACTGGTGCGTGGCCGAGCTAAAAAAGGCCTCGCGCGAGATGGGCTACGGCGACGACTATATGAAGGCCATCGAGGCCGTCAAACAAAAGTACGTCGAGCCGGGCAAACAGACGGAGCTGATCAAGAAGTTTGCTTGGGAGGCCATCGAATACGTCGAGAAAAACGATCTTGTAACCGTGCCGCCCCTTGCCCGTGACAACTGGCGGATGGAAATGATGACGCCCGAACGGCAGCTGGTCGCGCCGTTCTTCCTAGGCGGCGAGACGATTCTCGTTGCGTACCCGACCGACGGGATGACGCACGAGCAAAAGATGATGTCGCTGCGTGGTAACAATCCGCATTTTGCCCGGGCCGTTACGCATCACGAGCTTATTCCGGGCCACCACTTGCAGGGATTTATGGCCCAGCGTTACAGGTCGTATCGGGGGCTTTTTCGAACGCCGTTCAACACCGAGGGTTGGGCGTTGTATTGGGAATTTCTGCTCTGGGACCGCGGGTTTGTGAAGTCGTCCGAGGACAAGATCGGCGCGTTGTTCTGGCGTTCGCATCGGGCGGCGAGGATCATCTTTTCGCTGAATTTTCACCTTGGCAACTGGACGCCCGAGCAGTGCGTCGACCTGCTCGTCAACAAGGTCGGTCACGAGCGCGAAAACGCCCTCGCCGAGGTGCGGCGTTCTTTCAGCGGCGACTACGGGCCGCTTTATCAAATGGCGTATATGATGGGCGGATTGCAGTTTTA
>CAZWSK010000314.1:0-2458 GCA_964636445.1 uncultured Chloracidobacterium sp.
AAAGCCCGTCGCTCGGTTACGTCAACGCCACGCACCAAAGAGGCATCGACTACGGTCCGACCATATTCACCTATTACTACCCAATGTGCCACGAGCCGAACGGCCGCACGACGCTGTTCAATTACGACTGGCGACAACTCGCCGACGTGTGTCTCACCGACCTCTCGCGTGCGCATCCCGACATCTACGAACTGACCACCCGAATCGACATAATGCGCTGGGGCCACGCGATGGTCTCGCCCCGGCCAAATTTTATCTGGAGCGGCATCCGCGAAAAGGCGGTGAAACCATACCGCAACATCCACTTCGCCCACACCGACCTCAGCGGCATCGCCTTGTTCGAGGAAGCGTTTTATCATGGTCTGCGGGCGGCGAGTGACGTTAGGAGAAATATTCAAACAGGATGAACAGGATAGGCAGGATGAAGAAAAGTCTGAATTTTGACTTTTTGAGAGATCTCCACAACCTTTCTCTTCATTGCTCTTATCATGTCTATCCTGTGCATCCTGTTTGAAATTTTTAATGGACGCGACCTTAGGAAAACCAAACTACTGGCTTTTCTCCCGCGAGATCGACCTCTCAGTCTTCCTCGGCAGCGCAGTCGTGTCTCTGCTCCTGCTCGCGATCGGCTGGCAGGCAGGATTGCTCGAAAGCGATTCGCCCGAATGGACGTGGATCACGGCCGTGCTCCTCATCGACGTCGCTCACGTTTGGTCGACGAGCTTTCGCGTCTATTTCGATACCGAAGAGTTCAAGCGGCGGATCTGGTTATATCTGCTCGTGCCGGTCGCGGGCTACGCGGTCGGCGTGGCGTTGTATAGCGAGGGCGACCTGGTGTTTTGGCGGGCGTTGGCGATCGTCGCTGTCTTTCATTTCGTTAGGCAGCAATACGGCTGGGTGAATCTGTATCGCCGGCGTCTGGGCGAGACGTCGCGTCTGACCTGGTGGATCGATGCGGCGGCGGTATATCTGGCAACGGTTTATCCGCTGGCGTTTTGGATGACGAGTGTGCCGAGGAATTTCGAATGGTTTGTCCAGAATGATTTCATTCTGCTGCCGTCGATAGTCGAGACTATCTTGTTTCCCTTATACATCGCGGCCCTCGCGGCGTATGTGATCAAGTCCGTCTATCTCTACTTCGCCGACGGCTTCCTCAACATCGGCAAGGACATCGTCGTTGCGACGACCGCCGTCTGCTGGTACGTCGGCATCGTCGCGTTCAACTCCGACTACGCTTTTACGGTCACTAATGTCATCATCCACGGCGTGCCGTATTTTGCTTTGATCTGGATGTATACGAAATTTCGCCGCGAGACCTCGGGACGAGTCTATCGCGCGTTCTCGTCTAACTGGATCGTCTTTCTCGCCAGCCTGTGGGCGCTCGCCTATGTCGAGGAAATATTTTGGCACCGCGGCGTGTGGCACGAGCGGCAATGGCTCTTCGGCGGCGATTGGGAATGGACGCACACCGTGAAAATGTTCGTCGTCCCTCTTCTCGCCGTCCCGCAGCTCACGCATTACGTCCTCGACGGCTTCATCTGGCGTCGCGGCAGCCATCCTGAGTTTCGCCTGTTCTAAAAGAAAAACACGGGCCGTTCGTCCCGTGTTTCTCTATACTGAAATTGGTCAGGAACTAGATCACTCGCCCAAATCCGAATGCCGCGATCGGTGCGGCCGGCGGGAGAGGCGCACGCGGTGCGGCCATCGGAGCCGGCGGCGGCGGCGGGATCATTCCGCTTTCGTCGCCATCGGTGCGGAACATAAAACCGTTTTCCTTAGACTTCTCCGGCGTGACGCTGATCGTCCGGCGGCGGCCGTCGCGTACGATGGTAACCTGCACATCGCCCTCTTTCTTGTCGTTTATTCCTCGAATGAGGTCAAAGTCGCCCTTGACGGCCTTGCCGTCCAGCTCGACGATGATGTCGCCGGCCTTTAATCCTGCTTTGTCGGCGGGTGAATCGTCGCGGACGCTGTTGATCATCACGCCGCCGTCGACCTTAAAGTGCTCGGCGAGCTGCTTCGTCAATTGCGTGACACCGATGCCGATCATGCGGCTCTCGCCGGCACGCCACACCATGCTGCGGCCCTCGCCTCCCGGGAACGTGAACACCTGGCCGTTGCTACGGGGCAAATTTTTCAGCTTCTCCTCGAGGCCCTTCAGGTCAGGCATGTCGAATTTGCCTTTAAACTCCGGAACCGAAAACGTGAAATTTCCGTCGCCAAACGCCGGCGCCGGCCGTTTGCCGAGCGTCGCCGTTATCTGCTGCTCGCTTCCGCCGCGAAGGACGGTTAGGGTCACCTGATGGTCCGGGGCGATCTCCGAGATCAGCCGCGTCAATTTACGGGCACTGGTGACCTCGTCGTTATTGATCCGAACGATCACGTCATTCGCCATCAGGCCCGCCGCGGCGGCAGGCGAATTCTCCATTACTTTCTCGACCGCGACGCCGCGAACCGA
>CAZWSK010000315.1:0-2450 GCA_964636445.1 uncultured Chloracidobacterium sp.
ACCCGGATCATGAAGAACTCGTCAAGGTTCGTCGAAAAGATCGAAAGGAACTTCAGCCGCTCGAGCAGCGGATTCGACGGATCGGTCGCCTCCTCGAGCACCCGGCGATTGAATTCCAGCCAGCTCAGCTCGCGGTTGAACAACCGTTGGCCGGCAGAAGCCGGCTGTCCGTCGTCCGTTGCGGCGGCAACGGCTGCGTCAACTCGTCGAAGCTCGGCGTCCAATAGCGTCATAACCGACAGGGGCAAGATGATATCAGGAGAAATTCCGCCGGAGAAGAAATTTGATGTTAAATCTTTCGCATCCCAGGCTTAGCCCTCGGTTTGGATGCTGATCTCCCGCGGCGCGTCGCCATCGCCTTTTAGTTCGATCGCAACGATTTTGCGGCCGTCGGGCCTGGCTTTCAGCCTGTCGGCCCATTCTATGATCGTGACGGCATTCGGGTCCGCGAGTATCTCATCCAGACCGACGTCCGTTGCCGGATCGGACGACTGGTCGAGCCGCCAGAGATCGATGTGATAGACGTCAAACCTCTCTGTCTTATAAAGGTTTACAAGCGCAAAGCTCGGGCTCGTGACCTCGTCAACGTCGTATCGAAGGCCCGACATTATGCCCTTGGTCAGCAGCGTTTTTCCCGCGCCGAGACCGCCGTAGAGG
Organism: uncultured Chloracidobacterium sp.; assembly: GCA_964636445.1. Taxonomy (GTDB): domain Bacteria; phylum Acidobacteriota; class Blastocatellia; order Pyrinomonadales; family Pyrinomonadaceae; genus OLB17. Next base: position 658 of record CAZWSK010000315.1, read on the forward strand.
AGCAGGATCTCGCCGCCCGTCAAAGTTTGGCCGATCTGCTCGCCTAGCCCGAACGTTTTGTCCGGCGAATTGCAGCTATATTCAGTACTCACCGGCCTTACCTCGTTGCTCCTAGTTCGGAAAACACTTCGACCAGGCATTCCCGCACGTCTGAGGCCGTCATTACGCGTTTGCCGTATTTATTCTCGGCGATGTCGCCGGCCATTCCCGCGACGTAAACCGCGGCCACGAGTGTTTCCAGAATGTCGATCTTCATCTGCACCGCCTGGGCGACGAAGCCGGTGATTATGCCCGTCAAGGTATCGCCGTTCCCCGCCTTCCCAAGGCCTGAGTTACCGGTCGGATTGACGACGACGCGGCCGTCGGGCGAGCCGATCAGGTTGCGTTCGCCTTTCAGGACGAGGAAAACGTCGTGCTTCGTAGCGAAGTCACGTACGGCTTGTACGCGATCTTTAATAACTTGGTCGAATTCGGCCTTTTCGAGTCCGAGCATCTTCCTAAACTCGCCCTCGTGCGGTGTCGGGATGAGCGGGAGCTCATCAGTTCCGGACGTCGCCCACGGCGAGAGGGCCGTTAGACCATCGGCGTCAATAACCACGGGCGTTTGCCGCTCCTCGACGATCCGCCGCACGAACGCCTTTGTCTCGTCCTCCTTCGACGAAAGCCCGCTGCCGACAGCGACCGCGTCGACGTTTTTCACGAACTCGTTGACCTCATCAGCCGCCCTTCCTGCTGCCGATCCGTCCTCAGTCTCCGATATCCCGCGAACCATCACCTCAGGCTGAACCCGAGCAACGACCGATTCCCGCGAGCTCTCAGGAACGGCGACGGTCACCAGGCCGCAGCCTGATCGAATTGCCGCGTCGCCAGCCAGCACGGCTGCTCCGGTATAATTCTTTGATCCCGCTATCAGCAACGCGTGGCCACGTTTGTTTTTGTACGAGCCTGTCTCAAAGCTTGCAGATCGCAGAAACTCGGCAGCGTCAACTTGCTCTGCCATAAAGTTTTGGGACGGAATCTCATTTACCAAGAACCGCTGCGGGCCAATTTCAGCGACGATAAGCTCCCCATTAAAATTTGAGGCCGGCGGCAATACATTCCCCAGTTTCGGGGCAGTGAACGTTACGGTTACGTCGGCCGATGCGTTCCGCGTGGTCAAGAGTGATGTATCGGCCTGCAATCCCGACGGGATATCTATGGCAACTCTCAGGTGCGGCACCTCGTCAGTCCGTCCGTCACCCTGAAACCAAGGAGCCTGAAAAATATACTCATATTGGCTGTCTAACTCCCCGCTGAGGCCCGTGCCAAATAGCGCATCGACGACGCAGTCCGGCGACGGTTCCAATGAATACTCTTCCACCCACTGCCGGATCGAGCTGACCTGATCAAAGTCCAGCATGTGAAATTTGAAGAGGTCATTCTTTTCGTCGCGCGCATTTGTTCGGTAGGTCGTTTGCCTAAGAATGTCGAAGTTCGTGCGCGCGTCGCCTTTCGTCCTATCAACCTCGCCAACGAGCATTGCGGTTACGACCGCCCCGTGAGTCACAAGTATCCTGGCTAAGGCTGCCCCGTCGCCACCGTTGTTCCCCTTCCCGCACAAAATGAGGACTTGTTTACCCTCAACCGACCCACCGAGTCTCTCGGTAATGACCCTCGCAACAGCGTGCGCGGCATTCTCCATCAGCAGTATCGACGGAATGCCGTACTGCTCGGTCGTGAGCCGATCGACCTCGCGCATCCGGGCGGCTGTGAGCACCTTTTGCATAGGAATATATTCCCACGAAATACACGAA
>CAZWSK010000316.1:0-2444 GCA_964636445.1 uncultured Chloracidobacterium sp.
AGATCAGGCTCGCCGAGGCCGAAATTGATGCTGTCAGGCAAAGCCCGCTCAAAAAACTGCCGTATCAGCGTAGGCTGCAAGCCCTGCATGCGGCGGGCGGGAAGGAACTGGCTTAACTCCCGAGAGGGCATCATCCTTCTTCCTCCGCGCCGGCCTCTTCCAGGTCCTCGCGCATCTCGCCGACCTCGACGTTCAGTTCGCCCTCGGCGATGGTCGTCGGGTCGCCGGTGAGGGCGCCGCCGATCTCTTCGATCTCGCCGATGATCTTCTGGCCGAGGCCGGTGATCTTGTCTTTTAGTGAACCGGACGGTTCGTCATGTTCGGGTGATGTCATATAGGTCATTCTAATCCATTCCGTCCAAACTGTCCCTTCGTTTTCAAAAGGTCACATTCGCGACCAGCCGCGTGCGGTTTGCGTAAACTGCTCGGTAGTTGCCAGCATGAATCCGCTCTCCGGCACGCTGCATTCGTACCGTTTTATAGTGAGGAACGGACGGTCGGCTTCGATGAGATTGAATGAGTTAGGTTCGCCACGGGCCCGGGTCGATGTCGCCGTTCCGGCCTGGATCACAAGTGCCGCCTTGCCGCTGTCGAGACGGTAACGGTGAGCGGAATTCGTTATCGAGCTAACGTGCAGATGGCCCGAGAGGAAGATGTCGGCACCGGCCTCGGCAATTCGCGGCATCATCTCATCGGCCCGGCCAACGATGTGGTCCTCGTCATAGCCGCCCGGTAAGTCGAATGGGTGGTGCGTGACGACGATCTTGAGCAAGTTCTCGTCGAGAGGGTCGAGCAGTCTCAGGACCTCTTCGACCTGCTCGTCATTCACGCGGCCATCCTTGATCGTCAGCGAACGAGCGGTATTGATGCCGATCACCGCGACCTCGTCGTCACTGTAGAACGGCGTGAGATCGTCCGTGATAAAGCGTTTGAAATTCTCGACAGGCTCAAAGAACCGCTTATAAAGGTTGTACAGCGGCACGTCGTGATTGCCGGGCACGATGATCTGTGGCTGAGGGAGCCTGTCCAAAAATTCGCGTGCCTCGGCGAACTGGCTCTTACGCGCACGCTGCGTCAGATCGCCTGAGATGACGACGAGGTCCGGCTCGAGCTCGCGGATCACCTCGGAAAGCTCAAAGACGACGGCCTGATCGGTCCTGCCGAAATGCAGGTCAGACAGATGTGCGATCTTACGCATCGTCGGACTCCTCCTTTGGGACGATCACCCTTAAGGCTTGAGGCAGGATCTTGTATTCCAGCGGGGTTACGAGCGTCGTGACCTCGCCGTCGAATGCTACGCCAATACGGCGGCGTCGCGTCTGGATCGTCACGGAGTCGGTCAGGACCTCTTCGAAATCCCGCCACTGGCGCACGCGGCCAGTGAGCGTGTGCCAGAGCAGTAATATTACGCCCCAACGGCCGCTGCGGTGCAGGAAATAGATGCTCAATTTGCCGCCGTCTAAAGTGGAACGGCGGCCGATGTTGTAGAGGTCCATCTCGTAGCGGTTGTTTCCGACAAAAACGAACGGCGTCTTACGAAAAAAGGTCTTACCGTCGAGCGTGATGCGAACCTTTACGAATCGGCCTCGCATGAATATTCGCAACGCTGCCCAAAGCGCCGCACGCCATTTTCCATAGCCGAGCCGCTGCTGCTTTTCGCGCTTACGTACGATGCGCGGATAAAGGCCGATGCTCGAATTATTGATAAAAGCACGGCCGTTTACCTCGCCCAGATCGATCGTTCGGGTCACGCCCTTTTGTATCACTGCGACCGCACCGGCGATGTCCTGCGGGATACCGAGGTCTTTTGAGAAATTATTGAGGGTGCCCATTGGCAGAACGCCGAATGTTTTTCCGGCTTTATGAACAGCCGCGGCGACGGCGCTGATAGTCCCGTCGCCTCCCGCCGCGATCACGATCTCGTTGGCATCGGCGGCCTTTCCGGCTATCTCGTTTAGATCCTCGCCGCCGCCTACGAGGGTGATAGAAGCCTCGATACCGACTTCGGAAAGCGCCGCTGCTATCTCATCGCGAACGGTGTCGGTCGAGCCGGCGCCGGACGAGGCGTTGAGGATGACTGCGACACGCGGCGGCATGTCTCTATCTTAGATAATCTTCGAGTTGTGTCGAGGCATCGGTCTTTTCGTCACGGTATTTGACGATGATCGGGCAGTAGATGGACAGGCCGTTCTCGCGGCCGAAATCGTTGGTGACCGCACGCGAGCCCTGAACGACGACGGCACCGGCGGGTATTTCCAGCGAGCCACCATCGACGGATTTGATGATGCGTTGATTAGGCAGATCGAAAACCGGCGTCGAACGCGTGAGAATAACGCCGCTCGCGAGCACGACCTTTTCGCGGACGATCGTCCCTTCGTAAACGCCCGTGTTGCCGCCGACCAGTACATCGTCTTCAATAATGACGGGCGTCGCATTCACCGGCT
>CAZWSK010000317.1:0-2415 GCA_964636445.1 uncultured Chloracidobacterium sp.
GGTCAGTGGCTTGTAATGAACAGCGCTAGCGGAACGTTCTCGCTTTCGTATTTTGGTGTCGGCGAGGACCGGCCGGTGCCGGGCGATTATGACGGTGACGGAAAGGTCGATCTGACGGTGTTCAGGCCGTCGCAGGGCATCTGGTATAGGCAGGATTCGTCAAATGGTGCGTTCTCTGCCGTTCAATTCGGGACCAACGGCGACGTGCCGACGGTTGGGGATTTTGATGGGGACGGGAAGAACGATATCGGCGTCTTCAGGGCCGCGGGAGGCGAGTGGTACAACCTGCGTTCGTCGGACGGTTCGGTATTCGCGCAGCAGTTCGGGCAATCGGGTGACAAGATCGCACCGGCGGACTACGACGGCGACGGGAAGACTGATATTGCCATTTACAGGGCATCGTCGGGGCTGTGGGTTGTTAGGAATTCGGCGACGGGGACTTATTCGTATTACGTTTTTGGGGCTGTGAGCGATGTTCCGGTGCCGGGCGATTACGACGGGGACGGGAAGGCAGACATAGCGGTGTGGCGGCCTTCGGATGGGACTTGGTATGTGCAGCGGTCATCGAATGGGGAGTTTATTGTGTTTCCGTGGGGGCAGAATGGGGACAGGCCGACGCCGGCGGCGTTTGGGAACTAGAGTTCTGAGTTCAAGCTTTAGCTTGCCCGGCGTGCGTTGCGGCAAACTGAAGTGTGAACTCAGAACGTAAGGATCCGGTCGCTACCGCTCCCGGTTCTGATTTGAGTGGGGACGAGCCACGTTGGCGCATTTTGTAGCAAAGAACCACCCCGTCTCCCGACGAGCTGTCGCTCGTCAGGATCCACCCCTCCTTCGTAAGGAGGGGAGCCTTTTTTGTGCTCAGAGTGCAAGCTTTAGCTTTGTTCTTACGTACGTCAGGCAAACTGAAGTTTGAACTCAGAACTAAGAACAAAAGGCAGGAGACGTGTCTCCTGCCTTTCGTTGTTTTCGAGCGTTCTATCGCTGCCTGGGAACTTGTGGGCCGTTATTAGTGGGCCGTTAGGGAGAGGTGGAGATTTTCGCCTCCCGGGACGACGGGTGTTGAGTTTTCGTCCAGATCGATCTTTTCGTTGCCGGTCTTGATGGCGTAGGCGTCGAAGCCGTATGCGTCGAGAAAATCGGTCAGCTGCTGTGAGCGGTCGAGGTAAAGATTCTCGGTAAAACCGAGCTCCGCGCGTATCTCGAGCAGCCGTTCGATAACCTCGAGCGGGGCAAAACATTCGCGTGGATCTCTGTAACTCGCCATAAGTCGCGACCGAATGCGGTCGAAGGGTTAGAGAACGGGCGGCAGGGAAAGGTTGTTTGGAAAAAAGAGGATTCACCACAGAGGCACGGAGTGCACAGAGGAGGCAGAACGAGGACTTTGTCGTCATTGCGGCTTGCCGCGGTTGCAGTGCGGCGAGGCTCGCCTCGCCGAAGGTTGCCCTCACCGCTGGAGGAGGAGGCTTTGCCTCCGACAATAAAAGCCGATGTCGCCCGTTGCTCCCGCCGCTCAGAGCCGCGGCGGGAGCCGGGCTCCGGGGTCGAGTGGTCGCAACTTACGGTCAGGTAAGCCTGACCGCACTGCGTTAGCGGCAAGCCGCAAGCCGCGAACATGATCTACTGAACTAGTTTTACCAACAGTCCAACCGCCGTACCTGCGGGGTCGGGGACGGTTTCGGGTTTGATGTAGGGTTCGGCGATCAGGAGCGCTGATTGGAGGCCGTTGAATATGGTGTGCAGGATGACGCAGGGCAGGAGATTGCCGGTGCGTACGCGGACCCAGGTGAGCGTCACGCTGAGGAGAGTCAGCAGGAAAATGGTTGAAAAGCTCGGCCAGTATTGCGGTACGTGGACGAGTGCGAAGAGCAGCGTGACCAGCACGAACGCGGATGCGACGCCGAACGAGCGTTGGAATGCCGAATAAAGCACGCCGCGATAGACGACTTCCTCGACCAGCGGAGCGGTGAAGGTCGCGAGGAAGGCCACGGCGTAAACGGCCGTGCGCGAGCTTTGCAGGATGCGGACGAGGTCGTGTTCCTGTTCGGGAAAATAGTGGCCGACGACGGCCGCGATCGCAAAAAATCCACCCAGCAAGATCGCGTAATGCCACCAGCGAAAGCCGCCTGTTTGCCAGCCGAGCATGTCGAGAAAGCCGTGTTTGCGCACGCGTGTGACGACGGCCCAGGCGAGCAATATCGTTAACACATGCGCGGGGATGATGCCGACGATCTGGAGGATCACTGCTGTCGGATTCGATTTCGCGAATTCGACGATGTCGCCTGCCTCGGTCACCGGTGGGTCGAGCGTCGCAAGGTATGGAAGGAGGAGCATCGCCGGCACGAGCATGATCAGCAGAACGCTGACGATCCAAACGGCCATCGCCTCGAGCGAATTCCACGGCGGGTTGTCAGGCGC
>CAZWSK010000318.1:0-2378 GCA_964636445.1 uncultured Chloracidobacterium sp.
CGTCTCGGTAAAGTTTGAGTAGGGTCTAACCCGCGAGCAGTTCGTCGCAAATACGCTTAGCAGCTTTGCCATCCCACAGCGGCGGTATCGCGGCATCATCGCGCGCCTTGGCCCCGTCCAGAGCGCCGAAAGCAGATTGTTTGATCTTTTCCGGATCTGTGCCGACCAGGACATTCGTCCCCATCTCGATAGTGATCGGCCGCTCGGTGTTGTTCCTCAGCGTGAGGCAAGGAATTCCGAGTACGGTCGTCTCTTCCTGCAGGCCGCCGGAGTCGGTCAGAACAAGCCTGGCTCCGCTGTACAACCGTAAGAAATCAAGATATCCGAGCGGCTCGATCAGCTTAACACCGGCGTTTTCGAGCCTGTCGGCAAGGCAGAATTCATCGATCTTCGCCCGTGTGCGCGGATGCACCGGAAAGATGATCGGCAGTCTTTCCGCGATTTCGCAAAGTGCACTGATCAGATCGGTCAGGATCTCACGATCGTCAACGTTCGACGGCCTATGAAGCGTGAGTACACCGTAATCGCTTCCGTCAATTCCCAAGTCGGTTCGTATCGTTGAGTTTTCAGCGACCTTAAGATGTTCCAGCAGCGAGTCGATCATCACGTTGCCGACAAAGCGTATCCTTTCCGTCGCCACACCCTCCTTCAAGAGGTTTGCATCTGCATCCTGCGAGGTCGTCAACAGCAGATCGGTGATCGAGTCCGTCAGAATGCGGTTGATCTCTTCCGGCATAGAACGGTCGCGAGAACGGAGACCTGCCTCGACATGAGCAACCTTTACGCCAAGCTTGGCACAGACCAAGGCACACGCGATGGTCGAATTCACGTCGCCCACGACCACGACCCAATCAGGCTTCTCCTCGAGCGCGACCGGCTCGAACTCGGTCATGATCTTCGCCGTTTGAACAGCGTGTGAACCCGACCCAACCCCGAGATGAATATCCGGCCGCGGCATCCCGAGATCATCAAAAAAGGCATCCGACATCGCCGCGTCGTAATGCTGGCCAGTGTGAACGATCAACGGGTCAAACTCGTCCAAGCGCCGCCGCATCTCGGCATAGATCGGTGCGACCTTCATAAAATTCGGCCGGGCACCGGCGATGAGTAGGACCTTGAGCTTTTGAATTTTAGATCTCAAATCTGAAATTAGAGCCGGATGATGCGAGCCTTACAGCCGCTGCGAACGTCGGCCGACAACGCGTTCCGCGTATCGACGACCAATGCCGCCAGCTCGCAAACTCGGCGGTAATCCACGGCCGAGTGCTCAGTACAAATGATCACGCAATCGGACGTTGAGATGAGGTCGTCGGTAAGCTCTTGATTCGTCAGGGGTTCTCCATCACCGATGGTATAAGCATGGTCGAAAGTTACCTCCGGAACGAACGGGTCGTGGTAGACGACCTCGGCACCGTCAGCTCTCAGCAGGTCGATTATCGAAAGCGCAGGCGACTCGCGCATGTCGTCGATGTCTTTCTTATACGCGACCCCGAGTATAACTACTTTTGACCCGTTAACTGCTTTTTTGGCGTCGTTTAGGGCAGCCGTTACCAGCTCCACGACATAGTTTGGCATGGTGGAGTTGACCTGTTCTGCCAGCGAGATGAACTGTGAATCAAACCCGTGCTGCTTCGCCTTCCAAGACAAATAATGCGGATCGAGCGGAATGCAGTGCCCTCCAATTCCCGGTCCCGGGTAGAACGGCATAAACCCGAACGGCTTCGTCGCAGCCGCACGGACGACCTCCCACGTGTCTATCCCGAGGGCATTACAGAGTTTGGCCATCTCATTGGCCATCCCGATATTGATCGCTCGGAACGTGTTTTCCCATAGCTTCGCCGCTTCGGCGACGCGAGCTGACGAAACAGGGTGAACATCGTTGACGATCTGCGAATAAAGAAACGCCGCCACTTCGGTCGAGTCATCCGACACGCCGCCAACGACCTTTGGAATGTTGTGCGTCTGAAATTGCGGATTGCCTGGGTCGACGCGCTCAGGCGAGAAAGCGAGGAGAAAATCCGTGTCGAGGTTAAATCCCTTTTCCTCGAACATCGGCTGTAGCACCTCATCCGTTGTTCCCGGATAGGTAGTCGATTCGAGGATCACCAGCTGCCCGCCGCGCATATATTTTTGTATCTCGCCGCCCGCGGTCAGGATATAGGACATATCGGGATCTTTCGTCTTACGCAGCGGCGTCGGGACACAGATGATGATCACGTCGCATTCGCCCAAACGGCTGAAATCGGTCGTCGCCGTGAGTTTCCCGGTGTCGAGGCATTTCCCGATACTTTCGTCTGTGACATCGACGATATAAGAGTGGCCAGCATTGATGTCCGCGGCCTTCTTTTCGTCGACCTCAAATCCGATCGTGCCAAAAC
>CAZWSK010000319.1:0-2361 GCA_964636445.1 uncultured Chloracidobacterium sp.
GGCAACCGTGATCGTGACCGGAACGATCGCGATCGTAATGATCGGAGCCGTCGTGGGTCACGCGGCGGGCGTGATCGTAACGACCGCGGCGAGCGTGGCGACAGGCCTGAACGCAGCGAACGCAGCGAAAGCAACGACCGCCCCGAGCGCAACAACCGCAATGACCGCGGCGGACGCGGCGACCGAGGCCGTGACCGCGGCCCGCAGCCCACCATCTCTGACCTGCTGAAAGAAGGCCAGGAGATCCTCGTTCAGATCGCGAAAGAGCCGATCGCAAAGAAGGGCGCTCGCATCACCTCGCACATCGCTCTGCCGGGCCGCTTCCTCGTCTACATGCCGACGATCGAGCATCTCGGCGTGTCGAGAAAGATCGAATCCTCGAATGAGCGAGGCCGTCTTCGCACGATGCTGCAGAAAATTCGGCAGGATCCGGATATTCCGTCGGGCGGCTTTATCGTCCGCACGGCCGGCATCGGTATCTCTGAGGAAGACCTGCGTAACGACGCCAAATTCCTCGCCCGCTCTTGGGCCGACGCCAAAAAAGGCTCCGAGAAGAAGAAATCGCCGGCCCTAATTCACCAAGATCTGGATCTCGTTCAGCGGCTGCTGCGGGACCAGCTTTCGGAGGACTTTACGGCTATTCGCGTCGACAGCGAGGAGGAATATCTCCGCACTGTTGAGTTCATGGAACGCATGGCTCCGAAGATGGTCAACCGCGTCAAACTCTACACCCGCGACGAGCCGATCCTCGATTATTACGGTGTTCAGGAAGAGATCGACAAGGCCCTAAAACCGCGTGTTTGGCTGAAATCGGGCGGCTATCTCGTTATCAATCAGACCGAGGCTCTCGTGTCGATCGACGTCAATACAGGCAAATTCGTCGGCAAGGGCAACCAGCGTCTCGAGGACACGATCACCCGAACTAACATGGAGGCCGTCGACGAGATCGCACGGCAGATCCGCCTTCGCGACCTCGGCGGCATCCTCGTGCTCGACCTGATCGACATGGAAGACCGCCGCAACCGGCACAAGGTCTCACAGGCCCTGCAGGAAGCACTGCAGAAGGACAAATCGCCCACTAAAGTATTGTCCTTCAATGACTTTGGCCTGATCATCATGACCCGCAAACGCGTCAAGCAATCGCTCGAGCGCACCATGTGCGCACCGTGCGACTATTGCGAAAGCTCGGGTTGGATCAAATCGCCGACCACGGTCGCCTACGAGATCCTCGCCGAGGCGAGGCGCCTCTCCAAACAGGTCGAGGACATCCGCCACACCACGCTCCGCGTGCACCCCGAGGTCTCAAAAGCCCTCCGAAGCACCGAGCGAGAGGTCCTCGAGGAGATCGAGCACTACCTCGGCAACGTCGATGTCACCTCCGACCGTTCGATCCACCAGGCCCAGTTCGATTTCGCGTTTATCTAGACCAAAAAAGTCGTATATCGAAACGAAAAGGGACGGTTTCGGCCGTCCCTTTTAGCGTCTGAATCGCTCCTATCAACTGAGTCATGCACCCGTGATTGGTAGAGGTCCGGCCGGGGATTGGTAGAGGAAGGCCCGCAGATTGGTAGAGATAAACACGAGATTGGTCGAATGTCCGAATCACTGGTTTCTAAGGCCAAAAATCCGGTGATTTGAGCTCAAAAAACTGCCCGAAATTGAGCCATTCCGACACAAATAGATGATGGTTCAAACCATGTGCCATCATGCGTGCCAGAAAAAGATATGAACGAAGAAAAATAGTTACGTTCCAGATCGCCAGTGCGGCAGCAGGCAGTGTTCTAAAGTCGTGGTCGTTCGATTTGATATGTTGCGGCTTGCCGCTCTATTTGCGGAGGAGCTTGCTCCTCCGGCATTCGTATAATTCAGGTGCGGCTTGCTGCCGCCGTAGGTTTGGCGGCGGCAAGCCGCGAACATCAGGCGGGCACCTCGGAGCAGCAAGCTGCTCCGCAAATAGGGCGGCAAGCCGCAATAGCGCACTCTGCCCCTTGACATGAACACAAGCATGTGCTATCTATGATACATATCACTTAAGGAGAAACTCATGGCACTACACGGAAACTGGATCAAGTTCAAAGGTATTAAGAAAGAGCGGGGCTTTAATCGCCACCACATCACCATCAATCACAACGGGCAGATTCACATCAATCGCGCGGCGCACATCGACCTCGGCCGGCCGCGTGCGGTCACGCTCTATTTCGAGCCGACACTAAACAAGATCGCCATCCAGCCGGCGGATCCGCGTGATCCGGGCTCGGTGGCACTTATCGCCAAGACCTTCGGCGCCTATTACGTGCCCGCCAAGCAATTCACCCGCGAAAACCGCATTCACATCGCCGGCACAGAGGCCTTCCTCAAACC
>CAZWSK010000320.1:0-2361 GCA_964636445.1 uncultured Chloracidobacterium sp.
CACGCGACAGCCGCGAGTCATAGACCAGCGGCGTCGTGTTTATGACGCCCGCGATACGTTCGCGAGCGGCGTTTATGTCGTCGAGTGTGACAGCCATTCGTGAGGCGAATTATAGCAAAACGGAACGATTCACCACAGAGACGCAGAGGACACTGAGTAAGCGACGACTAGATCGGCATCCGCGTATTTTTCTTCACGGTCAAAAGAAAGTGTGATATAAACGCGTTCATGCTCCGACATCTTTTCTCCACAGCTTCGGCGGGCGCTCTCCTGACTCTTTCTTTCGCAACCTTCGCCTTCGCCGGCGGCATACTTGATCCGAGTTTCGGGAATGGCGGCAAGGTCATTTACCGTTATAGTTCTGAGTCGGACGATGCGGCGCAGGCGGCGGCTCTGCAGCCTGACGGAAAGATCCTGGTCCTCGGTTATTCGGGCCTTAGCGGGCAGAGCTACGGGTGGTTGGATTCTCTGCTCGTACGGCTCGATCCGGACGGCTCCTTCGACACGACGTTCGGGAACGGCGGCGTGGTCAAGCAAGACTTTGGCGAAGAGGACCGTCCCTATTGGTTATTCGTTCAGCCGGACGGAAAGATCCTGGTCGCAATATCTAATCGCGAGGGAGCATTTCTTGTTCGTTACCATTCGAACGGCACCCTCGACACCTTCTACAACAACGTCGGAGCAGGCGGCATCTTCCTGCCCCAGCCCGATGGGAAGATCATTACGGTCGGCCGCCGCGAACTTTCAGAGAACCGGTCTGAGGTCGCACTGGCCCGATATAACCAGGATGGAAGTCTCGATACGACGTTTGGCGATCTCGGCAAATTTTATTTCTACTTCGGGAATATGCATGTGAGCTACCCGTCGGGTGCGGCCTTACAGCCGGATGGAAAGATACTGGTAAGCGGAACATATCGCTTCACGATCCCCGGCTGTGTGCCAACGAAGTCTGGCGGATGCACCCGGCACGTTCCATTCATAGTGCGCCTGACCCCGCAGATGCTGTTTGACCGGAAATTTGGAAGGAGAGCGGGTAAGGAATTTGGCCCGATCGATTCGTTTCTCTATAGCATCACCCTGCTTGAACCGACCGGCTCCTTCATCCTCAACGCCGGTCCAGGCCCTAAACGTTATTCCGCGAATGGACACCGGACGGATGATTTCGACGCACATGAGACGAATCTGACCTCAATGACGAGAATGCCGAACGGTAAGATCGCCGGCTGTGGGTTCGAGACCGGACAATGGGACGACTGGGCAACCGTCCTGTTTGATACTGACGGCCGCTTGATCGGAAAAGATCGTCGCGACTTCGCAGGCGGCCACGATCTTTGCAAGGCCATTCTCGCTCAGCCTGACGGCAAGCTCGTTGTCGCTGGCAGCGCTTCAACCGAACAACAAGGCCCCCGCACATTCGCCATCATGCGATATTTGGACATTACGCCATAGCGCAACGCCCCGGCATTCGGCGCGTCTCGCGTTAGACCCGCGGGTCTTTGTCGAACCGGCGTGGCTACACCTAGAATAGTCCTTTAGCATTATGACGAGGATGAATCGATCTGTAGCTGCACTGCTGTTTTTTGTCTCTGCGACCACACTGGGCGTTTTCGGCCAGAATCGGGCGGGGATGATCATGGGAACGCTGTCGGACCCTGATCGTGCAGTGGTCAGAGGGGCGATTATCACGATCGAAAACCGATTGACCGGCTATCGAGCCGATACGACGACGGACGCCTCCGGGTCCTTTACCTTTTACAACGTTCCGTTTGCCGAATATGAGCTGACGGCGACGGCAAATGGTTTTGAATCGGTCAAGCAGCTCGTCGTCATTGCTTCGAACGTGCCGGCAAGACGGGACATTTCCCTGGCAGTCACAGGAACTACGGCTCAGGTTACCGTCAGCGATGCGGGCGGCAGCGACAAGGCGCAGACGCAGACACAGATCAGCGGCGAACGGATCAGTAACTTTCCGATCGCCGCGCGCAACAAAGCGTTGCAGCGGGTCATTGCGACGACATCCGGCGTTACGACGCAGAACAATGGATTGATGCATGTCAGAGGCGTTGAGGACGGCGTGCTTTATGTCGTTGACGGCGTGCCGCTGACCGACCGTATCGATATCGCATCGGCGAGCGGCGAAGATATAGGCGAGGTGCGTTCGGTGCAGGTCATTACGGGTAATTTCCCGGCCGAGTTCGGCGGACGCAGCGGCAGTATCGCGATCGTGCAGGCTCGTTCCGGGCTCGGTGAACCTTTGACCGCAGATATCTCGACCGGTTTCGGCAACTTCAAGACGAATGATGTCGCCGGGAGCGTTGGCCGCGGCTGGGGTGAGAAGTTCGGACTGTTTGGCAACGCAGC
>CAZWSK010000321.1:0-2347 GCA_964636445.1 uncultured Chloracidobacterium sp.
GCTGCGTGTTAAAGCGGTGCAGGACGTTCGACGTTTCGTAAAGGATCGCGGTGCCGGCGAACGCGACCATTATAAACGCAAAAACGCTTCCCAGCGAAAACCCGAATATCGCGCTCGCGATGATGAATCCCAATGCCGCAAAACCGCCGATCGCTAAGATCGGGCCGAGGAATGAGAAATCGGTCCGCGTAATAAAGACAGTCATCGTTATCCCCAGGAACAGCCCGAGCGTAGTGATGCCCGCCTTAACGAGGACCGATGCGTCGCCGGAATAGTAAACGGCAACCATTATAAGCGGAACGAAAATTATCGCCTCAGCCACGATGAACAGTCCGAGGCCGAAGTACTGCGTCGCTCGCGACGTATCGGAGACGGCCCATCGGTTCGCGAGATACGAGATCGCCATAAACAGTCCGAGCACGAGCAGCCATCCGATCGCTCCTCCGCTGAAGATGACGCTCGCGATGAGCCCGGCGATAGGCGTCGCGAAAAAGAACGTCTCGACACCGATGAACGCGGCTATCGCGATCGCGAGCAGCGTGTACGTGCGGCGAATGAAGGCGGCACGCTCGACGGGGGCCGCATCGGCGGCGGAGTTTCCAAAGGTTGAGGTAAAATCCTGCATAATCTTCTCCGGTTATTAGATGAATACTACGCGATTTGGTTTACAGGTCCAGCTAGTCGCCCACGGGCCGCGTTCCGCGAAAGGCGGACTCGACACTCCACACACCCGGGCCGCGGGCGGCAATGTAGAGGAAGACAAAACAGTATAGGACCGCTAGTTCGCCGCGATTTTGCAGCGGCAGAATTGCCTGCGTAGTGAAATGAGCTATAAAGTAGGCCACAGCCATCATGCCGCTCGCAAGGAAGGCGGCAATGCTGGTGAAGAGGCCGATCATGATCAGGAATCCACCGATCAATTCAATGCCGCCGCCGAAAGCCATTAGGGCCGAGAGCGGTTCATTTGAGGGATTTGGCGGCGGGGGATAGCCTAAGAGTTTCTGTGTGCCGTGCCACATAAACAGAAAGCCGCTCACGATGCGCAGGACCGCGTAGAGATATGTGGCGTAACGCCTGAGAAATCGTTCCATCGGCCTCCTTTTCGATTGGCAGACAGTATAACAAAAAAGACGGCCGCTGAACGGCCGCCTCATTTTCTGTCCTACCTATGGAATCTAACCTGCGGCCTTGACCGCCTCGGTCGCCTCAGGCCGCGGGGCGGCGAGGCCAAGCTCGGGCGAACGCCAAAGGTTCGAGACAAGAAGCTCGCGGATAAAGGTCATTTCCTTTGGCAGACGATCGTAGAGCTTGAAGAAAAGGTCGTCATGTAGGGCGATCTCTTTTAGCCAAAGGTCGCGGTCGAGATTCATCACGGCGTTGAACTGTTCCTCCGTAAAGTCGAGCCCACGCCAGTCCATATCGGCGTACCGGGGCATCCACCCAAGCGGCGTTTCCGTTCCTTTCGACACGCCGCGTGAGCGTTCCACGATCCATTTGAGGACACGCATGTTCTCGCCGTAGCCGGGCCAGGCGAATTTGCCATCCTCGTCCTTGAGGAACCAGTTAACGCTGAAGATGCGCGGAGGATCAGGCAGTTGGCGGCCGAAATTGAGCCAGTGTGAGAAGTAATCGCCCATGTGATAACCGGCGAAGGGCAGCATCGCGAACGGATCGCGGCGGACCTCGCCGATGTTGCCGAACGCGGCGGCTGTCATTTCGGAGCCCATTGTCGCAGCCTGATAAACGCCGAACGCCCAGTTGAACGATTGCTGGACGAGCGGAACCACGCTGTTGCGGCGGCCGCCGAAGATGAATGCCGACACCGGCACGCCCTTGGGGTCGTTAAAGTTCTCGTCCGCGACAGGGCACTGCGTGATCGGGGCCGTGAATCGCGAATTCGGGTGGGCCGCCTTCGCGTCGCTCGCGGGCGTCCAGTCGTTGCCCTGCCAGTCGATGGCGTGTGCGGGCGGCTCGCCGTCCATGCCCTCCCACCAAACGTCGCCGTCGTCGGTCAGGGCCACGTTCGTAAAGATCGTGTTCTCCTTGATCGACTCCATAGCGTTTGGATTCGTCTTGTAGTTAGTGCCCGGGGCAACGCCGAAGAAGCCGTTCTCCGGGTTGATCGCGCGGAGTTTGCCGGTCTCGTCGGGTTTGATCCACGCGATGTCGTCGCCGACGGTCGTGACCTTCCAGCCTTCTTCCTGGAACGGTTTGGGCGGAATAAGCATCGCGAAGTTCGTCTTACCGCAGGCCGACGGAAAAGCGGCGCAGACGTAATCTTTCTGGCCGTCGGGCGATTCGACGCCGACGATGAGCATATGTTCGGCGAGCCAGCCCTGAGCGCGGC
>CAZWSK010000322.1:0-376 GCA_964636445.1 uncultured Chloracidobacterium sp.
GAAATAGCCAAACACGAGCAGCAGGGCGGCAACGGCCAGAATGAGGATGGTGAGCCATTGGGCGAAGACGCCCATCTGCTGCACCAAGGGCGTCGTGAGCGCCTCCACCTGCGCCAGCATGCCGCTGATGCGCCCGACCTCGGTCGCAGCGCCGGTGGCGACGACGACGCCCCGGCCCTGTCCGCTCGTCACCAGCGTGCCGCTGAACGCCATGCACGACCGGTCGCCCAGCGCGGCTTTCGCCGCGACGGGCTTCGCGCTCTTGTCGACCGGAACGGATTCGCCGGTGAGGATGGCTTCCTGGATCGACATGCCGCGCGCGTGCAACAGCCGCAGATCGGCCGGAACCTTGTCTCCGGCTTCGAGCAGGACGACG
>CAZWSK010000322.1:405-2332 GCA_964636445.1 uncultured Chloracidobacterium sp.
ATCGCCTTTTCGGCCTTGCCCTCCTGCAGGAAGCCGATGACCGCGTTGACGATCACCACGGCCAGAATGACGCTGGTGTCGATCGCATGCCCGAGCAGCGCCGTGATCGCGGCCGCCCCGAGCAGCACGTAGATCAGGAGGTTGTGAAACTGCAGCAGGAAGCGCATGAGCGGGCCGCGCCGCGGCGGCTCCGGCATTTGGTTCGGGCCGTAGGTCGCAAGCCGTGATCGCGCATCATCTTCGGTGAGGCCGGCAGGCGTCACATTGAGCACCTTGAGGACATGCTCAACGCTCTGCTCATGCCAATTCTCAACCGAAACCGGCTTTGTCCGCTCCAACATGATCCATACTCGCTGCGGGCAAATGACTCTTCCATCGGCGGCGAAACGGAGCCAGTAGAAGTGAATCAGATGATGAAGGCGTAATGGCGACGTTCAGCACGCCGTCGCTCATGCTCGGCACTGCCCTGGCCGCATGGAAAAAGACTACAATATCGTTCGAACGCTTAGTCGGCTGAGCACCTACCCTGCCGAATATGCGATCGTAGCGCTCCCGAGATGCAACAGGACGGGACGCGGCGCGGGGATCCGTGCCCAGTCCCCGTACTGCGGGCGATGGCGCGATCAAGCCGGGTCCAGCGCTCCGCCAGTACTTCGTATTCGAGCTCAGAGTGAACCTCCCGTTCGTTCTTGTGCCCGAGCGATCATGACTAGCTCTTCAGCGCTAGCGCGCATGCCATGGCTGATATAGTCGCGGCTGATGACGAGGTTTTGGCCGTCGTCGGCCTTGCCGCGGACCAGCAGATGGACTGCGGGTTGTCGGTGTTCCAGTGCTCGGCGGCGACCCAGTCGAGCCTCGTCTTGAGGTCGCGCTCCGTGTTCCGCGACAAGGTCGCGGGTGAAAACCTTCAGGTCGACCATCTTGGTCGCCTCTTCCGGGCTGACGATGAACCGGAAGTGATGGCGGTCGTCCTGGCCGCGCTCGACAAATCCTTTCTCATCGGCGGCGTCGCTGTGGGAGTCGAACATGCGGGCTTTCTCGCCATCCTTCGTCACGCCCTCGGATAAGCAATGTGTGTACTGGCCATCATCGTCGTCCGGTCGTCCGCGCCATGCCCGAAAGCTGGCATTGGCCCGAGCGCATAGCGGCGAGCATTCTCAGCACGGACGAGGAAACCGCCGGCGTGCGTCTGATCAAGACCGCCGCGCCGGATCGCTGGCGCGACATCGTCGCCGGCTACCGAATTATCAGCGACGATCGCGCTGCAATCGCGCAATACGAACGAAGCGAGGCAAGAACGACAGCAAGATTCGCTGCGCCATTGAAATCAGAAGCCCAAATTCAATGTAAGGCTTCTACCAGCCGTCCCGGCGATCTGGCCGCTTCGAGAATGCTGTCGGACGCGTCGCCGGTCGTCACCATGGCGCGACAGGGCACGTCGCGCAGCTCTGCAAGAGAATCGATCTGCTCGCGAAGAAATCTGTTCGCATCGCGTCGTCCTGAGTCGATTAAGGCCACGGGTTGGTCGTCATCGACGACATGCCCGTTCTATTCTCAAGCGCACGAGTCGGGTGGTCACCTGAGTCCAAGGAACTCCTTGACCTGTCGCTCGGTCGCCTGGGCGTCCTTCTGCAGCTGTCGTCCGCAACAGCACGCTGCCTGTGCCTGACGCTCCAGGCATCGAAGTAGTTCCCGGCGCCGTCCCAGCTGCCGTGCAGGCGGGCATTCACTCCCGGCAGAATTGCCCCGGTCAACCCAGTCATGTAGCGGAAGTGTACGGGCCAAAGTGGCATCGTTGTCTCCTCGTCGTTGTTCCGCTGAGAAACTATCGGGGTCGAGCGAGAGCTATTTTACTAAGCAGCAGAGCGCTCACTCATCGCAAAACGGGCTCGCTCGAGCAGTAATTGCGACGCAATAAGTAGAACCT
>CAZWSK010000323.1:0-2326 GCA_964636445.1 uncultured Chloracidobacterium sp.
GTCGGGTTGTTGCCCGAACGCATGAATGAGCTTGCGACCTTGAGCCGCTTGCTGTATTTGAGCTTTTTCTGCTGTGAGGTCTCGTCCTTCATCTTTTGACGAAGTTCATCGACCAGCTCCTGCACGTCGATCTGGCCGAGCAGGTCCTTGATCGCTTCGGCGCCCATTTTGGCGACGAAACCAGCCGGATAGTCGCGGCTCAGCTCGCGGAAGCGCTCGTCATTAAGCAGGTCCTTTTGTTTGAGATCGGGCACGTCGCCGGGATCGACGACGATGTAGGTCTCGAAGTAAAGGATCTTTTCAAGATCGCGCAAGGTGATGTCGAGCAGGTGGCCAATACGCGACGGCAGGCCCTTAAAGAACCACACGTGCGAGCACGGGCTTGCGAGTTCGATATGGCCGAGACGCTCGCGGCGGACCTTAGACTGTGTGACCTCGACGCCGCATTTGTCGCAGATGACGCCGCGGTGCTTCATCCGCTTGTATTTACCGCAGAGACATTCCCAGTCCGAGACGGGGCCGAATATGCGGGCACAGAACAGCCCGTCACGCTCCGGCTTGAACGTTCGATAGTTGATCGTCTCGGGCTTCGTCACCTCGCCGTGTGACCACGACCGGATACGATCGGGTGACGCAAGCGAGATACGGATCGCCTCGTAATTTGCGGTCAGTTGTGTCTTAGTGCCTTCGTTAAATCGAAACATATTATTTCAAATCGGTCTTTGGTCTTGGGCCTTTGGTCTTTGCCGGCGCCTACTCGCCAAGGCCAAAGACCAAAGACCGAAGACCGATCAATTAATCAACTCCAACCAGAGCGTCTACACCGGCCACTACTTCCTCCGGATCGATCTCGTGTTCCTGGATCAATTCGACGTCGAGGCAGAGCGACTGCAGCTCGCGGACCAGAACGTTGAACGACTCGGGAATGCCCGGCTCGAAGTTCGAAACGCCCTTGACGATCGTTTCGTAGATCTTCGAGCGGCCTGCCACGTCGTCGGATTTGCATGTGAGCAATTCCTGCAGGATGTGAGCCGCGCCGTAGGCCTCGAGTGCCCAGACCTCCATTTCTCCGAAACGCTGTCCGCCGAACTGAGCCTTACCGCCCAGAGGCTGCTGGGTGATCAAGCTGTACGGGCCGATCGAGCGAGCATGGATCTTGTCGTCCACCAGGTGCGAGAGCTTCAGCATATAGATGTAGCCCACGCAGACTTTCTGCTCGAATGGCTCACCGGTCAGACCGTCATAGAGACGCGTCTTGCCCGACGGGCCGACCGAAGGCGGCAGCTGGAGACGATCGTATTCGCCGTTTGCTTTCGCGATGTATTCCTTGATCTCGTTCTCGGTCGCACCGTCGAAGACAGGCGTCGCGAAGTGAAGGCCCAGCACGCGCGCCGTCCAGCCGAGATGTGTCTCGAGGATCTGGCCGACGTTCATCCGCGAGGGCACGCCCAGCGGATTGAGAACGATCTCGACGGGCGTTCCGTCCGGCAGGTACGGCATATCTTCCTCCGGAAGAATGCGGGCGATAACGCCCTTGTTACCGTGGCGGCCCGCCATCTTGTCGCCAACGCTGAGCTTACGCTTCATCGCGACGAACACCTTGACCATCTTGATCACGCCCGGCGGCAATTCGTCGCCCTGCTTGAGCTTGGTGATCTTTTCGTCGTAGATGTCGCGGAGAATGTTGATCTGCCGCTCGGTCCGCTGCTCGTATTCTTTGACCTCGGCGGAGATATCGACTGAACCGGAGGCGACCTCAGCTTTGCGAAGCAGTTTGCTGTCGACCTCGGCCAATACCTCGCGCGACAACGTGGTGCCCTTCTTGAGGATCACTTCCTTGCCATCGACGAGGTCCTTGGTCAGCTTGCGGCCGTCAAAGAGCTCGAAAATACGCTCGTTGCGCTGTTCCTGAAGGATTCGAATTTCGTCATCGAGGTCGCGATGGAGAGCTTCCTCTTCCATCCCCTCGATATCGAGCGATCGCTCGTCCTTATCCTGGCCCTTGCGGGTAAAGATCTGGACGTCAACCACCGTTCCATCGATGCCCGGCGGGCACGTTAAGGAAGCGTCCTTAACGTCACCGGCCTTTTCGCCAAAGATCGCACGGAGCAGTTTCTCTTCGGCGGTCAGCTGGGTTTCGCCCTTCGGCGTTACTTTGCCGACCAGCACGCTGCCCGGCTTCACCTGAGCACCGATGCGGATAATGCCGCTCTCGTCGAGGTCGCGGAGCATATTCTCGCCGATATTCGGGATATCACGCGTGATCTCCTCAGGGCCGAGCTTGGTATCGCGGGCCTCGATCTCGAGCTCCTCGATGTGGATCGAC
>CAZWSK010000324.1:0-2293 GCA_964636445.1 uncultured Chloracidobacterium sp.
GCTGATCTACGGAGCGCTCATCAACGGCGCGACCATCTGCATCTACGACGGCGCGCCTGATTATCCGACGCCCGACCGCATGTGGGAATTTTGCGCAAAGCATAAGGTCGAGGTGCTCGGCATCTCGCCGACATTGGTTCGGTCGCTCGCGACGCATGGCGACGATCTTCCGAAGAAGCATGACCTCAGCAGCCTGCGGGCATTCGCCTCAACCGGCGAACCTTGGAATCCGGCGCCGTGGTGGTGGCTTTTCGAGAAGGTCGGCGACAGCAAACTTCCCATAATCAACTACTCCGGCGGCACCGAGATCGCCGGCGGCATCTTGATGGGCAATCCGCTGCTGCCGATCAAGCCGTGCTCGTTCCCGGCGCCGTGCCCGGGAATGGACGTGGATATTCTCGACGAAGAGGGCAATCCGGTTCCCGCCGGACAGGTCGGCGAACTTGTCATCAAACAGCCGTGGATCGGGATGGCCCGCGGTTTCTGGCAGGAAAAGGAACGCTATCTCGAAACCTACTGGCGGCGATTCAAGGATATCTGGGTCCACGGCGACTGGGCGATGCGCGACAAAGACGGTCACTGGTTCATCCTCGGCCGCTCTGACGACACGCTAAAAGTCGCCGGCAAACGCGTCGGCCCCGCCGAGGTGGAATCGCTCCTGGTCGCTCACCCGCAAGTCACCGAAGCCGCAGTTATAGGTGTTCCGGACGAAGTAAAGGGCACTGCAATGGTCGCTTTTGTCGTCTTGGGGGACGCGGACGAGGGCGTCCGCGTTCCGTTGGAGGACGAGCTCAAGGCTCTCGTCGCCAAAGACATGGGCAAACCACTAGCACCGTCGAAGATACACTTCGTCTCCGCCTTACCAAAGACACGGAACGCCAAAGTCATGCGCCGCGTCATTCGGACTGCATACCTCGGCGAGGACGCCGGCGACCTTTCGGCACTCGAAAATCCAAAGGCCATTGACGAGATCGCACAGGCGGGCAAATGATCACGATCTACACCATCGGCCACGGCCGGCATCCGTTCGCGGATTTTCTCGAGCTGTTGAGGAAGCACGACATCGCGTTTGTTTGCGATGTGCGTGCATTCGCACGGTCGAGATGGCCGCAGTTCAATGGATTGGTCTTATCGGAATTGCTGCGCGAGAACGGCATCGGCTACGAGCATTTACCTGAGACGGGCGGCAAGAACAAGCCGAAGCCGGAAGACCTCGAGTGGGGCCTCAACCGCATTGTCGAGATCGCGGCGGAATTACCGACGGCGATGATGTGTTCCGAGTCAAAGCCGCTTTCGGACCACAAGAGCCCGCGGGCAAATTGCCATCGCGTAGGAATGCTTTCGCCGCTGCTGCGAGCAAAGGGAGTTGAGAGGGTCGTTCACATTTTGCCGACCGGCGAAACGATCGAGTTTGACGAGGCGGCGGTGCCGTCGATCTGGTGAGGCGAAGAAACTCGGGCCGTCCGTTCAGCTTCGCGGCTGAAGAGACGGCCCAAGTTCAATTGAGGCAAATGTCGCTTAGTTTGACCAGTTGTCGGCCATGCCGCCGATAACCGGCACCTTGAACATCTTGCCCATAAAGCCCATGATGCAGGCGACGATAGTCAGAATAAGCGGCCCAATGATCGCGACCAGCCAAACCAGCAGGCTGAAAAGCGAGATGACCGTCGATTCGGCCGCCGCGCCCGCAACGGCGATGATCATCGTCAGCACGTAGCCGACGATCATCAAACCGATGAGCAAGAGCGATTGAAATGCGGCAAAACGGGCGAATTTGTTCGTCTTGTCAGTCGCAATGATGATGATGCTCATGATCAGATTTACACCGCAGATCGGCAGGTAAGCGAGGCCGGCGGCGACATTTGGGTCCAGCCCGAGGGCGGATTTTCCAGAATTATCCATGATCTTTTACAGTTCTCCTTAGTGAAGTTTTGAACGAAAAATTGCTAGGAACGGAAATTTACGTGAAATCTAGCACAAGGCTTTGCCAAATACAAGAAAGTCCGTCAAAATCTACAATTTATTTCGGAGCGGTAAATGAAAGCACGTATCTACGTAACCCTCAAGCCCGGAGTGCTCGACCCGCAGGGCAAGGCCATCCACCACTCGCTCGAAGGCATCGGCTACACCAATATCTCGGACATTCGGCAGGGAAAGTATTTCGAAGTAGACCTGTCTGAGGGCATAGGCGAAGCAGCCGCTCGTGAGACAGCGGAAAAGATGGCGGCAGACGTGTTAGCCAACCCTGTCATCGAAGACTACGAGGTAGAGATCGACGGATGAAGTTTGGCGT
>CAZWSK010000325.1:0-2287 GCA_964636445.1 uncultured Chloracidobacterium sp.
TGCGTCAATTGCCACGCCTCGGCATATCCCGCGTACAAGCGCCTCGGCAACGGCGACATTTTCAAAGGCTTTGACGCGCTCAACGCGCTCGGCTACGGCGTCGCACGCAAAGAGGTGACGCATCCCGTCTCGTGCCTCGACTGTCACGACTCGATGACGATGGCGCTGCGAGTGACGCGTCCGGCCTTCATGATCGGCATCAAGGCGTTCAAGGCCTCGCAGGGAATTGCCGATTACGACGTAAACCGCGACGCCACGCGGCAGGAGATGCGAACGTACGTCTGCGGCCAGTGCCACGTCGAATACTACTTCAAAGGCGAGGGCAAAACGCTCACGTACCCCTGGCAGAACGGCCTTAAGATCGAGAACATCATGGCCTACTACGACGACGTCAAGCACAACGACTGGACACACAAACGCACCGGTGCCGGCGTGCTAAAGGCGCAGCATCCTGAATTCGAGATGTACAACCAGGGCATCCACGCCCGTGCCGGCGTCGCCTGCGCCGATTGCCACATGCCCTACAAACGCGAGGGCGCGATGAAGATCAGCGACCACCACGTCCGCTCGCCGCTGCTCAACATCAACCAGTCCTGCCAGACCTGTCACAAGGGCACCGAGGACGAACTAAAATTCCGCGCCGAGACGATCCAGACCCGCACCTACCAAATGCGCGACATAGCCATGAACGCCCTCATCGACCTCATCAACCAACTCGAGGCCGCCAAAAACAACGGCCGCCCCGACGCCGAACTCGCCACCGCCCGCGACTACCAACGCAAGGCCCAGTTCTACCTCGACTTCGTCGAAGCCGAAAACTCCATGGGCTTCCACGCCCCCGCCGAAGCCGTCCGCATCCTAGGCGAATCAATAAACTTCACGAGACTCGGCCTAATGTCCCTCACCGGCATCCAACCGGCCCACACTCCGCCGCCGCCCACCGCGGCCGCGGCCACAAAGTAGCCACCACCGTCGGAACGCGGGCACCCCGCCGGACCGCAGGCTGCCAGCCTGCGTGAACTCCCGTGTCAGTACCCGCACGTAAGTAAGGGCTCAGGCCCCAAGAGCGCTACGACCCGAAACAAGCATCAAGGCGTCGGAACGCGGGCACCTCTGCCCCGCGTGTGTGCATTTCAAGATTCAGGAAGATTACAAAATGAAATAATCGGTTGACATTTATTGCATTTTGCAATAGCCTTTTCTCGTGACGACGGAAGCAATGTCTGTGGACCGGATCACGACCAAAAACCAAGGAGTCTGAACCTATGAAATACAAGCTGATAAAAACCGGACGGTATGGCTAACGCGCCGTCCTCAATGAGAGGGAAAACGGATGAGAGTAATAAGCCGAAAGGCTTTGCGCGACTACTGGGAAGAGCATCCTGTAGCGGAAGAGGTGTTAAATGACTGGTTCCGAAAGATCAAACGGATCGGTCCAACGAATTTTGCCGAACTCAGAGAGACATTCCCCAGCGCCGATATCTTTGGCGGCTGCGTCGTCTTCAACGTCGGCGGGAATAACTATCGAATAATTACCTACGTGCATTTCAAATCACAAAGGGTGTTTATTCGGGCTGTCCTCAGCCATGCCGAGTACAGCAAGGAAAAATGGAAAACCGACTGCTAGGTCAAAGCAAGGTCGGTAGAGGTGAAAACTCATGACCACGACCTACGATCCGCAGAAGTACGCCAAACTGCTGGTCGAGTATCTGCCCGGCGTCATCCGGACAGAAGAAGATAACGAGAAAGCGTTGGAGATCGCCGGCCGCCTGATGAAAAAAGGCGAGGGCAAGCTGTCTCCTGAGGAGACGCGTCTGCTCGATCTACTGACGACGCTCATCGAGGACTTTGAAGAAACGGCCTACCCGATGGGCGAGACCGCCACTCCGCAGATCGCCCTGCGCGAACTCATGCGCGAGCACGAGCTGAAACAAACCGACATGCTCGACATCTTCGGCTCCCAAGGCACCGTCTCACAGGTCCTCAACGGCAAACGCCAAATAAGCAAATCCCAAGCCCGCCGCCTCTCAGAACGCTTCCACTTGCCGGTGGACGTATTCATCTAGATCCGGTGGGATACACGGGCATAAGTGGCCCTTCCATTAGACCAACCTGCCGCCCGCGGACTTTCCTTACTTTCGATTTTCCACTATCCACGGACTAGTGTTATCTTTCCTATCACCACCTCAAAATGCAAGCTTCGAACTAAAATGAAAACGGAGCCGAAATCCGGAACTGGGGTCAGGCCTGCGATTCTCGCGATTCTCATATTGACGTGGACGGCCCG
>CAZWSK010000326.1:0-2280 GCA_964636445.1 uncultured Chloracidobacterium sp.
GAGAGCGAGATCGCCGAGGGCAAGGTGACGGTCAAAGATATGCGGTCGGGTGAGCAGGCGTCGATAACGGTTTCGGAAGTGGCTGCGAAGGTCAAAGGTTAGGATCCTCTATGAAAGTAACTGCAATTATCGCGGCGATGGTCCTACTCGCCGCTTTCGCCTTTGCGGCGGGCCCGCAGGTCTGGTCGGTGAATTCGCGAGCAGATGTACTGCGGGGCGACGCACGCGGCGTTTCGATCGCGGACGACGGGACGATCACGCTGGCTCCGTCGATGGCCGAAGCTTTTAAGACGGGGCAACAGTATGTTTGGTCGAGCGTCGTGGATGCCGCCGCGAACGTTTATCTTGGTACGGGCGGCGATGGGAAGATATTTAAGGTTCCCGCAAATGGCCAGGGCTTTGAGTTTGCAGACCTGGCCGAGCTAAACGTTTCGGCCCTCGCGATAGGCAAAGGCGGCGAACTGTTTGCCGCAACGTCGCCGGACGGAAAGGTCTATCGTCTCGATACGACCG
This sequence comes from uncultured Chloracidobacterium sp., assembly GCA_964636445.1. Taxonomy (GTDB): domain Bacteria; phylum Acidobacteriota; class Blastocatellia; order Pyrinomonadales; family Pyrinomonadaceae; genus OLB17. Next base: position 514 of record CAZWSK010000326.1, read on the forward strand.
GTAAAGCGGATGTTTATTTTGAACCGAAAGAGAAATACATCTGGTCGCTCGCCGTTTTGCCCGATGGTCTTGCGGTCGCGACAGGCGATAGCGGGCGTATTTATAAGGTAAAAGCCGCCGGCTCATCTCGCGATATTTCGTTGATGTTCGATACGAGTGAGACGCACATCATATCGCTTGCGGCCGACAAACAGGGGAACCTGTATGCCGGCAGCGATTCGAATGGCCTCGTGATGCGATTTGGCGCGGAGGGCAAGCCGTTCGGGCTGCTGGATTCTCCGCTGCGTGAGATACACGAACTCGCGGTCGGTCCCGATGGTTCGGCGTATGTGCTGGCATTGGGCGAATCGGTCTCAACACCGAAGCCCGATGCAGCAAAGGAGAACGCCGAGTCTAAGCCTGTCACGATTGAGCGGCCCGGAGTCCCCGGCACCGAGCCGCCGCCAAAGAGCCGATACGATCTCAAAGACGCTAAGACCGCGGTCTATCGAATTCTTCCTGATGGCTCGGTCGACCTGCTCTGGGCGTCGTCAACGGTTACGGCGTTCTCGATCTATGCTCATCAGACGGGCCGCGGCGTGCTGGTCGGCACATCTGACAAGGGACGCATTTACGACATCACCAACGAAGGTCGCGAGACTCTCGTGCTGCAATCCGATGCCGGACAGATCTCGACGATCAGGCCGGGCGGCCGCAGCCTGCTGGCGACCGCCAGCAATCCGGGCTCGCTCTATCGGATCGGCCCAGCGACGATCTCTGAGGGCACGTATGAATCAGTCGTGCTCGACGCGAAATCGACTGCGACGTGGGGCCGTGTCTGGTGGCGCTCGAGTGGCGATGTGATGATACAAACGCGAACGGGAAATACCGAGAAGCCCGACGAAACATGGAGCGCGTGGAGTCTCGGACACGTCGACCAGAAGGGAGCACAGATCACGAGCCCGAAAGCGAGATATATTCAGTGGCGGGCAGTATTGAAACCCTCGCGACCGGTCGTAGAGGGCGCCGTCGGAGACCGAACGTCGGTGAGTGAGGTCAATCTATCATTCGTCGCCCGTAATATCGCTCCGGAAGTTTTATCGATAAGCGTTCTCCCGACCAACGTCGGCTTGGCTCCAAATCCGCCGATACAGATCGATCCGAATATCATTCTCTCCGGAATGGAACCTGCGACATTCGGCGTGCCTGTAGCGGCAGTGCCGCCACGCCGCGTCTATCAACGCGGTGCGACCTCGCTGCAATGGACGGCAGACGACCGCAATGGCGACAAGCTGGTCTATGACGTGTATTATCGCGAGATAGGCAACGTGCAGTACACGCTGCTGCGCGGCGATCTGACGGACAACTTTCTCGCCATCGACGGACAGTCACTTGCCGACGGCCGATATGTCTTTCGCGTCATCGCCCGCGACACACCATCGAATCCGGGAACGCTCGCTCTCTCCGGCCATCGATTCACCGAACCCATCGTTATTGACAATACCGCTCCGATCGTGACGCCGTCAGGGACGCCGCAGACCACGGGTGACAAAGCCCGCGTCATATTTGATGCTGTTGATAATTCGAGTTATCTCACGCGTGCTGAATACAGTGTCAACGGTGGTGAATGGATCCCAGTCTACGCCGGCGACGGCATCTCAGACAGCCCGCGCGAGCGGTACACGATCGACGTCACACTGCCGACTCAAGGTGAATACGCCATCACACTGCGTGTGTATGATGTGAACGCAAACTCTGGAAATGCGCGAGTCGTGGTAAGAAAATGAG
>CAZWSK010000327.1:0-2263 GCA_964636445.1 uncultured Chloracidobacterium sp.
GCCGCGCGACAGCACGGCGAATGACAGCCTCGGCCTTTTCGGTCTGGGGCGGTTTTGTCTCGGTCTGTGCGGCGGCCACAGCGGTCAACAGAAACAAAATGATCGCAAGCGTTGAGCGTGAACTTACTACTACGGGCATAAAAACGGCTTCGACGAATATATCACCGAAGCCATTTGATGCAGAAAACGCCGGTCCGGTTTAGTTTAGGCTGAAGGCGTCGCCCGGAGTGACAGTTATCTCTCCGTCTTTTGCGTCGACGGTGAACTTCATCGCCATCTTCCACTCGTTGGTTATCGGCAGCTTGACCCTTTGGTCGATGTGGCGCTTCAGGAATCGCGCACCGTAGGCGGGCGAATAGCCTTTCTCGGTCAGCAGGTCGAGGGCCGCCTCGGTGATCTCGACGAGCTTGCCCTGGCGTTCCATATTGCGCTGCAGTTTTGTCAGGTAGAGCTTTGCGATCTCGCGGACCTCGTCCATCGTGAGCGGCGAGAAGACGACGATCTCGTCGATGCGATTGCGGAACTCAGGCGTGAATCGCGACTCGGCCGCCTTCATCACCTCGCCCTTGATCTGCTTGACCTCGCCGAGCGTCTTCTGGCCAAAGCCGAGCGGTTTCTCGTACCGTTTGAACGATTCGCTGCCGAGGTTTGATGTCATGATGACGATCGCGTCGCTGAGGTAAACCTTCTTTCCGCGGCCGTCCGTGATCCAGCCCTCGTCAAAGGCCTGGAGGAAGATATTCATCAGATACGGCGACGCTTTTTCGACCTCGTCGAGCAGCAGGACCGTGTACGGATTATCGCGTAGCTGCTCGGTAAGAATGCCGCCTCGCTCGCTGCCCACGATGCCGCGGGGCATTCCGATGAGCTTTTCGATGCCGACAGTGCCGTCGCCGTATTCGCTCATGTCGATGCGGATCATTTTTGATTCGTCGCCGAACATGAATTCGGCCACGGCCTTGGCGAGCTCGGTCTTGCCGACGCCCGTCGGACCGAGGAAAAGCAGCACGCCGTCAGGTGCGTAATGATTCTCTTTAAGCGGGCCTTTGTTGAGACGCAGCCGCTCAGCCACGGCAGTAACGGCCTCTTTCTGGCCGATCACGCGTTTGCCAAGGTCGGATTCCATCGCGGAGAACCTGTCGCTAGTGTCGCGATAGATCATATCTTTAGGAATGCGCGATTCCTGGCTGATGACGTCGATGATGTGCTCGGGCCGGACGATCAGATTTTCCGGTTCATTGATCTCGACCTTGACCGATGCCGTGTCGAGCCAGCCTATCGCCTTGTCCGGCAGGTGAAGATTGCGAATATACTTCGGCGACATCTCGAGCGCGGTGTTGATCGCTTCGTCAGAGATGGTGACAGAATAGTTCTTTTCAAATCGCGGTTTGAGGCCCATCAGGATCGCACGCGTCTCGTCGATCGTAGGCTCCTCGACTTTCACTAACCGAAATCGCCGCGCCAACGCCTCGTCTTCGCCGATGTACTCTTTGTACTCGGTCATCGTCGTCGCGCCGATGATCCGAAGCTCGCCGCGGGCCAGAGACGATTTGAACATGTTTGCGGCATCCGACGTCGTGCCCATCGCGGCACCGGCACCGATGATCGAATGCGCCTCGTCGATGAAGAGAACGATGTTGTCCTTTTCCTTGACCTCGTCGATGATGCCCTTGATGCGTTCTTCAAACATGCCTCGCAGCATTGTACCGGCAACGAGGCCGCCCATTTGCAGTTGGACGATGTGCGTATTGCGAAGCCTCGCAGGGACCTTTTCTGGCTCCAATTCGATCAGGCGGGCGAGGCCCTCGACGACCGCAGTTTTGCCGACGCCCGGCTCGCCGACCAACATCGGTGAATTCGACCTTTCACGATGCGAAAGGATCTCGAGCATTTGATGTATCTCACGCTCGCGTCCGATAGTCGGCGGGATCTTGTCTTGACGGGCGAGTTTATTCAGGCTGACGCCAAAATGACGCAGAAAGCTCGGCAATTCGTATTTTTGCCTGACGCGTTCTTCTTCCTTTTCGCGTTTCTTGATGCGCGTACGCGCGATCTGTGCGACCTCGTCGGATGGGACACCAAGATTGTTAAGAACGTCGTTGAGCACGCTACGCTCGTCGTTCGAGAGAACGTAGAAGATGTCACCCGAGTCAATGACTCGCCGACCCTGCGAACGTGCTCGGTCCATCGCGCGTTTGAACAGTTCGGTTGTCTCAGGTGCGATCCTAAAACCTTTGCCCGAGTGCTGACGGCCGTCTTCCAT
>CAZWSK010000328.1:0-2263 GCA_964636445.1 uncultured Chloracidobacterium sp.
TCAACGCGTCCTTTTTGTCGTCGTAAAAGAAGCTGCCCCACTGGCCCTCGTCCTTATTAAAGACAAGTGTCCATTCGTTCTTTCCCGGGATCGCGTGAAAACTGTATCGGCCCGCCGCAAGCGGCTGGCCATTGATCAATAAGTCGTCAGCGGCGACGAACAGCGTCGCTTCGTTCGCTCCAGCACGCCAAAGGTGGCCGTAAGGCACGATCGGCTCGCCGGGCTTTCGCTCATTTTGGTTGTCGAGCGTCGCCTCGCCCTTTGCACGCTTTGCCATACTGTCGGGAGCCTCACCAAAGATCGGCCGTCCCTTCATCGCCGGACGGCTATACGTTATCGACACCTCGGTAGTGCCGAGCGTCTGCATGACCGAGGCCTTTTGACTCGCGCGCGGAGTGGGCGGACGTACGACCTGTGCGGCCGCTGCTGACGCCGCAACAATGGTCAAGGCCAGGATAGAGAAATTCAAAAAAAGGTGTCGCTTCATAAAACTTCCTTGAATGTATTTGTGATCCTTACTTGCTACTATTCGTCGTCATCATGCGCACGGACGCGGCCGGCGGCGACGGCTTCCTCGATCACTTTTGAGGCGAGGTTGCCGGGCAGCGGGTCGTAGTGCGAGAACTGCATGTGGTACGAGCCGCGGGCCTGGGTGACGCTGTTGAGTTTCGATTGGTAATCGAGCATCTCGCTGAGCGGAACTTTGGCCTTGATGACCTGCTGCTTGCCTCGAACCTCCATGCCGCCGACGCGGCCGCGGCGCGAGTTGAGGTCGCCCATGATGTCGCCGGAGACCTCTTGAGGCGTGAAGACCTCAACGTCCATGATCGGTTCGAGCAGGGTCGGCTTGGCCTTCTCCATCGCGGCGCGGAAAGCCTTGCGGCCGGCGGCCTTGAATGAATGCTCGTCCGAGTCAACCGTGTGATAGCTGCCATCGATGAGCGTTACTTTGAAATCCACGAGCGGATAACCGGCGACGGCACCGCCTTGTGCGGCCTCGATGATGCCCTTTTCGATGGCCGGGCGGAAATTCTGCGGCACGGCACCGCCAAAGATCTTATCGACCCACTCAAATCCGCCGCCGCGTTCGAGCGGTTCAAAGATCACCTTACAATCGCCAAACTGCCCACGTCCGCCGGACTGTTTCTTGTGACGTCCCTGGACCTCCGCCGACGCGGTGATCGTCTCCTTGTAGGGAACCTTCGGCGGATGAAGAGCGACCTCGACGTGGTACCGGTCGGCGAGTTTCTTGACGACCGTCTCGATGTGGAGTTGGCCGCTGCCTGAGAGAATGAATTCTTTCGTCTGCGCGTCGCGGTCAAAATGCAGCGACGGGTCTTCTTCGAGGATCTTGTGCAAGGCGGACGAGATCTTGTCCTCGTCGGCACGCGATTTTGGCTCGATCGCAAAGGCGATAGCGGCCTCGGGGTACTCGACCTTCGGATAAACGATCGGTTTCGCCTTATCGCAGAGCGTGTCGCCCGTCTGTGTGTCCTTTAGCTTGACACACGCGATGATGTCACCCGTCGCGGCTTCGTTCACCTTGTCGAGCGTTTTTCCCATGATAACGTGCAGTGCACCGAGGCGCTCGGCGTGGTCGCGAGTGGAATTCTGCACCGTCGCGTCGGCCGAGACCTTCCCCGAGATGACCTTCATTACGGTGATGCGGCCGGCAAACGGATCGGCGATCGTTCGGAACACATACGCCGAGAACGGCTCGTCATTGCTGTATTTGCGCGAGATGCGGTCGCCCGTCATCTCGTTATCGGCAAAGCCATACTCTGCCTCGTGCGTCGCAGGATTCGGACCGAATTCGACAATGTGGTCGAGCAGTATCTGCAGCCCGACGAGGTTGAGCGAGGAAACGGCGTAAACCGGACACAGCTTGCTCGAAGCAATGGCTTTTGCGAGATTCGGGTAGATCTTCTCCTCCGGCAGAGTGCCGTTTTCAAAATATTCTTCCATCAGCTCGTCGTCGGACTCGGCGACGATCTCGATGAGGCGTTCGCGGGTGCGTTCGAAAACGTCTTTGCCCTCCTCGGGCATCGGTATCTCTTTGGCTTTGCCGTCGGCGTCAAATTCGTAAGCCTTCTGATGGACGACATCGACGACGCCCTTAAAATCACCTTCAGCGCCGATGGGCAGCGTGAACGGCACGATCGAACGGGCAAAGCTCGACGTAGCCGTTTCGAGTGCGTGGCCAAAGTCAGCGTGCTCCTTAGCGATCTTATTGATCACCATGAAGCGCGGCAGGAGGAACTCA
>CAZWSK010000329.1:0-2254 GCA_964636445.1 uncultured Chloracidobacterium sp.
CACAGACCTGCAAGCAAAACACGAAGAGATCAAAGACAAAGTTGCCCAACTTGGGAGGTTTCTTTGACCAGCCTGCGAAAGAGAAAGAGCTAGCGGAATCAGAAAAACTCATTTCGGCGCCGGACTTTTGGGACGACTCGGAATCGGCGCAGAAGGTCGTGCAGCAGCGGTCTCGGATCGAGAAGGCGCTTGAGCGGCAGCGCGCGTTTGAGACGGGTGTCTCGGATGCTGAGGTGTTGTTCGAGTTTGCGGCTGAGGATGCCGATTCCGCTACCGAGCTACAAACGTTGATCGACAAGCTTGAAAAGGAGGTTGCCGAGGCTGAGATCGAGTCGTTGCTCTCGGGCGAGACCGACCCGAATAACGCGATCTGTTCGCTGCAGGCGGGAGCGGGCGGCACGGACGCGCAGGATTTTTGTCAGATGCTGCTCAGGATGTACCTCCGCTGGGCGGAAAAGCGCGGTTTCAAGACGGAATTGCTCGACGAGCAGCCGGGCAGCGAGGCCGGGATCAAATCCGCGACATTTCGTGTTGAGGGCGATTACGCTTACGGATTGCTCGCCGCAGAGGCGGGCGTTCACCGGTTGGTGCGGATCTCGCCGTTCAATTCGGGCGGCAGCCGCGAGACATCGTTTGCGTCGATGTTCGTCTCGCCGGAGATCGACGAGAATATCGAGGTAAACATAGAGGACAAGGACCTGCGGGTCGATACTTATCGCTCGACCGGTGCTGGCGGGCAGCATGTGAACACGACCGATTCGGCGGTGAGAATTACGCATTTGCCGACCGGAATTGTGGTAACGTGTCAAAATCAGCGGTCGCAGATCCAGAATCGCGCCGTCGCGATGCAGGTCCTGCGCTCAAAACTGTACGAACTAGAACTGGAAAAACGCCGCGAAGGCGCCTCAGAACTCGAGGCAGCGAAGATGGACATCTCGTTCGGCTCGCAGATACGTAATTACGTGCTGCATCCGTACAGACTCGTGAAAGATACGAGAACGAAACACGAGACCGCCGACGTGGACGCCGTGCTGGACGGAGATATCGATGAGTTTATTCAGGAGGTTCTACTCTATAAGAAGGGTGGCTCCGTTGCAGAAGCCCGCACGAAGTAAGGGCACCGGTTCAATTCGGTCGAGATCGAGGACAATGAAGAGCCTCGGATATTGACCTTTATACTCAGACTTGGTAGATGGCTGCAGGGTGCCCTTACTGCGTGCGGGCTTCTGCAACGGGCCGCTCCCGTAATTGAATGGTCGCGAAGCATGAACAACTCGACGAATACGGCTTCGAGGTTTGGGAAGAGAATAGATTTCCGCTCGCGTATTTGATCACTTTTAGGACGTACGGAACATGGCTGCACGGTGATGAGCGGACGTCGGTAAAACGCGATGGATGGAATATCTACGGCCATACGAAGTATCGACATAATGCGACCCTGGAGAGTTGGATGGCGGAGGAGATGAACGCAACCCCTGTGATCCTAAATCATGAAATGCGGACAGTGGTCGGACAGGCTGTACATGAGATCTGCGAACGGCGTGGCTGGGACTTGAAGGCGGAGAACATTCGGACGAATCATGGACACGTTGTTATTTCAGCCGCACAGAAGCCAGAACGGGTGGCGGATGCGATAAAGGCGCATGCAACCAAGTTGCTTCGCGAATCGGGACTGATTGGCGCTGATACCAAGGTTTGGTCGCGTGGGAGAAGTCGAAGATATCTTTGGAAGCCTCGACATGTCGAAGCGGCAATAGAATATACGGTGAATGGCCAGGGAGAGTTCGTATTGCCGGAATAGAGCCCTTCGCGAAGGTGCCCTTATTGCGTGCGGGCTTCTGCAACCGATCATGAAATATACGGTGATGGCCAATGGGACTTCGTACTGCCGGCGTAGCGCCCTTCGCGAGGGTGCCCTTACTGCGTGCGGGCTTCTGCAACGAACATGAAAACTTGCCCTACATGCAAAGCGGTCTATCGGGACGAGGAGATTAATTTCTGCCTCGCGGATGGGACTACGCTTATTCAGAAAAAGGGCAAAAACGCGAAGAAGCACTCGTATTTTAATGATGTCGCGGCGATCATCGTTGCGGCGATCGGGCTGCTGGTGCTGTTGTCGCTGCTGACGAGCAGTGCGGCGGACAGGTCATGGTTCTCGACGGGGAACGGGGCGGCGTCGTCGAGGAATTGGATAGGGCCTGTGGGCGCGAATATCGCGGCGTTTCTTTTTAATTTCTTTGGCTGGGCGTCTTAT
>CAZWSK010000330.1:0-2244 GCA_964636445.1 uncultured Chloracidobacterium sp.
AATTCAATATCGGCCACAACATCATTTCGCGTGCTGTATTTGTCGGGTTGAGCGATGCCGTCAAAGAGATGATCGAGGCGATAAGTTAGGTGAATCTAGGGCGTCTTTTTCGCAATCTTCACCGTTAGGTTTCTGCACGGCTCGGCACAAAATTGTAGGTAGTAAAGCGACAACACGTCCTTAGGTTGCGTTTCCTCAAGCCGCTCAAGGGAATAAGGCGGTCGATCTACTCCGACAGCCCAATCGGCGCCAAAAATGGACCTATGAATTGAATCAAATTCCAGCATGTACTTCTTGAATTCGATCGTGATTGAAACCCACTCATCGAGGTTCACGTCCTCGGGCAAGTAGAATGAGGCTGCATCGGTTCGCAGGTCATAAACTTTACCAGAGGTCTTTAAACGGACACTGAATTTCGCCTTAACGGGTTTATCGTCCAGCTCCAATCGAAGCGGAGTCCTCACGTCTTGGGCCGTAGAGGTAACCACAACGCAAAGACTCATAACGCTAGCGAGTAAATAATTTCGAACGTTCATTCCGTGCCCTCTGTGTCCTCTGTGGCTGATCTTCTTTCGGGCCGCATGTGCGGGAACAAGATCACGTCGCGGATCGAGTGTTTGTTGGTCAGCAGCATAACGAGCCGGTCGATACCGATACCGATGCCGGCGGCGGGCGGCATGCCGTATGAGAGGGCGCGGACGTAGTCTTCGTCGAGCACCATCGCCTCGTCGTCGCCGCGTTCACGCTCGGCCATTTGGTCGACAAAGCGGTCGTACTGCTCACGCGGATCGTTTAGCTCGCTAAACCCGTTCGCGACCTCCATGCCGTTGATGAACAACTCGAACCGCTCGGCGACCTGCGGGTTTGCGGGGTCGGCCTTTGAGAGCGGCGAGATGGACTTTGGATAGTCGACGATGAACGTCGGCTGGATCAGCGTGTGTTCCACATGCTCCTCGAAATACTCAAGAAGCTCCGCAGCGGGGGCGGAAACCCGACCTGTAGGGAGGGTGCCCGACGCGCCATCCTCTCGACTCGGGGCACCCTCGCTACTGCTCGGGTTTCCGCCTGCCTGCCCGACCGCGTCGCTCATCGTCACGCGGTGAAAATTGCCAAAATCGATCCGGTTCCCTTCATACTCGACCACCAGGCCGCCGGTAGCCCTGCAGATCGATTCCTTCAACATGCTCTCGCAGAAGTCCATCATCCCGTTCACGTCCATGTAGGCGCAGTAGAATTCAAGCATCGTGAACTCGGGATTGTGCTTGTACGAGATGCCCTCGTTGCGGAAGTTGCGGTTTAGCTCATAGACCTTTTCAAATCCGCCGACGACGAGGCGTTTTAGGTACAGCTCGGGCGCGATGCGCGCATACAGGGTGATGTCGAGCGCGTTGTGGTGTGTGACGAATGGCTTTGCCGCGGCGCCGGTCGCTTTCGGCGTGAGCATCGGCGTCTCGACCTCGATGTAACCGTGATCCTCAAGAAAACGCCGCAGCGACGAGATGACCTGTGCGCGAATTTCAAAAACCTGCCGCGTCGTCAGCCCGTCCTGCTCGACCGCGAGCGACGAACCGATCAGGTCCACGTACCGCTGACGCTGCTTGATCTCAGCATCCTCAATGCCGTGCATCTTGTCCGGCATCGGCACCATTGCCTTGGCGAGAAATTGCAGTTTCTCAACATGCACCGAGACCTCGCCGGTATTCGTAACGAAAAGGTAACCCTCGACGCCGACGAAATCGCCGTGGTCGATCAACTGCCAAACAGTCCATGAATCGGCGGCCTCGATCGTCGGACCGCAGGCAGCCTGCCTGCGAGTGTCTTTATTTTCGGGCACACGCAGGCTGGCAGCCTGCGTTCCGACGACAAACTGCCCTTTTTTGCAATAGATCTGCAGCTTGGCCTTTCCGTCGGTCAGGTGGACGAAATTCCCCCGCGGCGGCGTGGTCAGGCGACCCGCGATACGCACGTTCCCAAGCGCACGCAGCCGCTCGTTCATCGCATCTTTTACCTCGGCCGGCGGCCGTTCGCCCTCGGGCAAATTGGCTTTCACCGCGGCCATTTCCGTCTCGGCGTTGACCACGGGCTGCCATGACTTGATCGCCGTTATCGTGTCCTCACCGCCGCTCAAACTGCTGCGGTCAAACTTATTCGGATAGACATTTCCGACCAGTTCACGCAGCTTCTCAAGGTGCTCGGCACGTGCCGCAGTCTGGTCGTTTTGCTCGACGATCTCGTTAAATTCCG
>CAZWSK010000331.1:0-2234 GCA_964636445.1 uncultured Chloracidobacterium sp.
AAGTATCAATTACGTGACACCTATTTTCCCCACGTCGGGCAGGAGAACCACAGCGAAGGGTTCCCGTTCAGGTTCGGCGTGTGGGTGAACGGGGAGTTTTCGTGGGTGTTCGAGGACGGCTGGACGCGCGAATTGCTCTACCGGCCGGATTCCCTCATTACCGACGTTCGTCTTACCAATGCCAAGCTCAGCATTTCGATCGTCTGTCACGATATGGTCGCGGAGGCTGAGAATGTCTATTTGAAGCATGTGAAGGTCAACGACACCGGCCATACGCCGCGCGATATACGCGTCTTTCTTCATCACGACTTTCGCATTTACGAGAACAAGGTCGGCGACACGGCGTATTATGATCCCGCGACGCGATCCTTGGTACACTACAAGAAGCATCGGTACTTTTTGATCAACACGCTGCCGCATTTCGATCAGTTTGCGACGGGCCGCAAGGCCTTTCGTGACTTGCAGGGCACGTGGAGAGACGCCGAGGACGGCGAGCTGCACGGAGGAGCGATCACGGAGGGCTCGGTCGATTCGACGATCGCGGTTCACTCGGCGGCTGGTGAATTCGAATTCCATTACTGGATCGCCGCCGGAACAAACCACGGCGAGGTCAGCGAGATAAATGAGAACATTCTGGGCCGGACGCCTGCTGCGTACTTTGATCAAAATCGCGTGTTTTGGGAAAAATGGCTCGGCGAAACCGGCACAGACCTGATGGAATTGGAAGGCCCGGTAGCCGATCTCTACCGCCGCAGCCTGCTGATCGCACGCACGCAGATCGACGATGGAGGTGCGATCATCGCTGCGAACGATCACGACGTTACAGAGCGGGCGACGGACCATTACAGCTACCTGTGGCCGCGCGACGGCGCGTTCGTGGCTAACGCTTTTGACTTGGCCGGTTATCGAGAGGTGTCGCGGCGGTTTTTTTTGCTTTGCCGCGAGATCGTCCACGAGCGAGGCTATTTCCTGCAAAAGTACAATCCGGACGGCACACTCGGGTCGGGCTGGCATTCGCACTGGGACAGCGAGCGGCAGCGTGAACTGGTGCCGATCCAGGAGGATGAGACGGCTCTCATGCTATGGGCGCTCTGGGAACATCACTCGATGTATCCGGATGAATTGTTCGCACGCGAGATGTACGACGGGCTTGTCGTAAAGTGCGCCGACTTTCTCGAATCGTTTCGCGACGAGGCCACGGGCCTGCCGAAACCCAGCTGGAACCTGTGGGAAGACCGCCGCGGCGTGCATACGTTCACGTGTGCGACGGTGGCGGCGGGATTGCGTGCGGCCGCGAATTTCGCATCGGTTTGCGGTGACGACGCGAAGGGCAGCAAGTACTTGGCCGCGTCTGATGCGGTCGTCGCCGCGATGCTCACACATCTGTACAGCGAGCAGCTTGGACGCTTTTACCGCGGCCTGCTGGCCGCGGACGACGACACGCTGACTCCGGACCCGACGGTTGACGCTTCGCTGTTCGCAGTTTTTTATTTCGGCTGCTTCCCCGTGACCGATCCGGCCGTAGCCGGCACGATGACGGCGGTGATCGACAAGCTCGAGAACAAGGGCGGATTCGGCGGTGTCGCTCGGTTTGAGAATGACGGCTACATGCGGACGTCAGACGGGTTCGCGGGCAATTCGTGGCCGATCTGCACATTGTGGCTCGCGGAATATTACATCGCCGGCGCACAAACACTCGACGACCTGGCCCCGGCCCTCGCTATTCTCCAATGGGTCACGCACCGTGCCTTGCCGTCCGGCGTGCTCGCCGAGCAGATCGATCCTGTTACCGGCGGCGCGGTTTCGGTCTCGCCTCTGACGTGGTCGCATTCGACGTTTGGCGCAACTGTTAACTCTTACCTCACAAAACTTAGGTCACTCTCCACGATGCGTTAGAATCAGAAAGATGCGCAAAGCAAAGATCCTCGCCACGCTCGGCCCTGCCTCAAGCTCGCAGGAAATGATCGAGAAAATGCTCGACGCCGGCCTGAACGCCGTCCGCATTAACATGTCGCACGGGACCCGCGACGAGCATGCCGCCACTATCGCCGCGGCTCGGGCCGCGGCCGCAAAACTCGAAAAACCGCTCGCTATCCTCGTCGACCTGTCCGGCCCGAAGATTCGCACACGCGGCCTCGTCGACGGCGAGCCGGTCGAGCTCGTCGCGGGCCAGCAGTTTACGATCACGACCGAGGACGTGCCGGGCGATAACCGCCGCGTCGCTACGAATTACG
>CAZWSK010000332.1:0-2231 GCA_964636445.1 uncultured Chloracidobacterium sp.
TCACGCCTTCAGGAATCCACAAATGAAACATCTCATGCCGCAACTGCTCATGCAGACGTTGAAGGGATTGCGATTTGAAGGGCATGTCGGACGATAGAATTGTCACCGTGCGGCCCCGTGTGTCGGCTTCCCAGCTTCCCGGAGCCAGGTCTCCGGGAAATCTACTGATTACTACATGAATCGCGGAGCCCCTTAGCTGGCCAAATGCCTTTTCATATTCGTTTCGTATCGACTGGCTGAGCTCAGCAGCCCCCTCGTCAGAGAAATGCCATTTGCCATCGAATGAGATCTTTATTTTTGTACTCTGTATTTCTCGAAGTTCACGGCCGATAAAGAACACCGCGCTCTCTATGTCGCCGACATCGAAGGATCCTTGAGCATCTTTCGGTTCGGACGATGAAACCTTCCAGCCCGCCGGCAAATCGAGTTTCACCTTTGTCCTCCCATCCGTGCCTTGCGGGAAGAAGTCGTCGAGCATCAATAAGCCCCGACTCTCATTGATCCAGGAAATATGAGCTGCCGCCGGAGCCACCTGGAACGGTTTAAGATCGACAAGATATACGACAGAGCCGATATTCGATGTCGAAAAGCCATCGAAGGCGGTGAACCGTTTGCGCGCAATCAGAAAACCTTGCTTGTCTCGAAAGTCAATTGACGAGAATCTGCTCAGCAGTCCCGTCCCGCCGGCGTACTGATCAAGGAACCACAGGTCTTTGAATTTGCGATCGTCGGGAAACTTGACCCTCACCGTAGCTGAGGTGGAATCTCCCAGGATCCCGATCGTGGTTCGGATTTCCTGCGCGCCGCCACAGACGGCGAATAGGATGGTGAAAAGTAAGAGGGCTGGAATGCGCGGAATTGGGGCTGCGATTTTTGACATCCCGAACGACGTTACAATAAGATTTTCCTTTCCTGTCGTGACTGTTGTTCAGGATAGAAGATTCGTGAGCCTAATCAAAATTATCATCCTCGCCCTCGTTTTCGTGCTCGGACTGCTGTTTCTGGGGCGGTTTTTTGTTTAGGCGCACATCGAACAAACTGAAACCTAAAAAGTGAGAACTGAAAACGGCAGGATCAGGACGCGTTTTCAGTCCTCACTTTTTAGTTGTCAGTTTGTCCGAAAAGTTTGCGGTAAATATGTCTGACCTAAGAAGAATACGGCGAGCATTACTGAGCGTCTCGGACAAAACCGGCCTAGTCGAGCTGGCCGCGGCCCTAGCCGGTTTAAGTGTCGAGCTGATCTCGACCGGCGGCACGGCAAGGGCATTACGCGATGCGGGGCTGACTGTAACGGACGTATCAGATGTGACCGGTTTCCCCGAGATGATGGACGGCCGCGTCAAGACGCTGCATCCTAAGATACACGGCGCGTTTCTGGCGCTGCGCGACAACGATGATCACGTTGCCTCGATGCAGGAACACGGCATCGAGCCGATCGACCTCGTCGTCGTCAACCTCTATCCATTCGAACAAACCATCGCCAAAGAAGGCGTCACGCTCGAAGAAGCAGTCGAAAACATCGACATCGGCGGCCCCGCCATGATCCGCTCAGCGGCCAAAAATTGGCGCGATGTCGCGATCGTGACCAATGCCGATCAGTACGCCGCAATCATCAGCGAGCTCAGCGCCAATGACGGTTCACTTTCGCTAGAATCCCGTGCGCGGCTTGCCGCGGCCGCATATACACGTACTGCCGAGTACGACGCCGCCATCTCAAATTACCTTACAAAGACGGGCGACAATACAGAACCGGGAGCAGTAGCGACCGGATTCTTTCCAGGGTCGCTCACACTTAGTTTCGCGAAAACCTCCGACCTCCGCTACGGCGAAAACCCACACCAGAAAGCGGCGTTGTACACGGACCAAACCGACGGCATCGCCAACGCCGAACAGCTCCACGGCAAAGAAATGTCGTTTAACAACTACGTGGATGCCGACGCGGCGTGGGCACTAGTGACCGATTTTGACGAACTCGCCGTCGCGATCATCAAACACACAAACCCATCGGGCGTCGGCGTGGGCTCGACTAACCTCGAAGCCTACAAACGCGCCCTCGCGACCGATCCCGTATCAGCCTTCGGCGGCATAGTTGCATTCAACCGTAAGGTTGATGGCGAGACGGCCGCGGCGGTTATTGACGTCTTTTCAGAGGTCATCATCGCACCAAGCTACGACGACGACGCGCTCGAGATATTCAAAACGAAGAAGAATCTACGAGTGCTCCGGTTAGC
>CAZWSK010000333.1:0-2220 GCA_964636445.1 uncultured Chloracidobacterium sp.
CGAGAGCTATATCGGCAACCTGTGCGAGTGGCACCCGCTGTCCGTTGGGAGCAGTCAGCATCAAAGCACGTACCGATTCGACCGTCTTACTAGCGTTTTCATTCAAACGCAGAACGATATCGAATCGCTGTTCGCCCTCGAAAACCTGCCCCGCTTTTTTACCGGCAAAGATCGCCTCAACGAGTTCATTCACGTCTTCCACGTTGAGGCCGTATCGAGCTATCGCCGCGCGGTCGGGCTTGATTTGGAGCTGCGGCAGGCCGGTCGTTACCTCGGCCTTGTTCTCTTCGGCACCCCGAATAGTGCCGATCACGCGATTGATCTCTTCCCCTTTCTGGGCAAGAACGTCGAGGTCGTCGCCGAAAAGCTTAATCGCGACATCGCCTCGGGTTCCCGCAATAAGCTCGTTCACGCGCATCTCGATCGGCTGCATAAACCCAAACGATGCCGCACCGGGTACTTCTGTCTCAAGCTTTTTCGACATTTCCTCGATCAGCTTTTCTTTTGACCAACCCGATTTCCATTCGTCGATTGGATTGAGCATCACAAAAACGTCGCATTGATTAAGGCTCATCGAATCAGTCGCCACGGCTGGGGCACCGCATTTCGATACAATGGTCTTGACCTCCGGAAATACCTTGAGCGATTTTTCCACCTCGGTCGTCAGAACCATAGATTGATTTAGAGAAACACTG
Organism: uncultured Chloracidobacterium sp.; assembly: GCA_964636445.1. Taxonomy (GTDB): domain Bacteria; phylum Acidobacteriota; class Blastocatellia; order Pyrinomonadales; family Pyrinomonadaceae; genus OLB17. The sequence continues at coordinate 696 of CAZWSK010000333.1, forward strand.
GGCAGCAATATCGCTTCGATCAGAATATCGCCTTCGTCGAGACGTGGGATAAATTCGCCGCCGAGATACGGGAAAATGATGCCTGAGATAACAACCACAGTAACCGCGATGGCCAAGACCTGTGCTCGAAACCTCATAACAAACGCGAGCGACGGTCGGTAGATCAGTTTCGACCAGCGAATAAGCGGGCTTTCCTTTTCGGAAACGTTGCCCTTGAGTATCAGGGCGAGCATCGCCGGAACGTAGGTGAGCGAAAGGATGAGCGAACCGAGCAACGCGAAGATCACCGTCAAAGCCATCGGCACGAACATCTTGCCCTCGATACCGCGAAGGCTCAGGATCGGTAAGTAAACAATTCCGATGATCGCGACCGCAAAGACCACAGGCCGGGCGACTTCGAGACACGCCTCCAGAATCGTGCGTTCCGGCGGTTCGCGCGAACCCGCATGTTGGGCCTCGGCACGGCGACGGACCACATTCTCGACCATCACGACCGCACCGTCAACTATCAGGCCAAAATCCAGCGCGCCGAGACTCATCAGATTGCCCGACACGTTAAAGATGCGCATTAGAATTGCCGCAAATAGCATCGACAACGGTATTATCGTGGCTACAAGCAATGCTCCACGCCAGTTTCCGAGCAATAGAAGCAGGACCAAAATGACGAGTGCGGCTCCTTCGAGGAGGTTTTTTTCCACGGTGGCGATTGCCCGCTGTACAAGCGCCGTGCGGTCGTAGAAGGGTTCGATCGTCACACCCTTCGGCAACGTCTTCCGTATCTCGTCGATCTTTTCTTTTACGCGCTCAGCTACGACACGCGAATTTTCCCCTTTAAGCATGATCGCCATTCCGGAAACTATTTCGCCCTCGCCATTTGTCGAAACCGCGCCTTGCCTAATACTTTGTCCTTCGACAACTTCGCCAAGATCGCGAACAAATACGGGAACGCCTTCTTTTCCCGTTTTGACGACGATGTTGGTGATGTCATCCATCTTTTCCACGAGGCCAACGCCGCGCAAAAGGTATTGCTCCGCACCTTTCTCGATGTAGCCGCCGCCAACCGTGCCATTATTCGCCATCACCGCATCGTGAACGTCGCCAAGCGTCAGTCCATACGATTGCAGTTTTTCGGGTGACAGACGGACTTCGTATTGCTTGCCGTAACCGCCATGCGAATTAACCTCGGTTACGCCGGGAACGCCCATCAACTGACGTCGAATATTCCAGTCGTGGATGGTCCGCAGATCGGTAGCCGTGTAATTGCTACCCGGCTCCGCACGAACTTCATACTGATATACCTCCCCCAACCCCGTTGCAATTGGACCCATCTCGGGTGATCCGATTCCAGGCGGGATGTTCTCGCGGGCGGTCGCCATCCGTTCTAGAATGAGCTGCCGCGCGAAATAGATGTCGGTCGTCTCCTCGAAAACGATCGTCACGTTTGAGATACCGAACTTCGACACCGAACGGATCTCTTCGACGTTCGGTATCCCAGACATCGCGACCTCTATCGGAAAAGTTATCT
>CAZWSK010000334.1:0-2178 GCA_964636445.1 uncultured Chloracidobacterium sp.
ACTGCAATACGCCTTCGGCGGCGATGCACACAACCGCGACCTGCCGCACAACTACTCAAACGACAGCGTCGCCTACACCGGAACCCATGACAATGACACGGCGCGTGGCTGGTTTAAGAATTCGCCTAAGAACGTTCGCGATCACCTGCGTAAATACCTTGCGTCGAACGCCCGAGATGTCCACTGGGACATGCTCCGCTCTGTATGGTCCTCAGTTGCCGACACCGCGATCGCGCCGGCCCAGGACATCCTCGGCCTCGGCAGCGAAGCCCGTATGAACACGCCAGCAACAGTTGACGGCAACTGGAAATGGCAGCTCACCGACGGGCGATTAAATGACGAACTTGCTGAGCGGTTGCGTGAGATGACGGAGTTGTTTGGGCGCATCCGAGAATAGCCATCGTAGATGGCGTCGGCATGTAGCCCAGGGCAACGCCCTGGGTACGCACCTGTCAGGCTTGGAGCTATCGTAGATAGCGACAGACCGCGCCCGGCGCTGTCGCCCGTTACACGGGCTCGGGTGCTGCTCCTTTAGCCTTCCCAGCCCTTGCGGGCTGGGCTACATGCTAACGCCATCTACGATGGCTGAACTTTTGACTTGGCATCTCGTTTCGCGGTAAAACTTTACAAGTCCTAACGGTCCAATCAGTTAAATATGGCGGCTAATCTGGTCCAGATCACGCGGCGCGGTTTTGGCGAGACCATGCGCACCGGCGCGTGGTGGCTGCCTTCGCTGCTGACGTTTCTCGGGTTTGCGGCATTCATCGCGTACTCGAGCTGGGCGGCGTTTCAGGGAGCAAATTACGCGTGGGGGCCGTACCTCTCGCCGATGTACAGCCCGCTGATCTGGGAGGCCGCAGGCCAGCCGCTGTCTGGGCACGCGTGGCTCGGACCTTGGCCCTCGTGGCTGCCGACGTATCTATTAGTCCAGCCCATTACGCCCGCCGTGCTCATCCTGTGGGCACCCGGCGGATTTCGATTCACCTGTTATTACTATCGCGGCGCGTACTACAAAGCCTTCTGGGCCGACCCTATCGCCTGCGCCGTCGGCGAACCGCGTCACAACTACCGCGGCGAGCGAAAATTCCCGCTCGTGATGCAGAATATTCACCGGTATTTTCTTTACGTAGCGGTCGTATTTATCGGCATCCTGACCTACGACGCAGTCGTCGCGACGCAATTCAGCGACGGCTTCGGCATCGGCGTCGGGACGCTCGTACTGACGATGAACGTGGTCCTGCTCGGTTCGTATACGTTCGGCTGCCACAGCCTGCGGCACCTCGTCGGCGGCCGCATCGACGAGATGTCGAAGCATCCGATCAAGTTTGGGCTCTATAAGTTCGTGAGCAAATTGAACGCACGGCACATGCTGTTTGCGTGGCTATCACTGTTCTGGGTCGGATTCTCAGACTTTTATGTGCGGATGTGCGCGATGGGCGTGTGGACGGACTTCAGAATTTTCTAGGTGTAAGTATGTGAGGCGTGGTGATCGTGATAAGGAAGAGCTTCTCAATACTCTTGGTTCTGTTGCCGATGCTCGTGCTTTCTGAATACGCTTTTGGCTGTAGTTGCATCAATAGACGTTTAACAACCCGATTCCGCGAGTCCGAGGCGATCTTTGTTGGGAGGCTTGCTGAGTTAGACGACGGGGCCAAGTCGAGTATTCAGAATTATGATGAAGGACGTCCTGTTTTTGAAGTGACAAAACGGCTTAAGGGTACCTCAAAACAATTCGTCGCTATTGACCTCGATTGGGATGAGATCGCTAAAGCGGGTATGTGTCCCGCGTTGTATCAGTTCGAAGAAAACGAAGAATATCTTGTTTTTGCCTATGGCAAAAAACTGACCATTCAATCGGTTTGTTCGGACACAAGAAAACTCAAGACGAGCGCAGAGTGGCTCGATAAGGAAACTGCTGACGATATCCGAAAAATGAGCAGTTTTTGGTTTCGGACAAGAGCCCGGATTTGGCCCTTTTAATGACGGAATATCCAACATTCGAACATGACGTAATAGTCATCGGTGCCGGCGGTGCCGGCCTCCGAGCTGCTATTGAAGCGTCGGCGGCGGGCGTTAGCGTTGGGCTCGTTTGTAAGTCCCTGCTCGGCAAGGCCCACACCGTGATGGCCGAGGGCGGAATGGCGGCGGCGATGGGGCACAACGACGATCGGGACAATT
>CAZWSK010000335.1:0-2171 GCA_964636445.1 uncultured Chloracidobacterium sp.
GGGTTCAGGTCGGGAACTTCTTCAAAACTGAAGCTCAAGGTTTGTGATGCCGCGTGATCCAAGTCTTTATGGGGCCCGCCGGCGTACGACATGTGCACTGTGTACTTTGGGAAAACGGTCAGGTTGAGATGGGCTGAAGCAGTTTCCAACTTGATATCCGATCGGTAGGTGACATCAAATCCCAAGGCCGAACCGTCGACTGCCACTTTGTAAATTCCTTGGGGAACCGACAAAGAGTATTCGCCGTCTTCCGAGGTGGTCACCTTTCGGGTTGTCGTCGGGTTTTTGAGGGTGACAACGGCTTTTGGCACCAATGCTCCAAGCGGATCTCGAACTGTCCCTTTGAGTGTTGTTGTGGTTGTCGTTAGCTGGGAATATCCCGCGGAAGAGAACAGGAGAACGATAAAAGCTGCCGATAACCATTGCAAAACATATCGTGGCATGAGATCAACTCCCACAGGCCGACTAACCCTTTGAACAGAAGAACCGGCCGATCACGAGCACGTCCATCTTTGTTCGCTGAAAGCACTCGATCGCCTCGGACGGTTTGCAGACGATCGGCTCGTTCTCATTGAAGCTCGTGTTGAGGATGACGGGAATGCCCGTTTTCTTTTCAAACGCCGAGATCAGGTCGTAATACAGTGGATTCTCGTCGCGGGCGACGGTTTGCAAGCGGCCGGTGTCGTCGACGTGGTTCACCGCCGACAGCCGCTCGCGCCATTCGGGCCTTATTTTATATACGTGCAGCATGAAGGGCGATGGATAGGCCTGCTCGAATATCTCGCTCTGCCGCTCGACCAGCACCGACGGGGCGAACGGCCTGAACGCCTCGCGGTGCTTGATACGGGCGTTAAGGATGTCCTTCATGTTCGGAAAGCCCGGATGCGCGAGGATCGAGCGATTGCCGAGGGCACGCGGGCCCCATTCCATCCGGCCCTGAAACCAGCCGATCACGTTGCCGTTCTTGACCTCGTCGGTCGTGGCGTCGATCAGCTCTTCGCGGCCAAGCTCGCGGTATTTGACGCCGTAGCGGTCGAGTTCGGCCTTGACCTCCGCGTCCGAATACTCATCGCCGAGATACGCATCGCGCATCACCCAACGTTTGCCTTCTTTCAGGACGACATTCGACGAATAGAGCGCCGCACCGAGAGCGAGCCCATCGTCGCCCGCGGCCGGCTGGATGCAATGCTCGGTGAATGGCGTTTCGAGCAGCGCCTTTCCGTTCGCGACGCTGTTGAGCGCGCAGCCGCCGGCCATCGCCATGCGATGACTCGGAACGAGCGAATGCAATTCGCCGAGGACGTGCATGTAGTACTTTTCAAATATCCGCTGCAGCCCGAACGCCACATCCATGTCGCGCTGCGTGATCTCTGCATACGGCTCGCGCGGCGGGCCGAGTTCTTTGATGAACTTGTCCGAATACAACCGGTGGACGATCATCTCGCCCTCGTCGGTGATCTCCATTCCCTGATTGGCACCGAACGGCAGGAAGTAGTCCGGATTCAGCTCAAAACCCTTCTTGCCCGGGCTCAGAACGCCCTCGAAAAACTCTGCGTACGTGTCATGGCCGAGCGGTGCGAGGTCCATCACCTTGCCCTCGTCGCCGTATTTCGGGTAACCGATGAACTGGCAAACAGCCGTGTAAAGCGTCCCCAGCGAGTGCGGCACGAACACGCGCTTGAGCGGCTTGATCTCATCGCCGACGCATTCGCTCATCAGACACGATACAAAATCGCCCGATCCGTCGATCGTGATGCCCGCCGCATGGTCCCATTCGGACGCGAAATACGCGCTCGCGGTATGAGCGAGATGATGCTCGATGTTCAATGTGTCGAATTTAAGGCTGCCCGCGTCAACGCCGCATTCGGCGGCGATCAGCGTCTTCATGTCGTCAAAGGTCTTGCTCTTTGAGCGAATGCGGGCAAGGTTGAGCAGCCGCGACGGGTTCTTGATCGCGAACTCGAGTTTCTTGTGCAGGTTTGCCGACGAATCACGCCCGACCGCGACGTGATCGACGTCCGCCAGCGTCAGGCCGGCGGTCTCGAGACATCGAAGGATGGCTAGCTTTGGAAAGCCGGCAAAATATTTGACGCGGTTAAGCCTTTCCTCGGCAATTGCCGCGACTGGCTGCCCGTCAATGATAACTGCCGCGGACGAGCCCGCGTGGAAGG
>CAZWSK010000336.1:0-2153 GCA_964636445.1 uncultured Chloracidobacterium sp.
AAATCATTTCGTCCCTTTTTGTGCCCTTTCGTGTTATTTCGTGGTTAGTCCTAGTTAAGTTATGGCACGTAAATCCATCCTCGTCGTCGACGACGAGAAGAATCAACGCGAGATACTTGAGACGATCCTCTCGGGCGAGGGCTATGACGTGACGACCGCGTCGTCGGGCGAGGCGGCGATGAAGTTTGTCGCCGACCGGCACTTCGACCTGGTCCTGACCGACCTCAAGATGACCGGCATGAGCGGCCTCGACCTTTTAAAGTCCCTCACGGATTACGACAAATCGATCATCGTCATCCTGCTCACCGCGCACGGCTCGGTCGACTCGGCGGTGGACGCGATGCGGCTGGGAGCGTTCGAGTATCTGCAAAAGCCCTACGACAGCGAAAAGCTGCTCGACACGGTCTCGCGGGCGTTAAAGAAACTCACCACACTCGACGCCGAGATCATCTCTGTCTCGCCCGAGATGGACAAGGTCAAAAAGCTGATCCTAAAGATCGCGAAATCGAATTCGACGGTGCTCATCCGCGGCGAATCGGGCACCGGCAAGGAACTGATCGCCCGCTCGATCCACGCCAACAGCCCGCGGTCGAACGAAACGTTCCAGGCCGTTAACTGCGCCGCGATCAACGAGAACCTGCTCGAAAGCGAACTGTTCGGACACGAAAAAGGCTCGTTCACCGGCGCTGTCTCGGATAAAAAAGGCCTATTCGAGATCGCCCACGGCGGCACGCTGTTTCTCGATGAGATCGGTGAACTCGATATCTCCCTGCAGGCAAAAATTCTAAGAGCCTTGCAGGAAAAGCAGATCCGCCGGGTTGGCGGCACGCGCGAACTGAACGTCGACGTCCGCGTCGTAGCCGCCACCAATCGCGACCTCCTCCATATGGTCGAGGAAAAACGCTTTCGCGAGGACCTTTACTATCGTCTCAACGTCCTCTCGATCGAGCTGCCCGCCCTGCGCGAACGCCGGTCTGACATTCCGGTGCTGATCGAGTACTTCATCAAAAAACACACCCGCGGCACCCAGCGAAAGATCACTCTCACCGCCGACGCCCGTAAGCTCCTCGAGGATTACGCCTACCCGGGCAACGTCCGCCAACTCGAATCCGCCCTCGAGCGCGCGATCCTGCTCTGCGAAGACGACAAGGTCACCATCGACGACCTGCCGCCCGAAATGACCTCCGGCGGCGGCCGATCTGCGGCATCCGCAGGCGGCGGCGACTTGTTCACCCTACCGCCCGACGGCGTCAATTTCGAAGACGTCGAACGCAGCCTCATAATGCAGGCGATGTCCCGGACCGATAACAACATCACAAAGTCGGCAAAGCTGCTCGGACTGACATTCAGGACTTTGCAGTACCGTCTCGAAAAGTTCGGATTTAAGAAGGACGGCGACGGAACGGATGAGTCTGACGATTCGTAAAAAGTGTCGACGAAATTTTTCGAACAGGATGTACAGGATCGACAGGATATTTGATAGACAATCCTGCTCATCCTGTCTATCCTGTTTGAAAATCTTCGGAAGGAAAAAACGATGGAATGGTTTTCTACCCTGAGCCTTGCGCTAGGAAGTGCCTGGACCAGCGGCATTAATCTTTACGCGACCGTGACTGTTCTCGGCCTGCTGCAAAAATTCGGCGCGACCAAACTGCCCGGCGGCCTCGACGTGCTCGACAACTGGTGGATCATCGGTTTTGCAGGCGGGCTGTATCTCGTTGAGTTTTTTGCGGACAAGATACCGTACGTCGACAGCGTCTGGGACGTCGTCCATACGTTCATTCGCGTGCCGGCCGGGGCGATCGTGGCGTATGCCGCGACGAATCAACTCGACTCCAGCATTACTGTACCGGCGGCGCTGGTCGGCGGCGGGTTGGCGTTCGCCTCGCACGGCACAAAGGCCGCGGCACGCGTCGGGGCGAATTTCTCGCCCGAGCCCGTCTCGAATTGGGCCCTTTCGTTCTTTGAGGACGGCATCGTCCTGATAGGCGTCGTCCTCGCCGTTTTCGCTCCGATGGTGATCGCCGGCGTCCTGATAGTCTTCCTGCTCTTCTTTATTTGGTTCTTCCCAAAGGTCGCCCGTGCCGTGCGAAAACTTTTCCGCGCCGTCGCCGCATTTTTCCGCGGCGAGAGCTTCGAGGACGTTGCTCGGA
>CAZWSK010000337.1:0-2143 GCA_964636445.1 uncultured Chloracidobacterium sp.
GGCACCGCGATCCTTTACGAAACGTCGAACGTCCTGCACCGCTTTAACACGCAGCAGCACGTCGCTGCTTCACTGACGTTATTCGCGAGCGTTGCACTGCTTTTCTGGTATATTCTTAGCATCTTTAGCTCACGCGATTAGGAGAGCAATCATGCATAGATTATTTTTGCTGCTGGCAATGACGTTCGCGGCGGTCACGGGCCTTTCGGCTCAAACGGCCGCCCCTCAACTTAAGGTCGGCGACCTCGCTCCCGACTTCACGCTGACGGACACGAACGGCGAAAAAGTAAAACTCAGCGAATTCCGCGGTAAGAACAATGTCGTGCTCGCATTCTACGTATTCGCCTTCACCGGCGGCTGAACGAAGGAGCTGCAAGCGTACCAGGCTGGTATCGCGGAATTCGAAAAAGCAAACACAAAGGTTTTCGGCATCTCGATGGACTCGCGCTTCGCCGCGAAAGCCTATGCCGAAAAGATCGGCGTAACCGGCTTTCAGCTCCTGAGCGACTGGGGCGGAGCCGTAACCAAACAATACGGCTTGTTCAACGAAACCGGAGGCTACGGCCGGCGCGGCACGTTCGTCGTCGATAGAGAAGGAAAGATCCGACAGGTCGTGGTCGACAGCATGGCCATCGACCCGACAAGTACCCTCGAAACCTGCAGCCTAATGGAGAAAAAACTGGTCGTCGCACCGCCAAAACCATGACAAACTACGCACCCTGCCCGCACTGCGGGGCAATGAACGCCGAGAAAGTAAAATTCACCTGGTGGGGCGGCCTGCTCGGCCCCAAGGTCCTCAATCACGTCAAATGCCTGTCATGCACAAAGGGCTATAACGGCAAGACCGGAAAGGACAATCAGACCGGTATCATCATCTATTCGGTGGTCGTGGGACTCGTTGTTCTCGGCTTTGTCGTGGTCGTTTTCGCGGCTTTAGGCGTGCTTCTTTTCGCCACGAGATAACTATCTCAGCTCGTCGACATCGAGCGGCTCGGCTCTCAGCCCGTTGGCGTCCTTCATCAGGACCTCGATCCGGCGCTCGGCATTCGTCAGCCGGTCGCGACACTCGCGCGACAACTTGATGCCCTTTTCGAATAGTTCCAAGCTCGCCTCGAGCGCTAGGTCGCCGTCCTCGAGTTTCGTAACGATCTCTTCTAATTCCGCAAGCGACGCTTCGAAGGTCTTTTCCATTTATCTCACAAGTTCCTCGGCCTGCCGCAGCAGATCGGCAAGGTTACCGACGCCGAATGTTTCAGCCGCTTTCTTCGTCAGTCCACGCGTGGCGAATTCAACCAGCTGCTGGCCGATCGTCCTCGCGATGTCGGTCGCGAGCTGATCGTCGTTAATGCCGACAACCTTCCAGCGGTCGCCGACCTTCCGCATCTTCAGTTCCAGCCGCTCGCTCGTCTTGCCGCGAACGGTCGCCGTTTCTCCTGCATTTTCAATGACCAGATAACGCTCGGCCCCGACGACCATCATAAAGAACGGCACGCGCCCGTATCGTTCCGTCCGGTCGCGGATGACCCGAGCTAGCTGTGATCTCGCTCGGTCTTTGATCGCGGGCATCAGGGGTTCGGCAAGCCGTGACATTCTGTCGATGATCGGCTGCGGCACATTCCGGCCGTACATCTCGACCGCCTTACCGACGATCTGCGGCATAAAATCGTCGACGACCGCATTGATATCAATTACCTCATTGATCGTCTCCTGATCGTCGCGTTTGGCGGCGTCGACAAGCAGAGCTAGCGAATACTGCGGCTCGTCTTTCAGGCTCTCAAAGTATAGCCACACCGAAAGCCCGCCGATCAGCAGCACGGCGCCGACAACGGCGGCCATTATCCCGAGGATCTTTCCGGTCCGTCCCCGACGCAGCTGGGCCGACGCAAAAGTCGGCGCCGGTGCCTGCCGCACCGTTTGCACCGGATCATTGTCTAAAAAGACTCGAAACTCAGACATCAATTTCAGTCGCCGTGACCTCGGCGTCAAGTTTCCCACGCTCAAGGCGGATTTTCAATTTATCGCCGGCTTTAGCCCGACCCGCGTCGCGCAGCACGCTGCCGTCCGCGGCCTGGGTGATGGAATATCCCCGTGTTAGCACGGCCAGCGGGGACAGCGCATCCAATTTTGCCATTGTCTGACCGAG
>CAZWSK010000338.1:0-1554 GCA_964636445.1 uncultured Chloracidobacterium sp.
GGATTCGCCGATAACGAGATGACAGGCGACCGCATCTCGCGCAAATACAGTAATGACGAGCCGTTCTCGGCGTACGTGTTTCGCACCATCGCCGATCCGTTTGCCGGCCGCATCACGGTGATGAAGGTCATCTCCGGCAAGGTCTCGGCCGACGCGACGGTGCAGAATTCGACTCGCGACCACGCCGAGCGCCTCGGAGCTCTTCACGCGATCATGGGCAAAACGCTCGACAAGGTGAATGAGGCCGCAACCGGTGACATTATCGCGTGTGTCAAGCTAAAGGACACACAGACCGGCGATACGCTGTGCGATAAGGCCAAGCCGATCGTATATCCGAAGGTCGAGTATCCAGAGGCCGCGATCGCGTTCGCGATCGAGCCAAAATCGCGGGCAGACGAGGACAAGATCTCGTCAGCACTGCACAAGATCCTCGAAGAGGACCCGTCGCTGCACTTTGATCGCGACGCTCAGACGAAGGAGTTCATTCTCTCGGGCAGCGGCCAGCTTCACATTGAGACTGTCGTCAAAAAACTCGCCGACCGCTACCATGTCGAGGTCGCTCTCCACCCGCCAAAGGTACCCTACAAGGAAACGATCACGATGTCAGCCGAGGTCCAGGGCCGTCATAAAAAGCAGTCCGGCGGACGGGGACAGTTCGGCGATTGTAAGGTGATCTTTGAGCCGCTCGACCGCGGCGCTGGGTTCGAATGGGTCGATAAGATCTTCGGCGGTGCCGTGCCGCAGAATTTCCGCCCGGCCATCGAAAAGGGCATCATCGAAGCCGCACAAGGCGGCGCGGTCGCGGGCTATCCGCTGGTCGACTTCAAAGTAACGCTCATCGACGGCAGCTATCACACGGTCGATTCGGACGAGCATTCCTTCAAGGCCGCCGGCCGCAAGGCATTCCGCGCCGCGATGGAAAAGGCCAAGCCGACCCTGCTCGAACCGATAATGGACGTCGAGGTCTTCACGCCGCAGGAAGTTTCAGGCGACATCATGGGCGACCTCAACTCGCGCCGCGGCCGCGTCGGCGGCATGGAGGTTCGAGGCAAGCAGCAGGTCATCAAGGCCAAAGTTCCGCTCAGCGAGATGCTCGATTACCAATCGAAACTCAACAGCGTCACCCAGGCCCGCGGCTCGTACCACATGCAGTTCTCGCACTACGACCCGCTGCCCGGCAACCTCGCCTCAAAAGTGATCGAGGAAGCCGTCGCCGCCGGCCGCGTGCGGGCGCATGATGAGGATGAATAAGTAAGTTCGACTACAAACCGCAACAACGCTGGGTCGTAGTATTACCGGAGAGGTGAAACTATGACCCAGCAAAACTATAGAAGCTCAGCCGACGACGAAAGCAGTAACGACCACCCGCACACACGTGCCGAGGGCCGCAGCGGCGGCAACGCCGGTGCCGGCCAGTCTGGCGGCGAGGACCTTGGTTCCGAAAAGAAGATCGACGACGAGCGCTTCGGTAGCCGACAAGCGCATGGTACCGGCGGCGCTTATGATGATGATGAAGGCAAACGCGACGCGCGCGGCGATTAGGCCCCATCGGCA
>CAZWSK010000338.1:1564-2140 GCA_964636445.1 uncultured Chloracidobacterium sp.
AATAGAATAGCTACCCGGGGCGGCTCTAAACCTGTTTCCGACCGATGTCGTATACTCTCAACAAGAATTTCATTATGAGGAGAGTACTTATGAAGCGTCAGATCATCTCGCGCCTTTCGGTTATCGGAATTATATTAACAGCCGCGCTTGCACAGTCCGCACAGACGGTGAGGCCGCCGGTGCCGAGGGCAAGCCAAAAGGCGACCATCATGCAAACCCTCGGCACGACCGAGGTGTCGATCACTTATAGCCGGCCGGCAGTAAAAGGCCGGACGATCTTTGGTGAGGCTCCCGACAGTATGAACGAGCGGGCTAAGGGCGAGGCCACCCTCGACAACCAAAACGAGCGGAAGCCCGGCGAACCGATCGTGCCGTATGGACATTTGTGGCGTGCGGGCGCGAATGAGGCTACGCTTTTTGTCGCCACCGATGACGTGCTCATAAACGGCCAGCCGCTCGCGGCAGGCCGGTACAGTTTTCACGCGATCCCGGGAAAGAGCGGATGGACGCTCGTTTTTAACAAGGACGAGGGCCAGTGGGGCAGCTTCTTTTACGACGACAAAAAGGACGCGTTGA
>CAZWSK010000339.1:0-2128 GCA_964636445.1 uncultured Chloracidobacterium sp.
CGACACGCCATAAGTATAACGTGTCGCGCACAAAAATGTAAAACAGTTTTTTAGTGACCGGACCTCGGTGCGCTGACCTCCCATTTGATCGTAGTCGTCGTCGTCTTACCTGCCTCGATCTTAAAGGTTTGTGTTTTCTTAACTGCCTCGGCGAGCCAATTGTAATAATCGTCGTTGCTCCCGCCGCGAGTGGCCGGCGGCGGCGTCGCGATCAGCGCGTATTCAAACGGCGGCAACTTTACCTCAAATTCGCCGTTCCAGCGGGACTTAATCACGCGATAGTACGTCGAGTTGCGAAACTTGGCCGGATCCGTGGGCATGAAGATCAGCTCTACACCAGCGACCGGCTGTTTATCCTGATCTACGACGGTGCCTTTGAGAGTTCCGGTCTGGTTTGAGATGACGATGCGGACGTTTGCAAAAACATCGCCTTCTTTAAGATCGATGGGACCTTTGAGCAGGTCGATCTGATTCGACCCGGCGCTTTTCACGTAGCTGTCGTCGTCTGTCACGGCGATCGATACCGTGGAGCGGCCGGACGGTATCGACTCGAGGCGAAACTCTCGTGACTTCAGATATTTTATTTTTCCCGAGTAATCAGTGAACCATAGCGTCTCCCGGCTGCCGATCGCGCCTTTTTCTGACGCAGTAGTAATAAGGACGGAGCCTCGTTCTTTAGTCGCTTCCTCCTCAAACGCCACGGTGCCGGTTATCGTCGCTCCGTACGTTAGTTCTATAACCTGATCGCCGAGGTCCGTTTCATCGATCGTGAACTCTTTAATGGTCTTCGCGAGTTTCGGCCCCGGCGGCTTTTCCGGCTGGGCGCGCAGCGGCACGTTCATCGGGGCGTTCAAGGGAAGATCAAACTCATACTCCTCGCGTTTGGAGGGCCCATAGGAGCGGGTCTCCGGGTTGAACTCTGAATTTCCCGCGTCGGCTATGATCTCATACGTGCCCCTTGGCAGCTCGGTAAACTTCCACCCGCCTTTTTCATCCGTCGTGGCGGCCTGCGCAAAGCGGCCGTTGCCGATCGTTTCAAACAACGACACGACCTTCTCATTACCGACCCGTTTAATGGTCAATTTCGCGCCGCCTACAGGCAATTTGTCCTTTGCGGCCACAAGACGTCCTGCCAGGGTGTACAGGCCGCGGTCCGGGATGACGATGTTGATCTCGCTCATCTCCTGACCGATCTGGACCGTGATGATGTCCGCCGCATCGGATGTAAGCGCATTCTGGAAGAAATTCGAGACAAGCGATCCCATACCGCCCAAGATCCCCGCGTCGACTCTCGAGTAAGCCGAACCGCCTCCGGTCCCGTGCGACACATTCTCGGTCACCTTGACGATGTAGTCGCCGGCAGGCAGTCCTGCGAACCTGTAGATCCCACGATCGTCCGTTCGAAAACCGCCGAACCCGCCTCCGGTCAATATCGACATAAAGGACGACATATTTGGAAGGAACTCGTCGCCAACCTTTCTCAACACTTCCACCGATACGCCGATCGCCGGTGAGCCGTCGGCATATGTCACCCGGCCGCCTATCGCGGCGCCGCGGCGGGCCGGTATTTCGGTCACAACATCCGAAATGCCGTCGATCTCGATCGCGGGAACTCCCTTGAAGAAGGCCTCGTCAAAATTGTTACGAGCCTGCCGCATGTCGATGTTCGAAAGCGGCGACAGCACGCCGGGTGCGTTGACCATCGCGAAGTATTTACCGGCTTTCAGCCCTCTGATCTCCAAATTTCCGTTGGCGTCGGTCGTCCCCGAAGCTTCAAGGTTCTTAGCCATCAGCATTACGTTGGTGCGCCTGACCGCGCGGCCATTCTCCTCGAAATAGACGCGCGCTCGAAGTGTGGTCCTTGCGGATTCCTGGACATTCGCCAACGCTATTGGAGGTGGAGGCGGCGGTGGAGCCCCTTCATCGTCCTGGGCGGATGCGGCAGCAACGAGGAAGGCAATAGTGACTAGGATCGATGATCTGCGCATAACATAAATTAAAGAAGCGTTTCCGCAGAGTATACCGCAGAAACGCTTCGTTTTTTAGGTTATATTTTCCGTCTATTCCCTGTTCTTATACGCCATCCACCGCTCACGCCCGACCATGTATAGGATCACGCACATGATAA
>CAZWSK010000340.1:0-2122 GCA_964636445.1 uncultured Chloracidobacterium sp.
ATGAAAAAATGCCCGACTTGCGGAAAGGAATTTGAGGATTCGATGCGGTTTTGCCAGATCGACGGCGCTGTGCTCGAGGATGCACCGGCCGCCGACGAACCGGCATTTGATCCCTACGCGACGATAGTGTCGCCTGCTATAAAACTACCTGAGGAACCGGCCGCGGATCCCGCTCCGGAACCCGCCCCTGACGAGCCCGCTTTGGTTGCCGGCGAATCAATGCCGCCGGCGCCGATATCGGCGCCCGACGACGTGCTGGATCTACCGAGTTCCGACCCGCTAAAGACGGTATATGTCTCCGACGAGGAAATGAAGGCTGCTATGTCGTCAACGGCGTCCGAGCCGGAAGTTGTGGACTTGCCTCCGGCGACCGAGGCCCCGGCTCCTAGCTTTGGCAATATGTCGCCGCCGCCGTCGCCATTCTCTGCTCCGGAACCTCCGGCACCGTCGTTCATCGAACCCGAGCCTAAAGCCGAGCCGGCGTCGTTTGACGAGGCCGCGACGATGATCCAGCCGCAGGCCTTCGAGCCGCCTCCGCAGGCACCGGTTGAGCAATGGACGCCGCCGCCTGCACCCGAACCGTCGTGGCAGAACCAGGAGATCGGGTCGAACACGCCGTTCAATCCACCGCCGGCCGGAGTGGGCGGCCAGAGCCAGGGGTTAGCCATCGCTGCCATGATCTGCGGCATCTTAAGCTGTTTATGCTGCCTATCAATATTTACGGGGCCGGCAGGTGCGATCATGGGCTTCTTGGCGAAGAAGAAGGCAGATGAGGACCCGGCAAATTACGGAGGGCGGACCTTCGCGTTGGTTGGTATGATCACCGGCGTCATCGGATTCATCTTGGGGATCGCGATCATCATAATGCAGATATTCTTCGGTGTTTTGAATAACCTCGGTTGAACGTATGTCAGTTGTCGCAGACGTCATTAGATCCAGCGTCGCCATCATTAAGGGCATGAAGCGGACGATGTCCGAGATACCGCGCCAGAAATGGACGGTCCAGTATCCGGACGACCCCGTTACCGTTCAGCCGCGCTATCGGGGCCAGCATTTGCTCCATGTCGACGAGAACGGCAAGGAGAAATGCGTGGCGTGTTATCTCTGCGCTGCGGCGTGCCCGTCGGACTGCATTTACATCGAGGCGATCGACGACCCGCGGCCTTATGCCGAGCGCGTCGGCCGCGACGAGCGTTACGCCAAGGTCTACAACATCGATTATGGTCGATGTATCTTCTGCGGGTTCTGCGTGGAGGCCTGTCCTAAGGACGCGATCACACATGGCTATAACTTTGAGATCTCGGTCTTTAACCGGGCTGATCTGTTGAAAACAAAGGACGATCTGCTGATAACGAAGCAGGTGCAGTCGAAGAATTATCGCGTCGCGCTGTCGAGCGAGGACGTCGATAGCGAGTTTAAGGTGATCTAGATCGCTTGCGTTGGCTGACTTACCTCCGACAAAGAAAGGGCGTCACCACGAGATTCGCGGGCTGGCGTTGCGGGAGTTTGCGGGGCTGAGGTTTGACCATCAGCGCCTTGATCCGTTCAGTTTGGCCCGGTATGCGAATCTTTTCGTCGCGTCTTTCGACGACATCGCTCCGCTGTTGTCTGATGAGGCCCGCCAGCATCTGACGACGATCGGGAAGCACCTGTGGTCCGGCGGCGCTGCTTCGCATGCGTTACCGAGCGGCGAAAAGCTGATCATCCTTAACCCCACGCACCATCGAAATCGCCAGAACGCCACGCTGATGGAAGAGATCTGCCACGTCTTCCTGGGTCACGAGCCGAGCCGGCTGGCTGTCGAGACGCGTAATACGCACGGCGAGGTCATCGCTCGCGATTACAACCACGCGATCGAGGAAGAGGCATACTCCACGGGTGCCGCGGCCTTGGTTCCCTATACGGCCATTAAGCGGATGGTCGCCGAGGGAATGACCTCGCAGGCGATCGCCAAACACTTTCGCGTCAGCCGCCAGCTGGTCGAATACCGCATCAAGGTCTCGCGTCTGTGGCCCGAATACAAGTCGAAACAGGGTCTTGCTAACGGAGATTGATGTATAATCGCCATTCACCTCGACATGCCTCCAGCTAAGCCAAAACCTGCCCCAAAGGACCTCACGAC
>CAZWSK010000341.1:0-2105 GCA_964636445.1 uncultured Chloracidobacterium sp.
GACATCTGGCAGGCGTGGGACCGGCTTGAAACGCTCGAGCACACGGCGAAGATCGCGATCCTTGCCAAAGCTCTCGGCGGTGCAAACGATCTGCCCACCGAAGCCATCGCAAAACTTGTCGAGATCCGCGAAAAGGCAGGTTATTTAAAGGAGAACGCCCGCTGCCAAGCCTGCGGCTATCTGCACGAAGCGAACATCGCCTGCGACCTCGACGTCAATTATCCGTCGCAAGGCGATACGAACGGGCGCAAGATCTCGTTCACACGCGAAGAATTGATAGAACTTTTGAGCCAGGCGGCGAAATTGGGGTAAACTAGCAAAGCTTTCAATCCAGGATCCAGGAGCAAACTAAATGCAAGAAGCATTAGGAATGGTCGAAACAAAAGGACTCGTCGCGACGATCGAGGCCGCAGACGCAATGGTCAAGGCCGCTAACGTTCAGCTCGTCTCGTATGAAAAGATCGGCGCGGGCTTTGTCACCGCGATAGTCCGCGGCGATGTCGCGGCGGTAAAAGCAGCCACCGATGCGGGTGCTGCAGCCGCCCGGCGAGTAGGCGAACTCGTCAGCGTCCACGTCATCCCACGTCCGCACGCAAGCGTGGACGAGACGCTGCCGGTCGTAAGAAAGTAAATAGTGAATCGTGAATCGTAAATAGAAAGGCTTCTTGCTATTTACGATTTACTATTCACGATTCACGAGCAATGATCATCGCGCGAATACTGGGCACCGTCGTGTCCACCCAAAAAGACGAACGGCTTCAGGGAAAAAAGCTGCTCATCGTCAAGCCGATCAACCTGGATGGCTCTGACCAGAGCGGCTATCTTGTTGCTGTCGACACCGTCGGGGCCGGCTATCACGAAAAGGTGATAGTCGTCGGCGGCTCGAGCGCGCGAATGGCCGAGGGCAACAAGGATTGCCCCGTGGACAGTGCCATCATCGGTGTCATAGACACGATCGATTTCGTCGCTCGCGAAAAATAGTGCAGATAGCCCGCGTCATCGGCAACGTCGTCTCGACGGTCAAGAACGCCTCTCTCGAGGGCCGTAAGTTCCTCATCGTTCAAACGCTGAACGCCGACCTCGAGGCCAAAGGGTCGCCGATGATCGCGCTCGACGCGGTCGGTGCCGGCGTCGGCGAGTTGGTGTTCTGGTGCCGCGGCAAAGAGGCGTCGTTTCCCTTCAAACGGGACGAAACCCCGACCGACTGCACCATCGTCGGCATCATCGACTCGGACGCGCACGTTTTCCAAAAGGCCTGAGATATGCTGCTCGCCCGCATCATCGGCAACGTCGTAGCCACTCAAAAGAACCAACGCTACGAGGGCACCCGCGCGATGCTCTGCCGCCAGATCACGCCTGAGGGCGATGATATGGAATACACCTGTATCGCGCTCGACTCAGTTAATGCCGGCGAGGGCGACATAGTCATCATCGCCCAGGAAGGCTGGTCCGCCTCGACCGCCGCAACGGGCAAAGCAGGCGCCGCGATCGACTCAGCGATAGTCGGCGTCGTCGATTACGTCGACCTACTGTAATAAGTATATGGCTCCCGCAGAAATCAAAAGGTCGCCGGACGAATTGGCGTCGCTATTCGCGGCGATCGAGAAGATCAACCACCGCCTCGATAAGCTCGAAGGCGTTTCGGTCTCGAAGCCGCCGCCGATCGACCATCCCAGCCTCGACAAATTCAGCGTGGCTGAGGCGATCGCCGACAGCATCTTTTCGCATTACAAAAAAGAAAAGGCCTGCCAGTTTGAACCTGACAAGCCTTGTGATCACTGTTCGATGTGCAATAGCCGCGGGTTTTGATCCTACGGATTGCTCGGTTGGGTCCTTCGCAGCGAATTGGCATCGCCGACGCTCGGCACGGTCTTGGCTCCCTCATCAGCCTTAAAGTACGGTTCTTCTTTGAATCCCAACAGTCCCGCGGTCAATACAGCCGGGAACGAATTGCGCGTTGTGTTGTACTTCGTGACGGTGTCGTTGAAGTCGATACGAGCCGTATTGATCCGGTTTTCGGTCCCGGACAGTTCGTCCTGAACCTTCATAAAAGCCTCGCTTGAACGCAGCTGCGGATATTGTTCCTGCAGACTCAAAAGCCGGCC
>CAZWSK010000342.1:0-2077 GCA_964636445.1 uncultured Chloracidobacterium sp.
ATTCGTCCTCGGCCGCGGCCGCATCGGCTGCGGAGTGGAAATCGGTGATGATGAGTTTGGCGAGGTTGACCTTGATGTTGCGTGGATTCTCGCCCCCATCAATTTGAGATCTCAAACTTGAGATCTCAGATAGGCTGAGGTCGGTGAGAAGTTCGTAATACTTCCACATCATCTCGTCCGAGATGGACATGACCTTGCCAAACATCTCGCCGGGCGGTTCCTCGATGCCGATGTAGTTGTTGAGCGATTTCGACATCTTTTGCACGCCGTCGAGGCCCTCGAGCAGCGGCGTGGTCATAATTACCTGCGGTTCCTGGTCGAATTCACGCTGCAGGTTGCGCCCCATCAGCAGATTGAATTTCTGATCGGTGCCGCCAAGCTCTACGTCGCTCTCGAGCGCTACTGAGTCGTAGCCCTGGACCAGCGGATAGAGGAGCTCGTGGAGCGAGATGGGCTTTTCTTCTTTGAGGCGTTTGTCGAAATCGTCGCGCTCGAGGATCTGTTTGACGGTGGTCTTTGCGCACAGGCGGACGAAGTCAGCGGCCGTGAATTTGTCCATCCATTCGCCATTGAAACGCAGCTCGGTCTTGTCGGGATCGAGCAGCTTGAACATCTGCTTCTTGTAAGTATCGGCGTTGGCGTTTATCTCTTCGCGAGAGAGCGGCGGGCGGGTGACGTTCTTGCCCGACGGGTCGCCGATCATTCCGGTGAAATCGCCGATGAGGAAAATGACAGTGTGACCGAGTTCCTGAAAGGCCCGCAGCTTGCGGATCACGACCGTGTGGCCGATGTGAATGTCGGGTGCCGTCGGGTCTAGGCCTAGCTTGATGCGCAGGGGTTTGCCGGTCTTAGATGAGCGTTCGAGCTTGGCGCGCAGGTCCGCCTCGCGGATAAGGTCGACGGTGCCTTTCTTTAGGAACTCGAGCTGTTCGTCGATGGTCATAAAGAGATGATTCTACGCGAAAGAGCGTTTGGGCTACAATCAGCGTATGAGCGAGCTGGGCAAAATGCATTTGACCTTTATTGGCTGCGGCGTGATGGCAGAGGCGATGATCGCGGGGCTGCTGAGAAAGAAACTCATCGACCCTGACAACATCTCAGCGAGTCACCCGCGTTCCGAACGGCGTGCGGAGCTGGCCGATAAATATGGGATTACGCTGCACGAAGACAACGACGCCGCGGCTGAGGAAGTGCAGGGCCGCGAGAATTCGGCCGTGATCATCTCGGTAAAACCGCAGCGGCTGGAACGCGTGCTGAATGACCTCAAGGGCGTGCTGCATCCTGACCAGCTTGTGATCTCGATCGTGGCGGGTGCGACGATCGAGCATCTTGCTGAGGAACTGGGTACGGCAAAGATCGTGCGTGCGATGCCGAATACTCCGTCGCAGATCGGTGCGGGCATCACATCGTGGACGTGCACGGTCGCGGTGGGCGAGACCGAGCGCGAGCATGTGCGGGAATTACTCTCGGCCCTCGGCAAAGAGATATTCGTCGAGACCGAAAATATGATCGACATGGCGACGTCGCTGTCGGCGACGGGGCCGACGTACATCTTTATGGTCATGGAGGCCCTGACCGACGCGGGCGTGCATCTCGGCTTTTCGCGGGACATGGCAAAGGAGCTGGTGCAGGAGACGATACTCGGCTCGGTGCAATTCGCCATCGCCACGCATAAGCATCCGGCGGAGCTTCGCAACATGGTCACCTCGCCCGGCGGTACGTCGGCCGCCGCGATCTATCAAATGGAAAAAGGCACCCTCCGAACGGTCCTCTCAAAAGCCGTCTATGCCGCCTACACTCGAGCGGTCGAGTTGGGAAAAAAGTAGAAACAGATCTCTCGCTGACACCGTCATTTGGAACTCTGCACGATCGGGCCGAGGGCGGTGATGATCGCATCGGCGTACATCCGCGAACCTTCTTCGTCGGGATGGCCGACGGCGGCGTAAGAGCATCGCCGTGATGATTGCTTGATGCCGGTCGTGCGTTCGAGCTCGTCGAAAGCGACTTTGCAGTCGATCTTTCGCTCCGCATAAAGCGGGTCGGTGGTGGTACCGTCCGAGCGCATGCGGAAGAGCTT
>CAZWSK010000343.1:0-707 GCA_964636445.1 uncultured Chloracidobacterium sp.
GCGTGGAACGGCACCGAGCTGAACTCGTTCCTCGTCGAGGTCACCGCCGACGTGCTGAGCAAAGCCGACGTTGACACCGGCAAACCGCTGGTCGAGATGATCCTCGACAAAGCCGCCCAAAAAGGCACCGGCAAATGGACGTCGCAGGCCGCAATGGACCTCGGCGTGCCGGTCCCGACGATCGATTCGGCCGTGGCGATGCGCCAGATCTCGTCGCAAAAGGAAACGCGTGTCTTGATAGCAAAAAAATACGGCTCTGCCCGGGTTTCTGACGAAAACCAACAGCAAACTAACGGCCCGACTGTCACCAGCGAGCCGCAGCATGACCTTAAGGCTCAGATGGCCCGCGCAGAGGTAAAAACGGAAGCGAGCGAGCAACACGAGCCGGCGGCTGCGGCGAAAACCGCCGACGCCAAACAGATCGGGGCAAAAACGCTCAGCCGTGAGGTAAAAGCTGACTTTTCCTCCGATATCGAGGCTTCTCTCAACCAACTCAAGAACACGCTTATCGCCTCTTTCATCGTCACCTACGCGCAGGGAATGTCGATGCTGCAGGTCGCCGCAAAAGAGAAAAATTACGGCCTTGATCTTTCTGAGATCGCCCGCATTTGGCGCGGCGGCTGTATTATCCGCTCGGCGCTGCTTGAGGACATGCGTCAGGTATATTCGACCGAGCCCGACTTGCCGAGCCTGCTCGAAGAGCTCGC
>CAZWSK010000343.1:717-1164 GCA_964636445.1 uncultured Chloracidobacterium sp.
GCCGACAAATTCGGCGCCGTCCTCGCCGACAACTGCAAAGACTGGCACGCGATCGTCGGGAAATTCTCCACCAGCCGCATCCCAACGATGTGCCTGTCTTCGGCGTTGGCGTACTTCGAGGCGTTTCGGTCAGAACGATTGCCGGCGAATCTGATACAGGCGCAGCGGGATTATTTCGGCGCGCATACCTATCAGAGGACGGATAAGGAAGGGGTTTTCCATACCCCCGATTGGAAGGGATGAAGAAATAGCCGCGAATGCACGAATACGAAGGCCTTGATCCGTGAATTCGCTGCTATTTCTGGCCTATATCTGAGCTAAACAACCTCCCAGGCGCCTTCCGTTTTCAGCAATTTGCTCATTAGCTGCGCGTGGATCGAATGGCCGCTCTTCTCAGCGGTGAACTTGCCCTGCACGGGCATGCCGAGCAGCGCGAGGTCGCCGATG
>CAZWSK010000343.1:1174-2073 GCA_964636445.1 uncultured Chloracidobacterium sp.
CGGGGTTTGGTTTAACATGCCGTCGTCGGTGAGCACGATGGCGTTGTCGAGTGAACCGCCTTGGGCGAGGTTGGCCTTGCGCAGCATGTCTATCTCGTGCGTGAAGCCAAACGTCCGAGCCGATGCGATCTCGCGTCCAAATGAGCCGTTGCCGAGGACGAAATTAAAGGCTTGCTTATTGATAAGCGGATGTGGAAAGTCGATAACACACTCGATCTCGAACCGATCCGCCGGCTCGACCGACATCAGCCGACCCGCCTGCTCAATCTCTACGCGATTTTTGATCTTTAACGTATGCCGCGGCAGGTCTTGCTCGACGATGCCGGCTTTCTCGATCAGCTCGACAAAATCCTCGCTCGACCCGTCCAGGATCGGCACCTCGATATTATCTATGTCGATAAAACAATTGTCCACACCGCTGCCGCGCAGCGCGGACAGCAGGTGTTCACACGTCGACAAGACAACGCCGCGGCGCATCAGCGTAGTCGCATACGCGCAGTGCGAGATGTATTCGACCGATGCCGGTATCTCGAAATTATCGAGGTCCGTGCGGACAAAGATGTAGCCGGTATTCTCCGGAGCGGGCCGCAGCGTGATGTTCACCTTAACGCCAGTATGCAGGCCGACGCCAGAGACGCTAACAAGGGTTGCGAGAGTCGTTTGGTTCGCCATTCGAGTTTTCCTAGATCAATTCTCGTGCCCGGAGAAAAATCGGAAGAAATCGATGGTATTGGCTCGGTTCGGCCGTGCCCAGTGTCGCTGGCATGCCACGAAGTGTGGCGCGATTTACTATTCGCGCCTCACCATTTACAATTAACGACGACATATGGCAATTGAGACCGCAGGCCAAAAGGCCGCGAAAGTAAGTAAAATCCGCATCGAGAACGCCGCGACGTTCC
>CAZWSK010000344.1:0-2066 GCA_964636445.1 uncultured Chloracidobacterium sp.
CCGTTCACGAGCTGAAATGTGCCCCCAACGAGGATCTTGCCGTCCGGCAGGACCTCCGAGGTCACGGTTTGAGATTCCCCGTCGGTCACGCCCGCCGCGAAGGCCGTGTCGAGGCCGCCGTTGGATGGCTGGTCGCTGAGCGGGGCTATTGCGAACGCCGGCATACACATGATCAATACGAATAGGACGACCAGGCTGAATGAGGCTGATCTCGGAGAGACAGTTAGATTTAGCATCAAAGACTCCTGTTTAGACGATGGCAGCCGCTTGTGGGTGCGCGAGAGTTCGGATTACAGCGAAAAATGGAGATCCAGTTCGAAAAACTTGTGAACTGCCGTTAGAAATAGTCGTGAATCGAGGCAAGGATAACAGCAGGTGCGCGTCGGTGTCAACAAAAAATCGAGCCGCTAACTCCCGCAGATCGCGTCGATCTCGTCGGAGTATTTGTCGTCGATGACGTTGCGTTTTATTTTGAGGGTCGGGGTCATTTCGCCTTTGTCGATGGAGAATTCGCGCGGGAGCAGGTGGACGCGTTTTACGCGTTCGTAGTCGCTGAGTTCGCGGGTAAGAGCGACGGCGTCGTCCTGGAGGCGCTTGATGACGGCCGGGTCGTGGGACAGTTCCTCGCGCGGGCGTGAGGTGTCGATGCCTCTGGCCTTCATTTCTTCGCGGACGGTGTCCCAGTCGGGGACGATGAGGGCGCCGACCTGTTTGCGGCCAGAGCCTACTACGATGGCCTGCGAGATGAGCGGGCTTTGTTTCAGCAGGCTCTCGACCTGCTGAGGGGCGACGTATTTGCCGTTCGAGAGCTTGAAAAGGTCCTTGAGCCGGTCGGTGATGAAATAATGGCCGTCGTGATCGACGTAGCCGACGTCGCCGGTGTGATAGAAGCCCTCTGCGTCGAGCACGCGTGCGGTCTCGGCCGGGTTGTTGTAGTAGCCGATCATCACATTAGGACCGCGCACGAGCAGTTCGTCCTGGTCGCCGATCTTCATCTCGATACCGTCGAACGGGCGGCCGATGGAACCTACCTTGTTGTCGTCGGGGCGATTGGCGCACACCACGCAGGCCTCGGTCATTCCGTAGCCCTGCAGGATCGGGATGCCCGCGGCCCAGAACGCGTACGACAGCTTCTTGCTGAGCGGAGCACCGCCTGAGACGAAGAATCGCAGTGCGCCGCCGACGCCGGCACGCCATTTTTTGAATACCAAGCGGCTGGCTACCGCGTGTTTCGCGGCGAGGGCCGGCGAGACGGCGCCGTGGTTGTCTTTGGCGTTCCAATACTCCTGGCCGACACCGAGCGACCAGTCGAAGAGCTTTGTCTTCCAGCCGCCCGCGGCCTTACCCTTCTTAACGATCTTGTGATAGACCTGCTCAAAGAGGCGCGGCACGGCGGTCATGATCGTCGGTTTGACCTCCTGCAGGTATGTCGCGATCTGGTCGAACGCCGGGCAATAATGTATTGAGACGCCGTTCGCGTTCAGGACGTAGAACACCGTCCGCTCGAATATGTGCGACAGCGGCAGCACCGCGAGCGATCGGTCGGTGCTTTTGATCGGAAGGCCTGCTGAGATCGAGACGATATTCGAGACAAAATTGTTGTGCGTCAGCATCACGCCTTTAGGCTCGCCTGTCGTGCCCGAGGTGTAGATGATGGTGGCGAGGTCGTTGGGCTCGATCTCTGCCAAAGCACGCTCGACGACGTCGGCATCGACCTTTCGATGCGCGTCTGCCGCGGCTTCGATATCAGCGAGGGTAGCGGAGCGGCGGTCGTCGGCTTTCTCTTCGGCGTCAAAGAAGATGATCTTTTCCAGGCTCTCGATGCTCTGCAACGCCTGCTCGGCGTGGCGCCAGAGCTTTTTGCCGGAGATAAACAGCATCCGGGCGCCGGAATTCTCGAGAATGAATCGGATCTGCTCGACGGCCTGAGTCGTGTAGATCGGAACGTTTACGGCACGCAGGCTAAGGATGGCGAGATCTACCAGCGACCATTCGGGGCGGTTCTCGCTGATGATCGCGACGCGGTCGCCGGCCTTGATGCCCATCGCGGCGAGGCCCATCGCTAT
>CAZWSK010000345.1:0-2041 GCA_964636445.1 uncultured Chloracidobacterium sp.
CTCTCGACAGCGGTGCTGTCTCGGCCGCAGTCCTCAGACTGACGACCGGAGGCGGCGGATGTCCGACGCCTACGCCGCCGGCTACGCCGACGCCGAGCCCGAGCCCTTCATTCTCGATCGCGTTTACACAACAAACGTACACTGAGGATGAATCGCAGACGGCCGTTATCGGCATCGTTCGCAGCGGCAATACGTCAGGTACGGATGTCGTGAACTTCTCGACGTCGAACGGAACCGCGACCGGCGGAGCAAGCTGCGCCGCTGGTGTGGACTATGTGTCGGTCAACCAGAATGTAACCTTCAATCCTGGTGATACGCTCAAGACGGTCAATGTCACGCTCTGCGGAGACACGCTGGCCGAGGCGATCGAGACTGTCCTGCTCACGCTCACCGGAGCCGGAACCGACGAGTATTTCGAAGTTCAGAACGCAACCCTGAACATCAACGATACGGCGTCGCAGTTCCGTAACGTCGGTGCGATCTGCACGAACCTCGGCGGACCGGCGGATGTCTATCCGTCGAACATCACTGTCGCGGGCGGGCCGACGCAAATTGGCAATATCCGCGTGACGCTCTATGACCTGTCACACCAGCTGCCGGATAACATTGACGTGCTGCTGGTAGGCCCGGGCGGACAGAAGTTCGTCGTAATGGGCGACGCGGGTGGTGCAATAGCTATCCCGGCTGCGAATCCGGTGACGTTGTCATTCCGTGACTACGTACCCGCGGTGTTGCCGAATGCCGGACCGCTCGTGACGGGCCAGTTTGAGCCGACCACGTGGGAGACGCCTGTTACCAGCTTCCCGGCACCGGCGCCAGCAGCACCGTATGTCGAGCCTGGATCAGCAGTCGGCGGACCTGTAGGCCAGACCTTCTTTGGAACGTTTGGCTTCCAGAACGCTAACGGCGTATGGTCGCTCTACATCAGGGATGACGGCGGTGTGCCGATCGTCAATCCTGAGGTGGTCACGGGCTGCTTCAACGGCGGATGGGGCATTGAGTTCCAGCCTCGCACGGCCGCAAATGCCTCTATCGGCGGACGCGTGCTGACAGCGGGCGGCAACGGAATTCGTAATGCCGAGATCGTCCTGTCGGGCGGCACCTTGACCGAGCCGATGAGGGTCCAGACCGGATCGTTCGGATACTACCACTTCGATAACCTGCAGACTGGTCAAACATACATTCTGACGGTCAACTCGAGGCGGTATCTCTTCACGGCACCGACGCGTGTCGTGTCGCTGACCGACAATATTGCCGATCTCGATTTCATCGCGGTCGACACCGGGACTACAAATGACTAGATAGCTCTGCCTCGGCAGACATGAGACAAAGGGCGGGCTCCGTGAGGGTCCCGCCCTTTTTCTTTGCTGAGGCAGATCCCTTTGATCGGGAGAGATAACTGCCGGTTTTGGTAGAGCCTTTGGGCGTGTCTCTGTGATAGGTGATAGGTTCTACGTGATAGGTACTCAAGATCGACGCACTCGCGGGCGCAGACCCAGCCACCGCCTCGACCGACAGCGGAGCATCATTACGCTACCGGTGTCGGGCAGCAGCGCCGATGGCAAACCGACTGTCACCGGCATCGGGAAACCGTGACCGACTCAGACACCTGCTTCTGCCGCAGGCGGCAGCCGTCGGCGTCCCCGGCCGATCAACTCTTTTAATTCAACCGTTTATGTTCAAAAACGCTTGACATTGAACTCAGACGGGATATAAACTTTTGTCAACTCAGTCCGAAAAGTAGTTTTTTTCGAATTTAGGCTCGGAATAGGTCACGCACGGGAACCCCACCATGCCGGTTTCAATGCGTGCTGCATGCAAAGTGCCGTTTTATCGAAGGAATATTCAAGCAACAGGAGCACCTGCCCCACAGGTATACAGTTATGTCTAAAAGCCAAAAGTCGTTTCGTTTCATCGTCGTCAGCCTCGCGATCATAGCGATCTCAGGTTTAGCCATCGCAGCCAACTTCGGCGGCGCATCCGGCTTATTTAGTTTCATGGCAAAGGCGGCCAGCGGGCCGTCCCAAGGCATAACTGCGCC
>CAZWSK010000346.1:0-2037 GCA_964636445.1 uncultured Chloracidobacterium sp.
CCGAACGTGCAGTCCTCGACCGATGCCGTAAGTGCTTCCGGGACAAACTTTATCTCTAGCCCGGCCGCTTTGACGGCGTGCGTCAACGCAAAGTCGTCCGACAGCACACCGCGCCATTTCTCGCGAATGTCGAGCCGCTCGAACGTCTCTCGCCGCATTGCCATCGAGCCGCCCCAGCAGAAATTTGACTTCGTATTTGGTCCCAGAGCCGTCGCGATCGACGCGTTCCACGCCGAGCGAAGTTCTGAGCCTGGCGTCGGCTTCGGTGCGATCAGCCAGCGATAGCCTGTCGCTGCGCCGATCGCCGGGCCTTCTAACGCCCCGACGAGGCTGCGGAGCCAGTCGGCCGATGGCCGGGCGTCGGAGTCGGCGAAAACTAAGACCTCTGATCGTGGATCAGCATGCAGAACAGCCTCCCGGAGACATTCTACTTTTTGGGCGGAGGCCGTGGCTTTGTCGGCGATGACTACTCTTGATGCTGCAGGAGGCCGGTCACTATCCCGAATCGTCGGGATTCCGAATTGAGCGGTCACTCGCTCGAGGACCGTCGCGGCAGGATCGTCGCGGTCGTCGAGGACGAATATGACTTCGTATTTGGGATAGTCTTGTTCAAAAAAGGCCTTCAGGTTCTCGTCGAGCCCTTGATCAAGGCCTTTGCAGGGGACGATCACGGTCGCGAATGGAGAAAAAGCTGATGCCGCCTTCGCTAGTTCGCTGCGGACGTATCGCAGATACGCGATGCCCCCGGTGAGCGACTTGAAACTCAGCCAGACCAGCAACGCGCCGAAAACGTAGAGAATAAGAATCATTGCCCGTGCAATCCTCGCACAGAGCTCAATCCTGAAGTGGGCCTTGGGTATATCCGCCACCTGGAGTTGTATCCCATTGAGGTTCGACTGCGAGAACCTTATGTATCTCCAGAAGGCGAACTTTTTCGCCGCGTTGCCGGGGGTGAGGATCGGACGCACCATTTCTAAACCGGCCTATCACTTCGATCTTTGCCTCTCGATCAAAGAGATATTCGGAACCGCGCGGTCGGAAGAGAGCTTCGCAGCCAGAACGTTCCGCCACGCAAACTACGCGCATCCAAAAACGCCCGTCCTCGACGATCCCGATGTCGTAGTCCTCCATTTTCCGAAACGAACCGGTCGCGTGGATTATCTTTCCGTCATAACGGTTTGGAACGACTGCTAAATCCCCAAGCTCGATACGATACGTGTCGAAATCTGTACTAGGCCCACTGAGATCCTCGTCGGAACTAGGTGCCAGCGGAGCAAAGCCCACCAAAAAGGCAAGGCCAGCTATAGCGAACCCAAATATGTGTTTTTTCACTCTCAAATAGATGCCTGAACCCAGCTTATGGTTTGAACACCACATGTTATAGGTGCGTGATCTGTTTCGCTAGCGCCAGATCAACATCAGTAACACCGCCGCGGTCGTGCGTCGTCAGGGCGATCTCGCAGTAGCCCCAGCCGAAGGTGATATCGGGGTGGTGGTCCGCGGCCTCGGCGAGTTCGCCTACGCGGTTGACGAAGGCCAGGGCCTCGGCAAAGTTCGCAAATTCGTAGCGCCGCTTGAGCAATTTGTCCTCCGAATGCCAGCCGTCGAGCATGTCCATTGCCGTCGCCAATTCCTCGTCATTCAAAATCCGTCGTTCCACTTATGCCCTCCCTTGGTTTACGCTATACTACCTATTTTTAATGCTTACGCGATTATCTAACCTAAACACGCTGACGGGCAAACTCTTGCTGATCGCGGCTGTTTGCATGATGCTCATGGCCGCGTGCTCGCGGCCGCCTTCAACGCCGATCGAGACATTTAAGACATACGTGAAGGCGATCAAAGCCAAAGATGTTAAGGCGATGCGCGTTCTGTTGTCTGAGGGAACGCTCAAGATGCACGAACGCCAGGCCGTCGCACAGGGCACGACCGTCGACGAGATCATCAAACGCGAGACTCTCTTTACCGAGAATCAGCGAACGGTAGAGTATCGCAACGAAATGATCGACGGCGACAAAGCGACGCTGATGGTCAAGA
>CAZWSK010000347.1:0-2024 GCA_964636445.1 uncultured Chloracidobacterium sp.
CCTTCCACGCGGGCTCGTCCGCGGCAGTTATCATTGACGGGCAGCCAGTCGCGGCGATCGCCGAGGAGCGGCTAAATCGCGTGAAATATTTTGCCGGTTTTCCAAAGCTCGCGGTCGCTCGATGCCTTGAGATCGCCGGCCTCACACTTGCCGACGTCGATCACGTCGCCGTCGGACGCGATTCGTCGGCGAATCTTCACAAAAAGCTCGAGTTTGCGATCAAGAATCCCGGAAAGCTCCTCAACCTGGCCCGCATCCGCAGCAAAAGCAAGACGTTCGACGATCTTAACACGCTGATCGCCGATGCGTGCGGCGTCGATGCGTCGACGCTCAAATTCCGCTCGCACAATATCGAGCACCACATCGCTCACACGGCGAGCGCGTATTTCGCTTCCGAATGGGACCACAGTGCCGGCGTCACCATCGACGGCTCGGGCGATTTCGTGTCCTGCATGCTTAGCGAGTGTGTTGGCAGCGAGATAAAGCCGCTGAAGCGTGTTTTCGTCCCGCATTCGCTCGGTACGCTTTACACGGCGGTTTGCCAGTTCATCGGCTATCCGAAATACGGCGACGAAGGCAAGGTCATGGGCCTCGCCCCGCTCGGCAGCGATGTTTACGCCGACTTTTTCAAGGATATCCTGCGGCCGACCAAGGCCGGCTTCGAATTGAACGCAGATTACTTCCTTCCGTTCGGCGCCAACCAGGGCATGGAGATCAACGACGCCGGCGAGATGATCGTGCATCGGCTGTACTCCGATAAATTCATCAACGAACTCGGGGCTCCCCGCGAACCGTATGCTGAGATCTCTCAGCGTGACATGGACGTAGCTTTCTCGCTGCAGCAGATCTTCGAGAAGTACTACATGCACGTCCTCAACGGCCTGCATGAAATGGTGCCGACGAACAAGGTCTCGATGGCAGGCGGATGTGCTCTGAACAGCGTCGCCAACGGCAAGGCACTGTTCGAAACTCCTTTTACTGAGCATTGCATCCAGCCCGCGGCGGGCGATGACGGCCTCGCGCTTGGGGCAGCTCTTTACGTCAGCAATTCGGTGCTCGGCGAAGGCAACCGCTGGGCAATGCGCGACTCGTATCTTGGCGACGAGTATTCGGACGCTGCCGTCAAAACCGAACTCGACCGCTACGGTGTTGAATACCGCGAGCTTAGCCGCGAAGAACTGATCGACGCGACGACAGACGAGATCAAAAACGGCAACGTCATCGGCTGGTTTCAGGGCCGTATGGAATGGGGCCCGCGGGCGCTAGGCAATCGCTCGATCCTCGCGCATCCGGGTTTCCCAAACATGAAGGACATCCTCAACGCCCGCATCAAACATCGCGAAGCGTTTCGTCCTTTCGCCCCATCAGTGCTGGTCGAGCGGCAGAGCGACATATTTGAGCAGGACTATCCGTCGCCCTTCATGCTGCACGTCTATAAGATCCGCCCCGAATGGCGCGAGCGGCTATCGGCCGTCAACCACGTCGACGATACGGGTCGCCTGCAAACCGTCGCCCGCGACGAGAATCCGCTCTATTACGACCTGATCTCGGCATTCGACAAGAAGACGGGCATTCCCGTGATCCTGAACACGAGCTTCAACGAGAACGAACCCATCGTCTGCAAACCGTCCGAGGCGATCGAGTGCTTCCAGCGGACCAAGATGGACGTGCTCGTGATCGGCTCGTATTTCTGCAAGAAGTCATGACCCGCAGCGTCGCGACAGTTCCCGAGCTTCACGGCTATCAGATCGAATGGGCCGAGCCTGGGAACTACTATCTTTCGCGGCGAAACGTCCTGTGTCATTCGAAGGATTTAAAGAAGCCTTTCACCGAGGTCGGCCGTGTCGACGTTCCGTCGTGGAAGGCTGCCGCCGCAAACGTTCGCCTCGCCCAGCGTCTCTTCCGCTTCTTTTTTTACAACGTAATTCCCCTGTCGAACGGTGAGATATTCGTGACGTTCGACAAGACTGTCGGCGTCTTTCGGGACGGCAAATATGTCGCGCTCAGTGGCCTCGTTCGTCCGT
>CAZWSK010000348.1:0-1998 GCA_964636445.1 uncultured Chloracidobacterium sp.
GACGGCTACCTGAAGAACATCACGCTGCACGAGGCGTGGGCCAATCTGTGGCCGAACCTCGATAAGAAAAGCCGCCAGGTCTTTTTCGATCTGCCGAATTTCTCAGCCGACAAATTCAAAGAGATCACCGGTATCGACGTCACGAGCGAGGTCAGCAACTAGATGTCGGACGGCGGAGCGAACAAGGCACATCTTGGCCGTGAGTTCGAGCAGATGCTTGAGCAATCGCACGAGGTCTATCTCACGCAGGGCATTGCTGCGGTCAGGAAGCACCCGATCGAGTGGCGATATACCTCGAAACTTGTCTATGACAAGATGGCAGGCCACCGCCAAGACCTCGTCGCCCGCACCAATACCGGCCGGTTTCTGACCCGTGTGAAGTCAAACATCGATTTCTCAGGCGTCGCCGCCGGCCGTCATGTTGCCTTTGACGCCAAACAGGTGTCGCGGCTGAATTACCCACTCGACAACCTTCCGGATCACCAGTTGAGAACGCTCGCGACGGTCGAACAGTGCGGCGCAATATCGGGGCTGATGATCTTTTTCTCGACGTATGGCCGGGCGTTCTTTGTCTCTGCCGGATACGTCGATAAGTGCTGTAAAGAAATGGCGTTTGGCTTGGGCAAGAAATCGATCTCGATGGCCGATTGCGAGGAAAACGGCACGGAGCTAAAAGCATCGCCGCTGGTCCGATTCGACTGGTTTGCGGCGTTGATAGGAGACAAATGTTGAACATACAAATTCGCCCGATCACCAAATGGCCGGGCATGGAAAACACAGATCCGAAATACTCGCCGTTCCGCGTCGGGTACAAACGAACGCTGGAATTGCTCGAGGACGAGCTCTGGAAGGCCGACGCACAGATGAACAGCCTTGTTCTCGAAATGTGGGTCGAGCCCAAAGACATCCGCCAGGACGGCCAGCTGAGGGCAACGGCTCGCGTTGAGAAGCCCGGCGTTATCTTTCGGTTCTCAAGGCTCACGGACATTCATTGGGACGCGGCACAGGGCTGTAACGTCGGCACGCCGCAGCAGGTCGCATATCCGTGCGACGCCTTTACGACATGGCGCGATAACCTGCGGGCCATAGCTCTCTCAATGGAATCCCTTCGCCGCGTTGAGCGGTACGGCGTTTTCAAATACGACGACATTATCAGCCGCCTGGCCCTGCCGTCAGCCGAGGGAAAGGTATCGACGCGGGAATCAGCGGCGGCGTTCATGGCCACGCATTCGGGCGTTGCGATGAAAGAGATCCTTGTCAGCGACACCGCGCGGATCACCGCGTATCGAAAGGCCGCACAAAAGCTGCATCCCGATTCGCCGACGGGTAATCCGGAAGAATTCGTGAAGCTGGGCGAGGCGAACAAGACGCTGTTGGAGACGAGGGACTGATGGCACAAGCGACAAATATCGAGTGGACCGAGCAGGTCTGGAATTTTCTACGCGGCTGTTCTCGCGTGTCCGAGGGCTGCACACGCTGTTATGCGGAACGGCAGGCGATACGTCACGCGCGACCAGGCGGACCATACGAGGGTTTGGTGAAGTCAACGCCAAAGGGCCCACGCTGGACCGGCGAGATCTCGTTTCACGAAGATGCCTTGCTCGCGCCGCTAAAGCGTAAGAAGCCGACGACCTATTTCGTGAATTCGATGAGCGACCTCTTTCACGAAAAGGTGAAGGACGAATGGCTCGACAAGGCGTTTGCGGTCATGGCCCTGACGCCGCAGCACACCTATCAGGTGCTAACGAAGCGGCCGGAGCGGATGCGGGAGTATCTCGATACGTGCGTCGGCGATAGCACCATTTACGATTGCATGCGCGGCCTCGCTCAGCTCGGTCATCCGTGGGGCGACAACATTGCTTCCTGGCACGAGGATGGACAGCACTTCATCGACTTCAAACAGTGGCCGCTGCCGAACGTCTGGCTCGGCGTGTCCGTCGAGGATCAGAAAACCGCCGACGAACGCATCCCGCTGCTGCTAGAGACGCCTGCGGCCGT
>CAZWSK010000349.1:0-1989 GCA_964636445.1 uncultured Chloracidobacterium sp.
AAGCTCGGTCAAAAATCCCAGCCGCCCCATCTCGGGCACGATCAGCATCTCGCCGTCGGCGTTGTAAAAATACCGGTCGCTCATACCGCGGTTGAGTGTGTAGATGTGGATTCCGATGCCGGCCTGCGACATCACGTCGCCGTTCAGTGCGATCGTCGTGATGCCATCGACAAAATCAGTCGGCTCCTCGGGAATCGGCAGCGGGTCCCAACGGAGTTGATTCGGCGTGACATCGATGTCGTCGGGCTTGCTCTGCCACCCGCCGTTATCCATTCGATCGAACGGCTTGTGCAGCACGCTCGGACGGATGCGGTATGTCCAGGTTCGTTTGTTACCGGCACGCGGGACCGTGAATGCCGTTCCGGAGAGCTGCTCTGCGTAAAGGCCAAGCGGTGCTTTCTGCGGCGAATTTCGCCCGATCGGCAATGCACCTTCAACAGCCTCGGTCGCGAATTCGTTACCGAAACCTGATTGGTATTTGAGATCCATATGACAAGGATTTTGCCACGAATTTACAGGAATATCACGAGTTCGCTTGGATTCACGCAATGGCGGCAGGCATGATAGCAGTGCTCATTTTGCAGATATCCAAGCCGGGGCCATAACCGTCGGGAACACGTTCCCAGGTCACGAAACCGAATTTATTGTAAAACCCTTCCGTGTGCTGCGACGTGTCGATCACGAGCGGCAGTTCGCCGAATTTCTCACGCGCCTTTTGAATGCGAAATTCCGTAAGCTCGCGTCCAAGTCCCGTCCCGATGTGATCGGAGCGGACCATGCCCCAGCAGAGCGAGACCGTCTGCTGAGGATTCAGAGCGATCCCGCCCGAACCGACTATCTCGCCGTCGAGCAGAAGGACGTAATAGTCATTCGAGTATTCGGCCAGAAAATCCCGAAGGCCCTGCTCCTCGCCGGGACCGAAGTATTTCGGGATGTTCGAGCGGAACACGCCCGCAACCGCATCGATATCCTCTGGCGTGTACGGCCTGAAGCTAACCGGCGACATTACAGATTTCCGCGTCGCCGCTGCTCTTCCTCGATCGAGACGAACAACGCCTTGAAGTTGCCTTTGCCAAAGCCCTTGCAGCCTTTGCGCTGCAGTATTTCGTAAAAGACGGTCGGGCGGTCCTCGACGGGTTTGGTGAAGATCTGTAGTAGGTAGCCTTCGTCGTCGCGGTCGACGAGGATACCGAGGCGCTTGAGGTCTTCTACGTCTTCGTCGATCTCGCCGACGCGATCTCTCAGCTCTTCATAATACGTGTCGGGCACGCGGAGGAATTCGATGCCGTTGGCCTGCAGCATGCCGACCGTGTGGCGGATGTCGCGGCATAGCAGAGCGACGTGCTGAGCACCCGCTGAACGGTAAAAATCGATGTATTCCTGTATTTGCGATTTGCCGCCCTTGCCCTCGGCGGGCTCGTTGATCGGGAACTTGATATTGTGCTGGCCGTCGCTCATCACGATGGACATCAGGGCTGAATATTCCGTCGAGATGTCGTTGTCGTCAAACGTGATGTAGCGGAAAAAGCCCAAAACGTCGCGATAAAAATCGCACCACTGGTTCATTTTGCCCAATTCGACGTTGCCGACGATGTGGTCGACCAGCATTAGCCCGACGCCCTCGCCCGCCACCTCCTGCGAGACAAAGCCGGGCAGGAACGGGCCGACGTAGGTGTATTTATCGGGAGCCTCGCCGTTGTCACCTGAGCCCTTACTTACGTGCGGGCTTCTGACACTGTTGTACGAGATGAATGAGTGGATCGTGTCGCCGTAGGTCGCGATCGCGGCCTTGCGCACCGAGCCGTGCTCGTCGTTCCAATCGTGCGGCTCGATGACGGGCGTAGCGCCGCGGCGGACCGATTCGGCGAATGCGTGATCCGCATCCTCTACATAAAACGCAATGTCCTTCACGCCGTCGCCATGCTGCTTGATGTGCTCGGCCGCCGGATGCTCAGGCCCCATAGGCGCCGTCAGGACAAAATTCACATT
>CAZWSK010000350.1:0-1974 GCA_964636445.1 uncultured Chloracidobacterium sp.
AGCGCTCGCGCGAGTGGGACCGTGACGAATCGTCAAAGTCGCTCCTGACCGAGGATGACCTGCGCGGCCTCGAGCCGGGCTCGCGTGTGCGCGTCGCGGCTAATGCAAAGTTCACGCCGCTCGCGCAGGACATGGTCGGCGACCTCAAGCTTGAGTTGATCAAAAAAGAGCCTCGCAAAAGCCCCGTTAAGGTCCGCTCGGTCGCGATCGGTTCTGACCATGGCGGGTTCAAGACAAAAGAACAGTTGAAGTCATTGCTCGGCGATCTTGGAATAAATGTCCGAGATTTCGGCACCGACAGCGAGGCCGCCGTCGATTATCCCGACTTCGCGCATGCTGTTGCTAAATCAGTCGCCGGCCGACAGGTCGATGTCGGCATTATCGTGGACGGCGCCGGCATCGGCAGTGCGATGACCGCGAACAAGGTGCCCGGCGTACGTGCCGCACAGTGTTATTCGGTCGCTTTGGCAAAGAATTCACGCGAACACAACGGTGCGAATATTCTCACGCTCGGGGCCGGCCAGAATTCATTCGACGAGATGAAAGCGATCGTCGAGGCGTTCCTCTCGACCGAGATCGCGGAGGAGCGGCACAAAAAACGGGTTGGCAAGATCGACAACATTGATCGTCAATATCGGACCTAGGTCTTCTTTGCGTTCTTTGCGACTTTGCGGGAAACTTGATCTTGCCCGCAAAGCCGCAAAGGCCGCAAAGAGAAACGAATTATGCAGTCAAACGGCAATTACGACCAACTGATCGACCAGATCACCGACATGGTGCTGGCGAAGCTGACGGGCGAGGAATACTGCCCGACATTCTGCCGCGCCGATGTTGAGCGAATAGTCGACGCCGGCGCTGAACGGATCGAGCACGTGCTCGGCGAGACAGCGACGGCTCACGACTGGGCTTCGTTGATCGATCACACTCTGTTAAAACCTGAAGCCTCTTACGCCGACATCAAAAAACTCTGCGATGAGGCGAGGGAATTCGGTTTTGCTTCCGTTTGCGTAAATCCCGGCTGGGTAAAACAGGCGGCCGAGTTTCTCAAAGGTTCGGGCGTTCCGATATGCACCGTCATCGGCTTTCCGCTCGGTGCGACCCTGCCTGACGTGAAGGCCTACGAAGCCCGACGAGCGATCTTCAACGGCGCGCGCGAGGTCGATATGGTCATCAATATCGGTGCTCTCAAATCCGGCGACGACTGCGCGGTCGAGGACGACATCAAAGCCGTCGTCGAGGCAGCCCACGAGAATCACATCCTCTGCAAGGTCATTATCGAGACCGCTCTGCTGACCGATGACGAAAAGGTTCGCGCATGCATCGCCGCAAAGAACGCCGGCGCTGATTTCGTAAAAACCTCGACCGGCTTTGCCAAAGGCGGAGCGACCGCCAACGACGTCGCCCTCATGCGTCACACGGTCGGCAAGGCCCTCGGCGTAAAAGCCTCAGGCGGCGTTAAGGGAATCGACGATGCGAGAGCAATGTTCGAGGCCGGAGCGACACGCATCGGTGCGTCCGTCGGCGTCAAGATCGCTCAGGAAGCGAGCGGTGTGAAATCAACTGTCATCGCGGGAAGCTACTAATTCAATTACCAATTACGAATTACGAATTACGAAGTGGGCCGGGAAGCAGGCACGCCTTGATCGAATTTCTTCCTATAATCCTCACCCAGCATCACGACCGTTTTGCACATTTCGAATAGCCGCGAACGCAATCGCGTACCGATGCGGTCTTCGAGGGTCTCTTCGCGGTCGGTGGGGCGATGGTCGAGGTAGTTGGTGGTAAAAATGGTTAGCTTACGGTCGTTGTAGCGCGTATTGATGACGTGCGCCATCGTGTCGCGGACCCATTCGGTAGGTTTGGTCGCGCCGAGTTCGTCGAGAACGAGCACTTCGCAATTCAGGACAGGCGAAAGCACGCTGAGCTCAGATGTCTGTGTGTTGACGTTGTACGAGTCCTGTATCTCCTTGAGCA
>CAZWSK010000351.1:0-1715 GCA_964636445.1 uncultured Chloracidobacterium sp.
GGTGTATCCCCGAATTCGTCTTTTGGTGCTGCATTCCCTTATTGCACACTCCATGCGTCGACGATGGGCCAAACACTGTTCGAGACCGAGGACACGGCCGATGCCGGTGCGTGGGAATCGTTGAGCATCGTATTCGACGGCACGGAATTTCAGGTGCCAAAAAACGGTCTCGGGATCAGAGGGGGCTCGATTAACACGACCTACGACATGCGGAATCCGCGTGTGTTCCTCGGCGAGGGTGCCGACTTCATGGAAGGCGGTTTTGGCTGGTCTCAGTGCGTCTTGCGCGACATACGCGGCCCTGGCTCGCCGGCACCAGTGTACGATGAGAACCGCACGATCTCGATCAGCGCGGTAAACGGCACGACGAATTTAGAGGTCACATCCGGACAGTTGACGAAGAACGATCTCGGTGCCCGCATCTACAAGCTCAATAAGGTAGATGCGTATATCATCGCCATTGGACAGGACGGCTCCACAGCTACACTTAGCTCGCCAACCACCGGCTCCTTGTCGGCCGAGTCTGTTTCCGTGCAATGGGGACACTATTTCAACCGCATTATCGCTCAAGCGAGCATGACCAACGGCGACAAGACGATCGCGCTCAACGGGGCAACGCCTGTTGCAAAGCGATTCAGTGCGAACGATGTAAACCGGCGCGTCGAGATACCCGGAAAGATGTATTCGTGGATCGTGTCGGTCACAAATGCCTTTGAGGCCGAGGTCTACCACGCCGCGACCGGCGACGCCACCGACGTGCCGCTGCACGTCTATCAGGATGGGCGTGCAGGCAGCGTTTATCGCGTAACAGGTGACCATAACTCGATAATCTTCGACGGCGGAGCTGAGGAAGGGCTGACTTGGTTTATCAAGAATGAGGTCCCAACGAATGAGCATCCTTTCGTCGTCGCGAACAGCACCGCACAGATCGCTTGCTCCATCGAGGATCCGTGTCACATTGCGTTTACGGGTTGCAAGGTCCGCTCCGGGATGATCAACGACGTCTCAGGCGTGACCGGGAACGTGTCGTTTAATGCATGTACGGTCAGCCGGACACACTGTCTCGTTGAGGATGACGGCTCGACTGTGATCACGCTGGATGAGTTTGCACCGTTCGGCAGGAAGCTCGGCGATACTCAGATATACGGAATATTCAACTGTGTTGAGGACGCCCAACTCCGCAATCGGTCCGCTAAACACGCGCACGACGCTGATTGCAGCGAACGCCGCCGTCACGCCGGGAGGTCCCCACCGGCCAGTGGCAGCGTTCGGCCGGGCGAACGATATCACCCATGAATTTCAGGACGGGTATGGCGTGTATCGAAATTACGGTGAGGATGAAGGCGGCGGATCGCCGATCTATTCGCTGTATGCGGGATTCTTTGAATGGCTGGCGATCAACCAAAACCGGCCTTATATCGGTATGCGGTTCAAGGACATGCCGGTCCTGGCCCAGAATTTTATATCAACACCGATACGGCCGGCTCAGATAACGGCGAATCAGAACAACTATCGCGTTGGCGCCGGCGGCGATCTCGGGATCACCTACGAAAAGATCATCTGCCACTCGACCGACGCGGCTAGGACGATCACCGGCTTTCTTTACAGCCCGGCGGGTGCGGGGTTCCCTTTTGACGGACAGGAACACGTCGATGTCAATGTAGGCAGCTTTCCACTGACGATCGCGCACCAGAGCTCGAGTTCAACGGCCGAGA
>CAZWSK010000351.1:1725-1968 GCA_964636445.1 uncultured Chloracidobacterium sp.
TATCTGTGACACCGGCGGCGATATCGTTATCTACCCTGGAGAATCGGCCGATCGATGGTATGACTCGAACGTCGACCGCTGGCGGGTGTCGAAGCGGAATACGTCGAATGTGATCGGCGCCAGATTGGCCAGCAACCAGACCATCAATAACAACGCGACCCCCGCTAATTCAGCCCTGTCCGTGCCGGTCGAGGCCGGGGCCAAGTACCGCATCCAGGTGCAGGCATTCGGGGACGGCTCGGT
>CAZWSK010000352.1:0-1966 GCA_964636445.1 uncultured Chloracidobacterium sp.
GCCCACTTATCCCAAACGGCCCTCCCTATTTTCGCTATCACCGCCTCGCGTGTTCGTTCGTCAGCAGACGAATCGGCCACAAAGACCGCAATGGCAATATGCTTGCCGTCCGGCAATCTTATGATGCCGATATCGTTAGTCGCGCCGGTCACGCCGTCTTTCGTTCCGCCGGTGCCGGTCTTGTGCGCGACCTCGGTCCCTTTTGGTAAAAGGCGTTTGAGACGCATCTCGCCGGGAATGGATTCCGCCATCGAACGATACACGAGCTTGTCGTTGAACATCGGGTCAAAGGGCTTCATTACGTACGGCCCCGGAATGCGGCACGAACGCGGGTCGTCGCCCGTCGCCGTCACGCACGGATCGACATGCCGCAGCAGCTCAGCCGCAGCCGCGGGTGTCGCGTAGTTGGCGTACTGCGTGTCCCAGTCGCTGCCTAACTCTTTCTCAGTGTTCACGACCTTCATATCGTTGACGTTCAGCCTCGTCAAAAATGCCTGTATCTCACCCGCGCCGCCCGCGACACGCATCAGCACGTCGCTGGCGGTGCCGTCGGATTCCACCAAAGCAAACCGCACCATATCGCGCACCGAAAACTGGCCGCCCTCAGGATTCTGATCGCGCAGCGGCGACCTCATTCCCTCGCGCACCATGTCCTCCTTCTTCACAGCGACAGGCGCGTCCGGGTCGATCTTGCCAAGCCGGACCTGCTCCATCACAGCCATCGAGATCGGCAGCTTATAAACGCTCTGCATCGGGAAATGCTGGTCGCCGTTCACAAACGCCGCCTCGCCCGAATCGATCGCGATCGCCGCCACCCCGACCTTTCCCTTAGCCCCCGCCGCGATCCTCGCGATCTCAGCCTCCAACGCCTCGTCATGCTTCAACACCAACTTAGGCAGCGGCGTCGACGCCGTCTCAACGACCGGCACCGGCGAAGGCGTCGGCTTCACCGCCGTCGCCTTCTGCTCCGCTTTCTGACACCCAAACGACACCGCAACCGCGGCTATCAATAAAGTAATAATTCCCACACGCATATCACCGCCATAATAATTTCACTCACGCATTGATAGCAAGAATCAAAGCTCCCCTCCTTACAAAGGAGGGGTGGCCGCCGCTTCGGCGGACGGGGTGGTTTTTAGTTACGGTATGGTCAAGCAAGAAGATACGCGCTACATCATTTCAAAAACATTGAACGCCGGGCTCATAAAAACCACCCCGTCATCCCGAGAAAGAACATCGGGACGCCACACCTCCTTCGTAAGGAGGGGAGCTTAACGCTCGCCGCACCTATCGATTAAAACGCATGGAATCCAT
Organism: uncultured Chloracidobacterium sp.; assembly: GCA_964636445.1. Lineage (GTDB taxonomy): Bacteria > Acidobacteriota > Blastocatellia > Pyrinomonadales > Pyrinomonadaceae > OLB17. The sequence continues at coordinate 1,315 of CAZWSK010000352.1, forward strand.
TCCCCGTCCTCGCCAGCATCCCGACAGCAATAGACACCGCATCGATCTGGTCGTCATGTCGGCCGGTGGGAAAGGCGGCGATCTCTTCGACAAACTCGTCTATCCACGGCCCGCGGACCAGAAAGAGCTTTCCTTGCTCGGCATAATTCAGCCAGGCGAGGGCGCGGGTTAGTTTGTCTTTGTCGACGAAGATGCTGCGGAGCGGCCGTGTCAGTGCGAGGCCGTCGCGGCGGATGTCCTGAACGAGAGCCTTGCCGTGGAGGGCCGATTCGATGCCGTGCTCGGTGTTGGGCTCGTCACGCATACGCTCGATGATGTAACGCCGCTGCTCGGGGTACTCGATGCGGCGGCGAAAGCCGTCGGCAATGTACAGATTCCCTTCGGCGTCCTTCGCACACCGAAAGCTCGCGGTGTAATCGGCGGTCGTCTTTGTCGAGATCGCGAGGTCATAACCGCGCTTCCACTGCAAGCCCTCAGGCGCACGGTCGATGATCTTCTTAAACCATTCCCTCTTAAACGTCCCGCCCTCAGCCGGACTCGGACGCTGCTGATACAGGGCTGAGAACGAATATGAACCGAGCTTGCGTCTGATACGCTCGAGCGTCTCAACGCCGTACCGTTGCGGACAAAGGGCTTCGCCAGGCTTACGGCC
>CAZWSK010000353.1:0-1947 GCA_964636445.1 uncultured Chloracidobacterium sp.
GTGATGGCGAAGGGTATTCCGGTACTGGTCAAAAATACCTTCGCTCCGGACGAACACGGTACGCTGATCGAATCGGAATCTGCGGCCGCAAACGAGTTGATCCGCGGTATCTCGAGCATCGACGAGATCGCGGTGCTCAATCTCGAGGGCAGCGGCATGGTAGGCATACCGGGCTTTTCGAAGCGGTTGTTCGACGCTCTCGCACGCTCGCAGATAAACGTCATTCTGATCACCCAAAGCTCTTCTGAACACTCGATCTGCGTCGCTATCGAGGAGACATCATCAGCTCTTGCAAAGTCGGCAGTTGATAGCGAATTTGAATACGAGATCACGACCGGAAAGATCGAGCCGCTCAAGGTCGAGACTGGCTTCTCGATCCTCGCCCTGGTGGGCGATCGGATGAAGGAGCACACGGGTATCTCCGGCAAGATGTTCACTACGCTCGGCCAGAACGGCATCAACATCCACGCTATCGCACAGGGCTCGAGCGAGCGGAATATTTCAGCGATCATCCCGACTCGAGACGTACAAAAGGCTGTGAACACGCTGCACGAGGAATTCTTCTCTGACGGCAGCAAGCAGGTGAATATTTACATAGCCGGCGTTGGCGCCGTCGGTAGTCGTCTGCTCGGTCAATTGCAGCGGCAGCACGATCACGTGCAGGAAGACCTCAGGCTCAACCTGCGTGTCGTCGGACTTGCTAACAGCAAACGTGCGATCTTTGACGAGGATGGGCTCGACCTGCAGGAATTTGCCGCGCAGCTTGTAAATGCAACAGAAAGTTCGGTCGCACAATTCACCGATTCGATCATTAACAGCAACCTGAGAAATTCTGTCTTCGTCGACGTGACCGCCAGCGAAGCCGTCGTCGAGATGTATCCAAAACTTCTCGAGCGCAGCATCTCGATCATCGCGTGCAACAAGGTTGCGGCCTCGTCGGCGTATACGAATTACCGCCGGCTAAAGGACCTGGCCCGCGAGTACGGCGCAAATTTTTTCTTTGAAACAAATGTCGGTGCCGGCCTGCCCGTGATCCATACTCTCGGTGACCTGCTTCGCAGCGGCGACCGCGTTAGACGGATCGAGGCGGTCCTATCCGGGACGCTGAATTTTGTGTTCAATAACTTCGACGGCTCGCGACCGTTCGCGGAAGTCGTACGCCAAGCTCAGGACGAGGGCTACACCGAACCAGACCCGCGGCTGGACCTGAGCGGCACGGACGTAGCACGCAAGATCCTGATCCTTGCACGGGAGGCTGGCTACGAACTTGGAATGTCCGACGTCGAGAATGTCGGTTTTCTCCCGAAGTCGTGTCTTGATGGGTCGGTCGAGGATTTTTACGACGAGATGACGAGTAACGAAGCGCATTTCCGGTCGCTGCTCGATAACGCGGTGTCGCAGGGTTTAAAACTCAAGTATATCGCGACCTTCGATAACGGAGTGGCCTCCGTCGGCCTGCAGTCGATCGGTCCCGAGCACAACTTCGCCAACCTGGCCGGCAAGGACAACGCGGTACTCTTCTACACCGACCGCTACTCGGAACAACCGCTCGTCATAAAAGGCGCCGGAGCCGGTGCCGACGTCACCGCGGCGGGCGTGTTTGCGGACATTATCCGGGCCGCGCGATAGCTATCTTTTCCTCGCTACCATCAACCCATCTCGTATCGGCAGCAGGATATTTTCGACACGCTCGTCTGCGAGGATCTTGCCGTTGTAATCGTGCAAGGCCTGAGTGTCTTCGTCTTTTTCGTCGTCGAGCACACGGCCGCTCCAGAGGACGTTGTCGGCGATGATAAAGCCGCCCGGCCGGACCCGATCTATCGTTAGATCAAAATAGTTCGAATAATTTGGCTTGTCGGCATCGATAAATACGAGATCGAAAGTCCCGGACAGTGTCGGGATGACCTCGGCCGCTGGGCCGAGATGAAACTCGATGCGATCGCGATA
>CAZWSK010000354.1:0-1931 GCA_964636445.1 uncultured Chloracidobacterium sp.
AAAAGCGAACGTCCGGGCGTTTGTTCGCCAGGAACGCGCGCACGAGCGCGACGCGCTCCATGTATCGCTCGTGCGAACACAATTTTGCGACGCACGGTGCCACACAGCGGCGGCGATAATATTGCGTACACGGCATCGAAAAGCTGCCGTCGATAGGGATATCACAAGTGCGCAGACGAAAGGTCTTGTTGAGAAAATCTATCAGAATGCGGGCGCCGGTTCTGGGCAGGAACGCTCCGTGGTATTCCGCACCGTCATCCTCGATCGCTCGGGTCGCCAACGCGCGAGGGTACGGCTCGTTGGTCACCTTCATGTGCGGGTAACGTCGTCCATCCAGGTCGAAGATGTTTGTTACCGTCGGGTCGTTCCTCATCGCACTCTTACACAGGCTAACTATTAATTTGCTAATTAGTAATTATTTTTTGACGGGGCCGCGGACTGCCACGCATCGAGCATCTCCAGGATCGTCTCGATCGAATCCGCGTCTTTTATCGTCTTGTCATCGCGCCAACGCGCGATGCGGGGAAAGCGTACCGCGACGCCCGAGCGATGACGTGTCGAACGCTGGATCGCCTCAAATGCCAACTCGAAAACCAGTTCCGGCTTTACGCTGCGGACCGGTCCGAATGACTCGATCGTGTTGTCGCGGACAAAACGGTCCACCTTGCGGATCTCTTCGTTCGTCAGGCCCGAATATGCTTTGGCGAAAGGCACCAGTTCGTCGCCTTTCCAAACTGCGAAAGTATAGTCAGTAAATAAGTTAGAGCGTTTGCCAGAGCCCTTCTGAGCGTAGATCAGCACGGCGTCGACAGTGAGCGGGTCGATCTTCCATTTCCACCAGTCGCCGCGATGGCGGCCTACGCGGTAGGGCGAGCCGCGGTGTTTCAGCATGAATCCCTCGACGCCCAGGCTGCGGCTTTCTTCGCGTTTCTGGGCGAGTTGAGACCAGCTTTTTGCTTTGACGACCTCTGTCGGACGAAAGCGGTCGCGTGCGTCTGCAGGCAGTTTTTCTAAAAGTTCTTCGAGGATCTGCCGGCGAGTTTTGAAGTCGAATGAGCGAATATCATGGCCTTCGTATTCGAGCAGATCGTAGCATTGCAGCATCACCGGTACCTCGTCGAGGATCTTCTTCGTCAGGTTCTTGCGCCCGATGCGGCGCTGCATTTCGGTGAATGGCAGTACGCTGCCATCGCGCCAAGGCAGCAATTCGCCGTCGAGCACCGTCCCGTCAGGCAGGGTGTACGCGGCGTCGGCGATCTCGGGGAAGCGCTCGGTCATCAGGTCCTCGCCCCGTGACCAGATGAAGACCTCACCCGCCCGTTTGATCACTTGCGCACGGATGCCGTCCCATTTCCATTCAGCCTGCCAGTCGGAAACTTTACCAAGTTCCTCGGGCGTGAAGTCGATCTGATGTGCAAGGTGAAATGGATAAGGCCGGGCGATAGGCGTCTCGTCGGCATCCAGTTCCGGGTCTATCAGGCCGGTAAAAAATGCTGCCGACGGCTGCCATTCGCCCATCAGCCGATGGGCTATGATGTCGGTTGGAAGCTCGGAAAGCTGGGAGAGTGCCCGGATAACGAGTAGCTGCGAAACCCCGACGCGGAATGCGCCGGAGATCAGTTTGTTATAAACCAATCGCTGCGAATAGTTCATCCTTGCCCATGCGTCGGTTACAGCCTCGCGCTGTGTTTCCTCAGTCTCGCCGCGTAGCGGGAGCAACTGGCCCTCGACGAGTACGTTCAGCGGCGTCTCGTCGATCGCAGAATTGTTGGGAAGCAGTAACGCCGTTGCCTCTGCCCCGTCGCCGACTGTGTCGCGGCATTCATAGAACAACCATTCGGGAATTCCGGATAGCTCCAAGGCCCAGTGGCGCAAAAGCCGTGACGGAACGATCTGCCGCGGCTTCCGTCCCGACAGGAAATACAACGCCC
>CAZWSK010000355.1:0-1922 GCA_964636445.1 uncultured Chloracidobacterium sp.
ACACTTGGGCTCGCGACAGACGGCGACGGCGACAGATTTGGCGTCATCGATTCGACCGGCACATTTATTACGCCGAATCAGCTGATCGCACTATTGACAGACTATCTGGTAGAGAGCCGCGAATGGAATTTGGGCGTCGCACGCAGCGTAGCCACGACCCACATGGTCGACAGGGTCGCAAACGCAAGAGGAATAAGGCTTTACGAGACGCCGGTAGGCTTCAAATTCATCGGCGAATTGATAAATAAGGACGAGATCGTGCTGGGCGGCGAAGAATCCGCCGGCCTCTCGATCAGGGGCCATTACCCCGAGAAGGACGGCATCCTGGCCTGCCTTCTTGCCGCCGAAGCGGTTGCCGCTAGGGGAGCAAGTTTGACAGAGCAGCTTGATGACCTTTACGGAAAGGTCGGAAAGCTGGAATCGGGACGGATCGGCGTGAAACTCACGCCCGAGGTCGCCGGCAAGCTTAAAGAAAAGCTTGCTAAGGAGCCCACTGATCTAGGCGGGCGGCCAATTGAAAGGATTAACCGTATCGACGGCGTTAAGTTCCTGTTCGCGAACGACGCCTGGATCCTGATGAGGCCCTCGGGGACCGAGCCGCTGGTGAGGATCTACGCCGAGAGCGAGTCAAAGGACGACCTGGAGAAACTACTTGAGCAAGGGCGCGAATATCTACTGGGATAGCGGACACGGCACGCCGGCCGACCGCAGGACCACTCAGAACCGCCGCCGTCGCACGGCTGCAAAGGCTCGCGAACGTCGCGTCGCCCCTTTTTGGGTTGCCTTTGCGATAGTCACATCGATCTTTGTAATGCTGACGGTGTCGATCAATTATCGTGCACTTAGCGAGGCCCAGATCGAGGCTGAAAAGAACGAACGCCTGGGCGTTCAGCTGCAGAGCCTTAAGGACGAGAACCTGGCCCTGCAGGAAGAGATACACACGCTGAAGACCGATCCCCGCGTTATCGAACGCGAGGCGAAAAAGATCGGAATAGACCTTCGGCCTGAAGCACAAGTTTCCGTGCCTGCGGTTCGATAATGCGGAGAAGTCATTCCGTACGGCACACAACCTGCCCTTTGAAAATCCGCCTTTTGCCTACAGCTCCGCGAGGCCTACAGTAAGACCTTTCTGGTAGTATCGCGGCCGTTGGTTTCCCGAACCAACGGCCGCTCTTCATTTGCATTTATGTGTCAAATGGTTACAATTACAAATTCGTGTGTCGAAATGATGCACCCGGCCCAAGCTATGCAAGTGATGCAAGAGATGCAGTAAATACAACAGATACAATAGATACAGTAAATACAAGAGATACTGGCACAGTCATTGCTATAGGAAATATCAGGACACCCTTGCGCCGCATTCGCGGCAACGTTGCCGAGCAATAATTTTTTTGGAGAATTCGAGATGAGACCGATCAAACATATTGAGAAAGGATTGACCTACGTCGCAGCCGGAGCGTTTAACGCCATCCGAAGCGTTAATCAGTTCAAGCCGAATCCGAGCTTCGTGCCTAAGTGGGCCGACAAGCCGATCCTCAAGTCGTGGCAAAAGACCAAGCCGACGCTTGGATTTCCTCGACAGACGGATTCGCTGTGCCCCCAGTGTGTGATCGAGGCGCGTGAGGCGATCATTAATGGCGACCGCGATGTGTCGACGCTGGTCAACGACAAGGTCGGCGAGATCAAGGCGCAGATCGTCGAGCGCGACGGCCAGGTCTGGATGATCAAAGAGTGCCCCGAGCACGGCAAGGTCGAGGACATGATGGCCGTCGACTCGAAGTTCCTCACCCACATCGAAGGCCTCTTCCCCGGCCGCGACATGGAGGCTCACAACGACGAGAAGCTCCACAATCACGGCAGTTCATCGGTCAAATACGGCCGCGGAGCGGTGCTGACGGTCGATCTGACGAATCGCTGCAACA
>CAZWSK010000356.1:0-1919 GCA_964636445.1 uncultured Chloracidobacterium sp.
ACGCCGGTGCCGTTGGTGGCGACGGCTTCGAAGACGGGTTCGCCTTTCTTTTGAAGCTCGCCGGTCAGGTCGTGGGCCGGGATGACGTTGGGCAGGTCGCGTTTGTTCAATTGCAGAACGTAGGGCAGGTTGTTCAGCTCGTAGCCCTGTGTTTGCAGGTTTTCCTCGAGGTTATAGAGCGATTCGATGTTGGCGTCCATTCGCTCTTCCTGGCTGTCGGCTACGAAGACGACGCCGTCGACGCCCTTGAGGATGAGCTTTCGCGAGGCGTCGTAATAGACCTGGCCGGGCACCGTGTAGAGATGAAAACGCGTCTTAAAGCCGCGCACCGTTCCCAGCTCCAGCGGCATAAAGTCGAAGAACAGCGTGCGGTCCGTCTCGGTCGCGAGCGAGATGAGCTTGCCTTTTGCCTGCGGCGCGGTCGAATCGTAGATGTACTGCAGATTCGTCGTCTTGCCGCAAAGCCCCGGGCCGTAGTAAACGATCTTGCAGTTGATCTCGCGTGATGCGTAATTGATGAAAGTCATAGGAAAGTGAACGGTGACAAGTGACAGGTGACAAGCAAGAAGTTAATTCTTGGCATCGCGAGACTTGCCCTTTAAGTGTTTTGATAATCCAACGAGCATTCGCCCGATAGCATCTGCCTCGGCCCGCAATGCAGAATAAACAGATGGTGCAAGAAAACCGAGACGTGATCCGATCAAGAGCTCCGTTTCAACTTCGCTGCATGATCCCTGTGCCACAGCAATAAAGTGATTAAATTCTTTATCCGACTGCCTCGCCGCTCCCTCGGCAATATTTGCGGGAATCGAAACTGCGGCTCGCCGGATCTGTGAGGTGAGGCCAAATTTCTCTTCGGAAGGGAAAGTCCCGGTCTCCCTGTAGATGTTAACTACAAAGTCAACCGCCTTCTTCCAAACTTCCAATTTCTCGTGTGGTCTCACTGCTTTTCTTGCTCGTCACCTGTCACCCGTCACCTGTCACTAACTAAACAGGCTGTCAATATCCTCATCCGTGATCTCGGCGAAGAAAGAGTTGTTATTAAGCTGGAATGTGGCTGAGGCGGCCGTCGCTTCCTCGAGGATCGCGGCGACCTCGTAGCTGCCGCGTTTTGAGCGGATCTTGACGAGGCTGAGGGTCGAGCGTTCGTCGAAGACGACGACAAGAAGTGCCCGGCCGATGATGCTGATGTAGATGCTCTCGTGTTCGCCCTCGTGAAATACGCAGGGGAACACATCCTCGCCGATGAGCTTTGCCATCGAGCTGGTGGCGGCGACGTTGCCGGCCGCGAGCGATGCGAAGCTCGTCGTGTCCATGTTGCCGATCTCGCCGCTGAAAGCGATCGGCTGGCCGTCGCGGTCGATGAGGAAAACGACGCGAGCGGCGCACTCGAGACGCAGGCGTTCGAGAACGGTCTTGAGCCGCGTGAATTGGTCTTCCTGCAGAATAAACGGCGTATCGGGCATTGTTATGATTCTAGAATTACGTCGGACGTCGTACGACTAAAGTTTAATCAGGTAAGGAACTAAAAGGCAATGCGACGGCAGGAAAGCGGTCCGCCGCAAAAACAAATTTAACATAGTCGTGGGGGGACTACAAGATTTTTTTGGTACGCCGGATATCAATGTACAAATCAGATCTGATCGCGGCTTCGCCGCCCGATGAGCGGAAAGGCTCTGCCTTTCCGTAGATATGCCATCTAACACCGAGGCTGCGCCTCCGCGCCATAAGTAGGGAGGCGTAGCCTCAACGTCTTTCGCGGACGCCCGGAAAGGCAGAGCCTTTCCGCTCATCAGGCGGCGAAGCCGCACATTCGATCCGACAGCGGTATTGTTTCGACTAGCCGCCAGATGCTATAATTCTCGCTTGTCGGCAAGCGCTCGCCGACGGCCGGTGCGGATTACGCAAGGCCAACCACC
>CAZWSK010000357.1:0-886 GCA_964636445.1 uncultured Chloracidobacterium sp.
GGGGTGAGGGCGACAGGCCTACAGGGTTGTCGCCCTCGTGGTGACGGTTCCCACGTCGTCACCTTTGGAGCTTGGTTGCGGGGCGGTGAATTGAACACCGTCGGCTTGGCTTATGAGACCTAGCTGTGCACCAGCTCTCCCCGCTCAACTTGTTTATGCCCCGGCTGTGGCCGGTTGGCTTTCCAAAATCTCCTGGACGCGCGGATGGGTCTTGAGCAGCCGCTCGATCATGTTCGACATATTCCGATCCTCGTCGGCTCGAAACTTGTCGATGACTGTAAAAAGCGACGCATCAATCCTTGCCGCGATCTGAACTTTGTCAGTTGTTTGCTCTGTGTTTTCCATCTCGGATATGAATATACGGAACATTGTAAACATTGTCAACAAAAAAAACACCGAAAACAATGAATTTGCAAAAAAACATTTGTAGGATTGATTTCGTGCCTGATTACGAGAAGAAAGATATCGGCGTGGCAACGCGCGTGTCCGAGTCTGTGAAGCGGGAATTAGAGCGTATCGCCGATGAACACGACCGGAAGCCGGGCTATGTAATTCGGGAACTAATGCTTCGCGGTCTGTATCACTATCATCAGGACGGCCGATTGAAAATAACCTCAGCCGAACATCATGCGATCAGCACGGCGACCGCTACTTATAAGGAAGATGCCGCCCGGCTGCAGAACCTTGAGGATGCAGACGCGAAGATAGTTAAGCGGCGGCCGGAAGGTGAGTTGTCACACGAAAAGCCAGCTAAAAAGAAACGTAGTGCCTAAAGCCAAGCCATATAAAACGATCGAGTTGCCGATACTCGGCGAGGTCGGCGCGGGTAGCGTGGTCCCGTTTACGCCGCGGGAACAGATGGCGTCCGTCGCGATCCCTGCGAGTA
>CAZWSK010000357.1:896-1875 GCA_964636445.1 uncultured Chloracidobacterium sp.
CCCTCATCGTTCGCGGCTGTTCCTTGGAGGACTTAGGCATCTACGACGGCGACCTACTAATCTTCACAAAGAAGTTCACGAAGCGTGATTGCATGTTCGAGGCGATCTGCGTTGTCTACATCATTCCGACGGGCGAGCTGGTTGCGAAAAAGATCCTATGGGCCGGCGACGGCATGTTGACGCTGCGAGCATCGGGCGGTGGCGTTAAGGACCTTCATTTCAGCAAGGACGACATAGAGATTCGCGGGGTTTCGATCGGCTTTCAAAGGATGTTCAAAAAAAGGCTATGAAAGATCAGAACTTGATACGAGAACTTGCCGAAATCCGAGCGATGCAGGCCACAACGCTGCATCTTCTCCGGGTTGTTATTGAGTCAGCATTGTCCGGTTTTGGAAAGGAAGGTGTCGATGTTAAGGCAAACATCCAGGCTCTTTTGACTCGCCTCGTGATCGACTACGAGGACCGACTTCGTGAGTGGGAGGGGTTAGAACCTCTGCCGTATTCAACCGAGAGAGAGCAGTTATCGCAAATTCTTGATTGGCCGGATGTTTTAAGTAACATCGGCAATGATCCTGCCGGCGACGATTAGCAATGAGCAACAGCAAGGAACACACGATAAAGGCGATTCTCGAACACCCGCTCGAGACCGACGACGATTACCGGCACATGGGGACTCTCGTCGATTGCGGGGACCTGGAAGAAGAACGGCTTATCGAACAGGTCCTCGACGGGCTCGGCGATGACTTCACGCCCGAGAACTTCAAAAAAGCTCTGGCTGAGGCACGGGCGCGGCTTCCAAAGCCTGACCTCGTATTCGAGCCTGACGAGTCTGAGGCCCCGTAGCCGTGGCGACGATCCGCAAAGTAGAATACGAACGTAAGATCAACCCCGATCTACGGCGCGATTCCGCAACAGGGAAGTACGTCGGATATCAAGTGGATTGCCGGGACACGAATGGCCGTCGCCGTCGCGTTACGTT
>CAZWSK010000358.1:0-1871 GCA_964636445.1 uncultured Chloracidobacterium sp.
CGTTTTATGTCGAAAGACCCGATGACGCCAAGCTAATTGAAGGGGCGATCAATGGGATGCTCAAAGGGCTCGACCGCATTCGAGTTACAAGGATTTGAAAAGCTTTCCCGAGATGCAGGTGCAGACGCGCGGCGCTTTTGGCCGCCTTGGCATCGAGGTCACGGTGGAACAGACGGCGAATACCGTCGCTGTCGAACGACTGACCCCGCTCGTTCGACAACCTTCCGAAAAACGCGAAGAATTGCAGTATCCACATCGAGAGCATGCGCAGGCCATACGACTGTGTTGCAAGGCATGCATTTTGGAAAATATCATAGTGCGAGGTTGACTAATTAGCGAAAACACGGGCGTTTCCTCTCGTTAACTTCTTTCGTTTGGTGTAGGTTGCCAAAATCATCGGCAGGGATCTGATCCAGGCGCTGGTGACTGAGAGACGATCGCGCTCCCGCCTGTGGGAAGGAGCGCGCAATGGCAAAGCGGAATCCTGTCCGCGACACGAAGCGGCTTTGCGCCGATTCGCGTGATCTGATCAATCAATCAGCTATCATGATCTCAGGGTCTGACGCAGCCTGCGTCGGCTTCATGGATCAGATCGAGAAGACGAAAGAGGCTGTTGCAAAAAGTCGCGAGCAAATTTCGCGGCTTCGCTCAAAACCCCGCCAGGGTCCCGACCGTACCTAACTACGTGATAGGAAAAAGCGGTTCGCCGTCTTTCCGGCGGCATCCACGACGAGCCCGCCGAATAGGTTTATCGCGGATTCCGATGGCCGCCTGACAAAGGCTACCATAGATGCCGGTTGCCTCGATAGTGGTAATAGCGAAGAACTTGCTCGAACCGCTCCCGCCTGATCAACTCGGCTAGTGAGATTATTTCGCCGCCGGCAAGCATGGCCGCGCAAAGCTGCGCTCCAAAATCGTGTGACTATAAGGCTCTGGGCGGCGGTAACAACAGCTCCGCCAGTTTGACAAATTGGCCATAACAGCTCGGCCCTCGCTTCGAAGCGCGCTCACTTGTCGAGCATCGCCCTATCACTAATCGCGCCGCGCGGGTACGCGGCTGCAGCCAATTGCTCGGCAAGCTTTGTCAGGGAACGCCGAAGGTCCATTTCGTTAACGGCACAAACCGCCTGCAGCAATCTTAAAACATAGGGATTGATAGCATGGCGAGCGGCGATGCCTCCCCAATCGCGCTAAAGACCTCTTCTCGCGCTCCTTCGAAGAAGGCTGATAAGGGCACGCCTAAAGTGGAGGCAATCTTGAACAGCCGACCGCTTCCCGCGACGTTAAGAGAGGCATGAGCGCAACGACAAAGCAATAAAAAGCAAACCGTGCCCGACGCATGTCCGCCCTCATCCAATTATCGTAATCCGCCTTGCGCCGACAAAGGTCGGAACTCGCATCCGGGAGTTGTGCGGGCAGGAAGCGCTGGCAGTTTGTGCCGGGACTTTGGGAAACAAGCTGGAGCGCATTTAGTTTTTCAACCAACTATCCTTGGCGCGCCTCGGTGAAGCTCTCGATTGGATCGGCGCGCTCTACGATGTTGAAGCCGCCATACGGCATCACACCCGACGAGCGGCGGCGCGAACGGAAGTTGCGCTCGCGCCCGATCGCTGAGGCTCTCAAAGCTTGGGCGGAGAAGGTCACGATGAAGCTGTCCGACCAGTCGGACCTTGCCGCAGCCTTCCGCTACATGCGGTCACGTTGGCTAGGCTCACGCGCTGCTTCGACGACGATCGCCTCAGCCTCGACAACAATCCCGCCGAACGTGCCCTGCGCGGCGTTGCTCTCGGGTTGAGAACTACCTTTTCGCCGGCTCCGACGAGGGTGCTTCATGGTGCTCATCTCATCATGTCATTGATAGATCGAAGAGA
>CAZWSK010000359.1:0-1869 GCA_964636445.1 uncultured Chloracidobacterium sp.
GCCTGCCGCGCGATTGCGAGGTGATGATCGCGTCGATCGGCGACTTGCTGATGAGCAGCCCCGACCTGACAGAGGTCCTGAGTCAGACGTTGATGCCCGCGCGAGTCGAGGCCGGCATTAAAAGGGCCCAATCGCATGCCGAGCAGGTGACGCAGGAGGCGACGGAGGCCGCCCGGCGTGCAAAAGAGCTCGTCACGGATCTCTTTCCTGAATGGAATGTTCGCTCTGAGGTGCTGATCGGAACGCCCGCGTGGGTGCTGATCGATCTGGCGGACAAATGGGGAGCGGACCTTGTCGTGGTCGGCTCTCAGGGTAAGTCGGGCCTGCAGCGCCTTTTTCTCGGCAGCGTGTCAAAGCGTGTGGTCACCGATGCGCACGTTTCGGTGAGGGTCGCCCGGCCGTCAGTCGGCGCCGCGGCTCCGCGGCTTCTTGTCTGCGTGGACGGTTCGCCTGCAGCCGAGCAGGCGATCTATACGGTCGGGAAACGAGTATGGCCCGCCGATGCCGAGGCACTTCTTCTCGCCGTCGACGACGGCACCAGGCCCACGCAGCTTACCACACGCCTCCCGCGTGCGGCGGCGATGATCAATGATTACCTCGACAGCCGGGAATCGCGTGTCGCCGCAATGCTGGAGTGGGGCAGGGAAGAGTTGAACAACATCGGCCTCACGACCGCGGTTGAAACCGTAAAAGGCGATGCGAAGACCGTGATCCTCGAAAAGGCGAACGAGTGGAATGCCACGTCGATCTTTGTCGGGACACGCGACCTTCACAGCGCATTTGAAAGGCTCCGACTCGGCAGCGTCTCGACCTCCGTCGTGACCTCCGCCCAATGCAGTGTCGAGGTAGTGCGGCCGCGTGAGGACGAACAATAACTGTCGTTAGCTCAACTGAATATTCCGCACCGCCCGGCCGATGCCGTTAGCGTCCTTTTCGAGCTTTACGACGTGATTCAAAACTCCACGATCCGGCCGCCGTTCGCGCTCGGTCAAAAACCGATCGCCCTCAAATAGTATCGAGTCGATCCAGTCTTCGCGGAAATCAACTCCAGTAAGTGTCATATGCACGTGCTGTGACTGTGTGGAATTTGGATAGGACGCAGGCCGTATCGACGAAAATTCGTATCGCCCTTTCTCGTCGGTAAGCATCCAACCACGATGCTTCCCATGCTTGTGCTGCCCCGCGCGTCCGTAGATGCCGTGCGCGTCGGTGTGATAGAGGTAGATCAGCACATTCGGCGCGGGCGTCTTTCCGTCGCTCTTGAATATCGTCCCCGAGATCACCATCCGCTCGCCCTCGTCCGCGGCGCTCGCCAGGGCCGTTCGCCAACTGACGTCCGCCGGAACATCGATCGCGCCCATCCCCTCAGTTCCCGCCGGCCGAGCGTTCCGCCTGATCCGATCCAGTATCGAATCACCGCCTCGCTGTGCCAGCCCGCTGCCCCGCACGCCATCAGCAGCGGCACCGACATCACCGCCACCGAAGCGTCCCGTAGAAAGCTCCTTCGTCCGTCGTCAGTTTGCTTCATATCTCTGTACCTCTCGCCTCTAGTATCGATAGACGGAGTAGAAAGGTTTCATTAAAAGCGTGAACTGTGCGGATTGTCTGAACATCTCTAATACCGCGAAACGGATCGGTCAAAATGCGACACGGTGTGCGAAATGGAAATCGCCCGTTTGGTGAGTAGGCAGTTCCTCGCGGACCTTCGACCAACCGGCGTATTATCTCTACCAATCCGGGGCGCACACCCGCGACAAAGGCCATTTACCATTGCGCTACGTACCCATTTTCCTCGACAAACACGGGGTTTTCTTGAAATGTGAAACGTTTCACACTCAAAATGTGAAACGTTTCACATTTTTTCCACAG
>CAZWSK010000360.1:0-1866 GCA_964636445.1 uncultured Chloracidobacterium sp.
CAACGGGCGAATTCGCATCTGAGGTCATTCGCGACAACGGCAGACTCGCGATCGTCGCAGTCACAAGCAACTGATCAGCCGCTCGCAGCCCGACTGAGCCGGTCCATCAGGGCGGCCCCGATGCCGTCTTCCGCGACTCGTTCGCAATAGATCGTTCGAATTCCCTGTCGGTCGCATTCGCGAAAAAATTCGAACAGCAATGCAGCGTATTCCTCTACGGAACTACATCGCTTTGCAAGGGCGAACCCTGACACGTCATCGCGTCCAACGCCGATCCAAGCTGCCTGACCGCGTTCCGCGGCCGGAATGACGCCGTCGCTCAACTCAACGCGGGCGTCAGGCGTGTAGTGCCGATGCCTCAGTCCCGGGCTGCGATTCTCTTCCGTTTCGCCTCGCTCTAATGTCCTTGTTTCCGGCACGACGGCCCTAAGGTCCTCCAGCGAGACCGCTCCCTGCCTCAGCAGGACAGGGACGTCGCCGGTGCAGTCGACGACAGTCGATTCCAGCCCTATCTCTGTGGGCTCACCTCGCAGAATGCAATCGATGCGACCATCCAGATCCTCGAGCACCGCCTGCCACGTGGTTGGGCTAGGCCGGCCCGAAAGATTCGCTGACGGGGCAACGACGGGCACGCCGCACGCGAGTAGGAACCTGTGTGCCACCTCGCCCCTCGGCATCCTTACGCCAATCGTCCCCAAACCCGCGGTCGCGATCGAGGGCACCCGCTCTGTCTTCCGCAACACGACGGTCAAAGGCCCGGGGAAAAACCTATCTATCAGTCTCGCTGTGTTCGCTGTGATCTCTGTGGCCAGATCCCGCATCTGCGAGAGCGTCGCAATATGCGCGATCAGCGGGTTGTCAGCGGGCCGCTGTTTCGCGTCGAATATCTTCGCGACTGCCGCCTCGTCAAAAACGTTAGCCCCGAGCCCGTAAACCGTCTCGGTCGGAAACGCCACCGTCCCGCCCTCGCGGATAATGCGGGCAGCCGTTTCGACGTCGTCTGTTACTACCGTGTTCACGGGCATATAATCAATATGTGACCATCGCGGAGAAACTCAAAACGCTCCCCACGCGTGCCGGCATCTACATTCACAAGAATGAGGCCGGAAAGATCTTGTACGTTGGCAAGGCCAAAAATCTTCGCAACCGCGTCAGGTCGTATTTTCAATCCAGCCGCAATCACGATCCTAAAACGCGCCAGCTCGTGCGGCTGATCGCCGATTTTGAATTCATCGTCGTCGATAACGAGGTCGAGGCGCTGATCCTAGAGGCCAACCTCATCAAAAAGCACCGCCCTCGCTTCAACGTCTTTCTCAAGGACGACAAATCCTACCCGCATCTAAAGCTGACCAACGAGCCTTTCCCCAAGGTCGTTATCACTCGCCGCATTGTGCGCGACGGCTCAAGTTATTATGGCCCGTTCCTGCCCGCCAGCCTCGCTCGCAACACGCTGAATCTCGTCAACCGTGCCTTTCAGCTTCGCACCTGCGACATCGAGATCGACGGCCGTCTGCCGCGGCCTTGTCTCGAGTATCATCTCAAACGCTGCCTCGGCCCGTGCGTCAAAGGCCTCTGCACGCAGGACGAATATCAGGAGGCCTCGGCCGACGTCAAAACGCTGCTCGAAGGCAAGGACAAAGAACTCGCCAAAACTCTCGAACGCCGCATGTGGCAGTTCTCAGAAGAAGGCAAGTACGAACTTGCCGCCAAATACCGCGACCTCCACCGCACGGTCCTCAGCCTGAGCGAGACGCAAAAGATGGCGACCACGGCCGAACGTGACATCGACACGATCGGCTTTTACCGCGAGAAACAGCGGCTTGCCCTACAGCTTTTCACCACCCGCGAGGGCCGCATCGTCGGCCG
>CAZWSK010000361.1:0-1816 GCA_964636445.1 uncultured Chloracidobacterium sp.
CGGTGGTCCACCCATCGGGCCGCCAGGCGGGGGACCCATATCAGGCGGTCCGCCCATCGGCGCGCCAGGCGGCGGTCCGCCCATCGGCGCGCCCATACCGGGCGGCGGTCCCATCGGATCGCCACCAGGCGGCGGGAAACCTCCGCCTGCGTCGGGCATTGGTGGAGCGGGAGGTGCCGGGATGTCGCCCACGGGGCTCATGTCCGCGACCATCGTTCCGCCCAGCGGATTCACGCCACCGCCCGGGGGTTCCGGAGATGGCGGAGCTGGTGGCGGAGGCGCAGCGGGAGCCGGCGCCTCAGGCGGGGCGACGCCACCGGCTGACGGCGGCGCGACACCAAGCATCGTCCCCTTGAGCTTGGGCTTGGGCGCCGCAGGGGCGCCGCCCGGTGCTGGTGGTGCCGCCCCTTCCCCCGGCTTGGGGATCGTCGGGGCGTTCATCATCAGCATGGTGCCCTTGAACTTGGGCGCCGCAGAGCCCTTCAAGTTGAAACCGCACTTGACGCAGCTGTTCGCACTATCCTCGTTCTGCGTCCCACAGTTCGGACAAAACACTCGGCCCTACCTCCATTGTCGCTGGTTCAGCGAGGGCGCCAGCCTACACGGCTAAGTGCCCGAGACTCAAGCCTACAGCGCGTCGTTTCGCGCGGAAGTTCCCAGCCCTCATGAGCACTGGTTTCCGCATGCGGAACCGGGCCTTCTTTCAGCGACGCCCTCGCCTGGAGGGACCCGGCGCGCGATGGGGCACCACCGCCCGCGGCGGGCTGCAGATCGACTACCGCTGCACCACCGCCGAGGCGCTGGATTGGCGGTCGGAGTCGCTGACTTAGCCCCTCTTAGAGTGCTCTTGACACCCGACTTGGCACCTCACTACGGTGCGCTCGCCCTGGCCACAGGGAGTGTCTTTCTAGCCAATTTTTGTCTGTCCGGTCGCGCTCGTTGGCGCGAACCCAACTCCCCCAGAACCACTTGCGGCGGCGGGAGCCAGGCCGAGCCCCAACGTCCCTGGCCAAACCCATCGACCAAACAGGATTGAACAAGTCATGGCATTCGCCCTGAACGAGGAGCAGGAGCGCCAGCTGCAGAGCATTCTCGAGCGCTACCCGAACAAGATGGCGGCCTGTATCCCCACGCTCCACTTGTGCCAGGAAGCCAACGAGAACTGGGTGAACGAAGACGTCATCCAGTTCGTCGCAGAACGCTTGGAGCTCTCGTCGGCGCACGTGAAAGGCGTCGTCACGTTCTACACCCTCTTCAACCAACACAAGCCGGGCAAGCACCAGGTCTGGGTGTGCCGGACCTTGTCCTGCGCGCTCCGCGGCTCGGACCAAATCCTCGCCCATTGCGAGAAGAAGCTTGGCGTTCGGTGTGGAGAAACGACTAAAGACGGCCGCGTCACCCTGCGCACCGCCGAGTGCCTCGCTTCGTGCGGCACCGCGCCGATGATGCAGGTCGACAAGGACTACTACGAGAACCTCAGCATCGAGCAGGTCGACCGCATTCTCGACCGCTTGATGTACGAGGGGTGAGGTCCGGATGCTGAAGCAGACGCAGTACCTGTCCAAGAACTACGGCAAACCCGACAGCTGGAAGCTCGATCTCTACGAGCAGGGCGGGGGATACCGAAGCGCCAAGAAGGCGCTGTCGATGACCCGTGAGCAGGTCATCGAAGAGGCCAAAGCCGCCCATATTCGCGGTCGTGGTGGCGCTGGCTTCGACGCGGGCACGAAGTGGAGTTTCATGCCGCCCCCCGGCGACAAGCCGCACTACCTGGTGGTGAACGCCGATGAGGGCGAACCAGGTACGTTCAAGGACC
>CAZWSK010000362.1:0-1808 GCA_964636445.1 uncultured Chloracidobacterium sp.
TGCGGTCGACGCCCATTGATTCTGCGGCTTTTGAGACGTTGCCGTCGTGTTCGGCGAGTTTGTGGCGAATGAACTCGCGTTGGTAGGCGTCGGTGGCGTCCTTAAATGACGGGAAGCGGAATCCCGCGAATGTGCCCTCGCCGTCAGCCGCCGTCTCAAAGGGCGGCAGGTCGGCCGCCGCGATGTCGATCTTCTTAAGCATGATGACGATACGCTCGACGGTGTTTTTTAGCTCGCGCACGTTGCCTGGCCAGGAATGCTCGGAGAGCCGCCGCAACGCGTCGTCCGTGAACGCTTTTGGCGGGCGGCCGTAGTCGGCGGAGTAGCGCTGATTAAAGTGTTCAACGAGCGCAGGAATGTCCTCCGCACGCTCGCGGAGCGGCGGCACCTGGAACGGGATGACATTCAGACGATAGAAAAGATCGGCGCGAAAGTTTCCGTTCTCGATCAGGCTGTCGAGCGGCTTGTTTGTCGCCGAGATGACGCGAACGTCGACACTAACGGGAGTGTTGCTGCCGACCGGCTCGAAGCGCTGCTCCTCGAGCACGCGGAGGATCTTTGCCTGCACCGGGCCCGACATATCGCCGATCTCATCGAGAAAAAGCGTCGCGCCGTCGGCGACCTCGAACTTCCCTTTCTTCGCCTTTGCGGCGCCAGAGAACGCGCCCTTGGCGTGGCCGAACAACTCGCTCTCGACAAGGTCTTCGGGTATCGCCGCCGAGTTTATCTCGACGAACGGCGCGGCGGCGCGCTTTGATTGGGCGTGAATAGCGCGTGCGACGAGTTCCTTACCCGTCCCGCTCTCGCCTGATATCAGCACGCGGCCGTCGGTCGGTGCGACGACAGCGATCTGTTTGCGGAGGGCGCGCATGGCGACCGATTCGCCTACCATCGCATACCGCTCGGCGAGGTCGCTGCGAAGCTGCTCGTTTGCGATCTCAAGCTCACGCTGGCGGATAGCGTTTTTGACCGTGACGACCGTACGGTCGAGGCTGAGCGGTTTTTCGATAAAGTCGAAAGCACCAAGTTTGGTCGCCCGAACCGCCGTTTCAATATTCCCGTGTCCGGATATCATAACCACAGCCGCATCCGAGCCGCTTTCCTTCAACCTTTGCAGCGTTTCGAGCCCGTCGATGCCGTCGCCAAGCCAGATGTCGAGCAAAATGCACGCGAAGCGGTTTCGCGAGGCCAAGTCCAGACACTCCTCGCCAGACGGCGCCGTCTGGACCGCAAAGCCCTCATCTGACAGCACTCCTTGAAGCGTGTCGCGAATGCCAGGTTCGTCGTCAACGATAAGGATCGTTTTGCTCATCAGCTTACGGGCAGTTCGATGGTGAACTTCGCTCCATGCGGTCGGTTTGCGGCGACGTTGATGCGGCCGTTGTGGTCCGTGATTATGCGTTTAACAATAGCAAGGCCCAGGCCGGTGCCGCGCCCCTTTGTCGAGAAATAAGGCAGAAAGACCTTTTGCAGATCCGCGGCGGCAATGCCGCGGCCGCTGTCTGTGACCTCTGCGACGATCATCTCACGGGCGGCGTCGTGCCGTGCGGTGACGCGGACATGCTTTTCTCTCGCGGCATCCTCGTAAGATTCGGCGGCGTTGTCGATGAGGTTGATAAACACGCGTTTCATCTGTTCTGCGTCATGCATCGTCTCGGGCAAGGCCCCGTTCTCGGCAAACTCGATATCGACGCCTGGAAAACGTCCCTCGACCGATGCGACGGCTTGGCGTATCACGTCCTTGACGTCGCCCGGCTCGAGTTTTGCTTCGGGCAGTCGGGCAAAGCGCGAGAACTCGTCGACCATCG
>CAZWSK010000363.1:0-1783 GCA_964636445.1 uncultured Chloracidobacterium sp.
GTCGCCGGTGTTCCTGTCGCCGGTGTTCCAGGCGCCGGTGTTCCTGTAGCCGGTGTTCCTGTCGCCGGTGTTCGAATGGCCCGTATTGTCCTTGCCGTGATTTGCTAGAACCAGTACCTCGGACCATTCGATCTCACGAACGATCTCGATGAACTGACCACAGACCTTTGAGTCCTCGCCCTTCTCATCGACCTTGCCCCAGATACGGACCTCGGCCACCTTGTTATCCGAATTGAACGAATAGTAGGAAAAACAATGCTCAATCTGTTTGCATGCGTGAAAACCACTCTCGCATATTTGTACCCGGCCCTTGTGTTCATAGGTCTTACCGACCTCGAACTGAAAGCGTTTGCACGTCCAGTCTGATTCAAAGACCTTGTACGCGACGATCGCGGCTTCTTTTTCGATTTTCTCTGACATAGTTTCTCCTCAGTATTTGGTGTAGCTCTGCAAAAAATTCCCGTAACGGCGGGACCGTTCCATGCCGCGTTTGTGCAGTTTTCTTTCCCGTACAAGCCGCTGGAAGATGCCGCCCGACGCCTGCTCGTGATCGGTCGTCGCAACGCCGGGCGTCGCTAAATATGCCTCGCGAACGTCCTCGGCCGTAAACGGCTCCGTCGCGGTCTCGGCGAAGGCGAGGATGAATTCGCGGTACTGCGCTTTCCATTCCTCTCGGGCCTTACGGAGAGCAGCCTCGATCTGCTCTTGCCGCGGGTTAGGCTCGGAGATCGCCGGCGGCGGTGCGTCCGGCGTCATAAACGCCAATGTCGGTGCTGTCTGCGTGTTCATGGCCATACCTGTGCGGCGACGATCGCAAAGATGGCGATCGCGGCGATAATGAGCCCGCGGAAGAAATAGGTCCGACGCAGCTCGCGCTCTCGAGTAAGCCGGTCTCGATTTGCGATCACGCCGACGCATGTTCGGCAGACCTTGCCCGGTTCATCGACGACGGTGAATCCGCATTGCGAACACATCGGGACTGCAGGGCGCGTTGCTCCGAGACTTCGGGTGATTCCGACAATGGCTGGTTGTGGTGTCATTTCGAATCTCCGTTCTTTGCTGATATCGCCGCCCGTGCCGTGGCTCGTAGCGGCTGCATTTCGTTTCGTACCCATTTCTTGAGGTCCGCCAAGGCGATCTCGGCCTGAACTATCTCGGTGTAGGCTTTCGGGTAATTCGGTTTGCGAGCGTTCAGGGCGTGATAGATAGCCTCGCCGTGTTCCTTAACCGCCCGGCCTGCCAACTCGTCGATAGGCGTGTCCTGTACGGTCACAACGCCTTCCAGATAATCGACGTATTGAGGAAATGTATCTGCGATCTCGCGGGCTAGTGTGCGGTCACCTTCTTTGTGGGCAAGGCCGATAAGCCGCAGTATGCAGTCGGCAGGATTGTTCCTACCGGTGCCGGCGGGGTTCGCGTTCGAGGCCGGTTCACGTCCCCAAGCCTCGGCCGTCTGGATCTCTTTGCCGCAGGACTGCGCGACCTTTCCAAAAGTCAGCAGATCGCCGAGACGCTTGAACAGCGTGTGAGTCCGTAAGAATGTGGGTGCTTTAATTCCGTTCAAAATAAACCTCGTTTTACGTATTCGGGATTGGGCATCATTTCAATATCGGGGCCCCTGTCACACTCGCCTCGATTCGGGCAGCCTGTGCCCGAATGCTATGCGGTTGCGAGGAACCGCTATCGGGAAGGACGTTGGAAAACTGTGCCAGTGCCCCGGCGTCCTTTTCGATCTATTGACAAATCCACGGTTGTTTTCGGGCGCGTTTGCCGCCGCCGGTGC
>CAZWSK010000364.1:0-1765 GCA_964636445.1 uncultured Chloracidobacterium sp.
ATGAGAAATTCGGCAAACGTCCTGATCGGATCGATCGCGGCGTCGGCGTCGCGTTCCTCGTCGGGGCGATAGAGCTTTTCGTCATCTGAGAGCGAGTGTGAATAGGGCCGAATGACCTTTGAATGGACAAAGGCCGGGCCTTTTCGTTCGCGACAATACTCGACTGCCCGTTTAAACGTCTCGTACGACGCAAGCGGGTCTGTGCCGTCGCATTTCTGGATGAAGAGGTCCGGGAAACCGGCGACGAGCTTTGAGATATCGCCGCCCGCAGTTCCGACCTCGACCGGGACCGAGATCGCGTAGCCGTTGTCCTCGACGTGAAAAATCACGGGAAGCTTGAGGTTGCATGCGGTGTTCAGTGCCTCCCACCATTCGCCCTCGCTCGTGGTGCCGTCGCCGACGGACATATAGACGACCTCGTCGCCTTTGAAACCCGTGATCTTGTCCTGCAGTTCTTTTACCAGCGAAGCGCGATACGACGCCTCGGCCGCGCCGACCGCGTGCAATGCCTGCGTTCCGGTGCATGACGATTGCGAAGGAACATTCAGGTCCTTATGTCCCCAGTGCGAAGGCATCTGGCGGCCGTGCGAATTGGGATCGGCCTCGGCACCAACGGCGGAAAACAGCATCTCCTGCGCGGTCATTCCCAGACCGAGCATCAGCGCGCGGTCGCGATAGTACGGGAAGAACCAGTCATAGGCCGGCTTCATCGCCTGGGCCGCCGCAACAAGGACGGCCTCATGGCCCGCGCCGGAGATCTGGAAAAAGATCTTGTTCTGCCCCTTGAGCTGGATCTCTTTATCATCGATCCGGCGTGAGAGGTACATCGTGCGGTAAAGCCCGACGAGCGTTTCGGCATCGAGCCCGTGATATTTATCACCCGAGGCCTTGCCGTTCTTTTTGGTCGCAGTCGTCATTTGAATCAGTTTATAAGCGGAAAAAAGTAACTAATGCCGCAACCTTTTAAGATACCAAACGGGCAATTTAGCGGCAATGCGGCGCTCCGGAGGTTCGGATCTTCGTCCCGGACGCGCCATCTCAGCCCCCGGGCTTGTCCCGCTGGTGTCCCGCTGGTGTCCCACACTCGAGCGGGACAAATAACCGGCCTGTTTTCAATAACTTACCCGCATTTTTG
This sequence comes from uncultured Chloracidobacterium sp., assembly GCA_964636445.1. Taxonomy (GTDB): domain Bacteria; phylum Acidobacteriota; class Blastocatellia; order Pyrinomonadales; family Pyrinomonadaceae; genus OLB17. Next base: position 1,136 of record CAZWSK010000364.1, read on the forward strand.
GCCCCTGTCCCGACGATTTTTGAAAAAAATTACTTTTCCGCTTTGTCCCGCCGGTGTCCCAGCGCCGATCGGGACAACGAAGTGTTTTATTTTCAATGATTTATGGCAGCTAAGCGGCTGTCCCGCGAAAAATAAAAATTGTAAGACAGTGTCTTACGCCGCTTCGGCCGCTCGTGTCTCGATACTGCAACAATGTATCACAACCTTGAAAAAGTCAAGACTTTTTTGTCAAGATGCGTCATCGTCGCCGCCCTGAAGCCGGAAATGGGAGGCACTGTCGCGGATCAGGTCATACGAGAACCCTTGCCGCAAGAGGTGGTCATGAAATTTTTTCAGGTCATCACGCGTCTGCGGCCGGCCCTTGAGTCTTAACCGCTTCTCGATCGCTATATCGATCAAGCGCTCTTCCGGTAGTTTCTCGTATGCCTCGGTGATCGCGGCGTCGACGAGTTCCTTGTCGAGCTTTTTCTGGGACATCGACATCTGGAGCCGGCGTCGGCCTTGCGGTTTTTGGCGAAGCTTTGAGATGGCGACGTCGCGGGCGAATTGCTCGTCGTTGAGATAGTTATATTCCTGCAGCTTTGCGATCACGGCGTCGACGATCTCGGCGTCGGTCCAGAGTTTTTCGAG
>CAZWSK010000365.1:0-1758 GCA_964636445.1 uncultured Chloracidobacterium sp.
TAACACGATGGTCTTATTCGTGCATTCGTGGCGAATTCTTGTCAATGGGAAATTAGCCACGAATGCACGAATAAAGCCATTAATCGCCGACGGCGGCCTCGAGCACGGCGAGATTGCTGGCCTCGACGCTCGGATCGGCGAGCCATTGCTCGGCGTAGGAGCGCGCGGCCTGTGACATCGCCGAATACTCATCGCCGTTCATGTCGATGCATCGCTGAATAACGGCCATCCATTCGGCAGGATTGTCGAGCGAAAGGTCCCAGCCGATGTTGTCTTTTTCGAGGCCGCGCCACGGCGTTTGGTCGCTGATGACCAGCGGGCAGCCGGCTGATAGCGATTCGATGCATACGTGGCCAAAGTTCTCGCCGATCGTGGGCAGGATGAAAAAATCGTAGCTAAACAGCGTCGCGGTTACGTCCTCGGGCGAGACTAGTCCCTTCGCCTCGATGGTGATGTTCGCCGGCAGCGTGGCAACGATCTTCTCGGTTTCTTCCCAGTAGTCACGCTCCTCGATCGGCCCATAGACGTCGATAGTCAACTCGCCTTTTACCGAGTGCAGATGCTCGAGCACCCAGTTCAAATTTTTCTTCCGCATGAACCGGGAAAGAAATGCGAATCTCGCACTACCGGCACGCTTCGCGGGCTTTTCATCAATATCAAAAGCCGGAAACAACTCGCGCGGCGGCATGTTCGGGGCGATGAACAGCTGCCGTTTCTCGCCAAAAACCCGCTCGACGTCCTCTTTCTCAGGCTCAGCCGCATTCTTCCAAATGAGCCCGCGATACAGGCCGATCAGCCGTGCACCGGCGAGAAAGACTGCCTTTCTTTTCGGATTCAGCGTTAACGCACCGACGCAAAGCTCACCCTCGGGAGCAAGAACGACCGGCACGTCGCCTATCCGTCCAAAAAGTCTGAGCAGCAGCGTCCTGATCGTTAGCGGGCTGAAAACGCTGTTCAGATAGATCGCGTCGGGCCGCACCTCATCGGCCAGTCGTTTTATCGTCCCAAAACCGACCGCCGACCGCGACAGATAGAACGAACGGCAGTTACCGAGATCATTCCACTCACCGATCCTCACTGAATCATACGGCGTAAGGTTGTGCGGCCCGTCGTGATCACGCGTGACGACACGAAAGTCGAAACGGTCCGCGAACCTATCGATCATGTTGACCAACGTCCGCATCGCCCCGCCGCTCTCAAATCCCGGCAGGAAATAGTCGCAGATGACGAGGATCTTCGGCTTATCGGGCATCGGCGTGAAATCTGTCGTAGGGGGTTGTGTCGGCGGCCATCTCTGCGATCATGTCCGGCCAGGAGGGCGGCATATAACCGGTCGCCTCACGAAATCGGGTCGAGTCGAGGCTGCGGTCGATCGCGATGTCATCTGACGGAACGATGTCGACGCCCGCCTGAAAGGCAGAGTTCAGCAGCCCGAGCAGATCGAACTTTGTTATAGGCTCGCTCGATACGTGATATAGCCCTTGGAGATCCGGAAAAGACTCGATGACGTCCCCGACGATCCGTGCTAATTCATTCGTCGTAAATCCCGAATAGATGGCCTTTGTCCATCCATCGATGCGTCCGCCGCGATTGCTGAGGAACCACTCCACGAGACTATGCTTACTGTTCAATTCCCGGCCGATCATTGAGGTCCGCAGCGTGAGGCAGTTGCCCGCTCCGACCTCGCCGAGGAGTTTGCTCAATCCGTAGAGATCACGTGCATCGGGCGTGTCGTCCTCGGTGTAATTCCCTTTAATT
>CAZWSK010000366.1:0-1737 GCA_964636445.1 uncultured Chloracidobacterium sp.
TTCCTTTTCGCGGTCGAGGACGTCTTCTCGATATCAGGCCGCGGAACCATAGCGACGGGCAAGATCGAACGCGGCTCCGTTAAAGTTGGTGACGCGGTAGAGATCGTCGGTCCAAACGGCGCTACGCCTACGACCGTGACCGCGATCGAGATGCTTCGCAAGTCCCTGACAGAGGCTAAGGCGGGCGACAACGTTGGCCTGCTGCTGCGAGCGGTGGAAAGGACAGCGGTCGAGCGTGGGAACGTGGTAGCCAAGCCGGGCAGCATCAAAGCCTTTAAGCGTTTTAAGGCTAAGATCGACGTCCGCACTACCGCTGAGGGCGGCCGTGCAAAACCGCTGCCGGCCGGTTTTCGGCCGCTCCTCGAGATCAGGACCGGCAGCTTTTCCGGTGTCCTGACCTTGCCGGCCGGAAAGACCGAGATCGCCCAGGGCGAAAAGGGCATCGAGGTTGAGATCGAATTGACACAGGCCGCTCCTCTCGAAAAGGGAACCGTCATCGCGCTTCGCGAATATGGCAAAACCGTCGCGAAAGGCACAGTTACAGCAGTCATAACACCAAAGTAATGTGTAGAAACATCAAGACACTCTTCAATTTTGATCCGCCGGCAACAACCGATGAGGTTGAGGCGTCGGCGCTGCAGTTTGTCAGGAAACTCTCCGGCATGAACAAGCCTTCACACGCAAACGAGGAAGTTTTCTATATAGCCGTCGAACGCGTCGCCGCGGCAGCTCAGGAGTTGCTCAACACGCTCTCGACCAACGCTCCGCCGCGGGACCGCGAGGCCGAGGCCGCCAAGGCAAAGGCGAGGGCGGCCATAAGGTTCGGCTGAGTCAATTGGGTATAATTGTCGGACCCTATGAATCTTCGAGACGAATGGAAATGGCTCCTTATCCTGGCCGTCGTCGTCATCGCCGTTTACGCTAATTCGACCGGCGGTGAGTTCGTCTATGACGACACTCGACAGATACTCCGAAACTCGCTGATACAGAACAATGCGCTGATCGGTAAGGCCCTCACCTCCGACGTTTGGGCGTTCAAGGGCGACGGCACGGTCGTGGCGAGCAATTACTGGCGGCCGACATTCACAGCCTGGCACATTCTCAATTATCGCCTGTTCGGAGCCTCGCCCGCCGGCTGGCATTGGCTGAACGTGTTGCTGCATGCAGGCGTTACGCTGCTCGCGTTTCTGTTCCTCAGGAAGATCGAGTTCTCGGCGGCTGCAGCTTTCGTGATAGCTCTGATCTTCGCGGTGCATCCCGTCCACTCGGAATCGGTCGCTTGGGTCTCAGGTTCGCCAGACCTCTTATTCGCATTAGCACTGCTCGGCTCATTGTGGTTTGCACACTCGTATGCGACCAGCCGTTCTTCGAAGCATCTTGCCCTAACAGCAGTTCTGTACGCCGTCGCACTCGGGGCCAAAGAGATCGGCGTTATATGCCTGCCCATCTACTATTTTCTTTTCGAACAGGCTGTCCCTGCCGACACAAAAAAGGGCGTGGATAACAAGAGCGCACTACTGCTGTTAGGCGGGCTCGCCGCGGCGTGGTTTCTCATTCGTCTGGCTATTCTCGGCGGTTTGTCGAGCCCGCCGGAGGACGCTGTTGGCTTTGGTACCGCTGTCTTGAGCGTGCCGTCGATGTTTGCATTTTATTTGCGGCAATTATTCTTCCCGTACTGGTTGTCGGTCAATTATCCGGTCGAGCCTGTGACGTCCATCGGACTGAGCAATTTCGTCC
>CAZWSK010000367.1:0-1731 GCA_964636445.1 uncultured Chloracidobacterium sp.
ATGCTTACGGGCGAGCCGAGCATCTACACGGCAGCTCGCTCCATCCTCGATATCGGCCCGAAGGCCGTCGTTATCAAACGCGGCGAATACGGCGCGACCTTGTTTACCGCCGACGGCTATTTCGCGACGCCGGCGTATCCGCTTGAGAGCGTGTTCGACCCGACCGGTGCCGGTGATACGTTCGCGGGCGGCTTTATGGGCTATCTCGCGGCCCACAACGAGATCAGCGACGACATTCTCCGACGCGCGATGATCTACGGCTCGGTGATGGCGTCGTTCAACGTCGAAAAATTCGGCACCGAACGCGTCGACGGGCTCGACTACCCTGAGATCAATCAGCGGTTTAAGGATTTTAAGCGGATGACGCATTTTGACGACATTCCGTTCGAACGCGCGACGGCGGCGTAGCCTGTGGCAGACTCCGGAAAAAACCCGCTCAGCCGCGTCGACCGGCAGAAAACGAACTATCCGCTCATCGCAGCGGCGGTGCTGCTGTTCGCGTTGCTCGCGGCCGGGGCGATTCTTGCGTTTAAAGACGGATACATTGCGGGAGCGATGCTGTTCGTCGCCGCGGTACTCGTGCTCGTGCTCGCCGCTTTGATCGAGATCACGCATAGCCGAAGGCTAGCGGCCCTAGACGACCGCAAGTTCATCCATTGGGACGCCGCGATGCCTGAGATCCAGCGGCAGAACGTGAATCTAGAGGTGCGTGAGCTCGCTCGCCTGCTCAATGTCGGCAGCGACCAGTTCCCTGATCTACTTTCAGCCTACGTCGTCGCCGAGGACCTGGCCCTGCGGCAGGTACAGCAGGAAGAGAACCTGCCGCTGATGCGCCACGTCAGCATCGGCAAGATACCGTTTGACGGAATTCTCGTCGATCAGGACCTGATCACCTGCATCGAGGTCGCGTTCCTCGTCGTGCCGGACGTTCGTCAGGAAAAGATCGAGGCGATGCTCAAAAAGGCGTCGATGGCCAAGAAAAACCTCGCCGACATGAAAAGCCGCCTCCGCATCAAGCTCATGCTCGTCCTCGTCACACAGCTGAACCACGACGAAGAAGAACAGCTCCGCGGTGTTCTCACGACCCGGCGATTCACCGACACGCCCGTCGACATCGACATCAGAATGCTCGATTTCGAAATGCTGCAGAAAGTGTACGTCTCGGAGTAGTCAGTAGTCGGTAGTGGGTATCCGGTAGTTAAATGACATCGAAGACCTTTCGAGATGTAGAAGTCTGGCAACGAGCGCATCGTTGGGTTTTGGCGATATATCGCTTCACCGATGGATTTCCTAAGCAGGAAATGTTTACTCTAACATCTCAACTTCGCCGCGCGGCGATATCGATACCTGCGAACTTTGCAGAAGGATTTAAAAAGGCAGGAAATGCCGACAAGCTGCGCTTTTACAACATTGCTCAAGGGTCTTTGGAAGAATGTCGCTACTATCTGATACTCGCTCAAGATCTGGGGTACGGCAGTACGCAGCAACTGAATGACGATTTGGAGATTGTCAGCCGTATGTTGGAATCTTATATGCGCGCGATCCGTAACGCTCGTTGACGCCAGTTACTAATTACCGGCTACCGACTACCGACTACCGACTACAATGCTAAAAGATAAGATTGGAATGATCCTCGGCGTGGCGAACAAGCGTTCGATCGCTTGGGCGTGCGCGGTCGCGTGTGCCGAACACGGGGCGAAGATGGCGTTTAGTTATCAAGGCGACAGGCTG
>CAZWSK010000368.1:0-1721 GCA_964636445.1 uncultured Chloracidobacterium sp.
GCATTGAGTTGCCGGTCATTCTTGGCGGCGCCGCTCTAAATCGACGATATGTCGACGCTGATCTGATCCCGTTGTATAAAGGCAAGCTGTTTTACGCCCGTGACGCTTTTGACGGCCTGCACGCGATGGACGAGCTTACCAGCGGCGATCAGAAGGCTTCTGGGACGGAAGCCAAAGCGACCGCTGTCGGAGCCCAAAATGAGCCGTCCGCGGATGTGACGCCTATTGACGTCGAGGACCTCGTAGGTGAAGATGCAAAACTCGGCACCGTCGCGACACGCGTATCGGCTCGCGCGAGCGGTGATTCGAGGCATACGGATCGGTCGGACACTGCTTCGGTCGCCGAGATCCCGAAGGCGCCTTTCTATGGTTCGAAGGTCGTTGAAATAACCGATCTGACGAAAGTCTTCGACTTTATTAACGAGACCGCTCTGTTCAAGGGCCAATGGCAGTTCAAGCAGGGAAGAAAGTCACCTGATGAATATCGAGCGATCCTCGAAGAGACGGTCTTTCCCAAATTTGCCGAGATCAAGGCGCGGGCGATCCGCGATAAGCTGCTCGAGGCAAAGGTCGTGTACGGCTATTTCCCGTGCCAGTCCGATGGGAACGACCTCGTCATCTACCGCGAAGACGAACGGACGGAACATCTGCGATTCACGTTCCCGCGTCAGCCAATAGAGCAGCGTGGCGGAAAGCGGTTGTGCCTGGCGGACTATTTCGCCTCTGTCGAGAGCGGGCGGATGGACGTGGTTGCGTTCGATCTCGTGACGATGGGGCGGCGAGCCAGCGAGTATTCGGCCGAGTTGTTTAAGTCGGACAATTATCAGGATTACCTGCTATTTCACGGCCTTTCGGTCGAGTCTGCAGAGGCATTGGCCGAGATGTGGCATAAGCGTATTCGTGAGGAGCTAGGCATAGCAGGGAACGACGCGCCGGCGCTCGCGAAGCTGTTCCATCAGGGATATCAGGGCTCGCGTTACAGTTTTGGGTATCCCGCTTGCCCTAACATCGCGGACCAGGCGAAGCTTTTCGAACTGCTGCGACCCGAGAGGATCGGCGTGGAGCTGACAGACGAGTTCATGCTTGACCCCGAACAGTCCACGTCCGCGATCATCATTCATCACCCGGAAGCGAGATACTTCAATATCGAATAACGCCGCGTTTCAGGGGGAGAAACTGTTTGGTTATTGAAAATGTGAAACGTTTCACATTTTGAGTGTGAAACGTTTCACATTTTTCGTCAAAGGCCCTTTTTGTCGAGTTAAAAGGGTACATTGGTCGTACATAAATGGCCTTTGTCGCGGGTGCGGACCATAGATTGGTCGAATGTAAACCCGCGATTGGTCGAAGGTCTTTTTCAATAAAAACCTCTACCAATCTCGCTTTACGGCGAAGACCATCAACACGGCCGGGCCGGCCATAAGCATCATGAGTTGGGCAGGCAACATCAGCGTCCCCGCAAAAAAAGAAGGGCGAGCACGATGCTCGCCCTTCGGTCATGCAAGCGCGGATGCTTGCGCTCTATTTGGATCGAACCTACCTGATATAGGACTTTGGCATTGCGGTGTCGGTCGCTGAGCCGAACTGGACGCCCGTGTAACCTGCGGTCGATCTGAGCATGTGCCAGATGCCCTGGCGGAATACCGCACGGTCATACAGGTTGTCACCGTCGTAGTCGCCCGGTACAGGCACGTCGCCGGCAGCACCGAACGGCGTGAATT
>CAZWSK010000369.1:0-1720 GCA_964636445.1 uncultured Chloracidobacterium sp.
GGCGATTCGACGCCGACGATGAGCATATGTTCGGCGAGCCAGCCCTGAGCGCGGCCGAGATTTGAGGCGATACGCAGGGCGAGACATTTCTTGCCGAGCAGGGCGTTGCCGCCGTAGCCCGAGCCGTAGGAGACGATCGAATTTTCTTCGGGGAAGTGGACGATGTATTTGTCTTTCGGGTCCGGCGAGCAGGGCCACGCGACGTCCTGTTGGCCTTCGCTCAACGGCATGCCGACGGAGTGCAGACATTTGGTGAATTCGCCATCGCCCAACGCGTCGAGCGCCTGCGTGCCCATGCGGGTCATGATCCGCATATTGACCGCCGCGTACGCCGAATCGGTCAGCTGCACGCCGAATTGCGATATCGGCGAGCCGATCGGGCCCATACAGAACGGCACGACGTACATCGTGCGGCCCGACATGCAGCCGTCGAATTTCTTTTTGAGGATGGCCTTCATCTCGACCGGAGCCATCCAGTTGTTGGTCGGGCCGGCGTCGCCCTTTGCACGCGAACAGATGTATGTGCGGTCCTCGACGCGGGCCACGTCAGACGGGTGCGAGCGGGCGAGGAACGAGTTAGGCCGCTTCTCGGCGTTCAGCTTGATAAACGTCCCGGAATCAACCATTTCCTGGCACATGCGGTCGTACTCGGCCTGCGAGCCGTCGCACCAGACGACATTCGCCGGCTTGCACAGCTCAACGGCCTCTTTGACGAACTTGATCAGTTCCTCATTCCTCACATTTGAAGGTATCGATATCTCGGTCATAGCAAATAGTTTCTCCAGCCTACGATTCTAATAAACTGCTGCAAAAAATATAAGAAACAATTAATTAGCCGCAGTTTCAGAGGTTATTCGGATAGCTTATCACAACAATGATGAAGCATGAGGGATGAAGGATGAAGAGCAAAAGTCTAGGAACTGAGATCAGACGTTAGGTCGATCTTTGATTCTAAGCTGATGATCTCGCCGGTTGCTGGGTGGGGGAACTCGAGGAGTTGGGCGTGGAGGCAGAGTCGCGGGTGTTCGCGAGTGGAGCGTTGTTGGTCGCCTAGGATGGGGTGGCCGAGGGATTGGCAGTGGATGCGGAGTTGGTTGGTGCGACCGGTGACGGGTTCTAGTTCGATTAAAGTCGAATCAGTGTCCGGTCGGCGCTCGAGGACGCGGTAGTTGGTGATGGAGTGTTTGCCTGTGGGGTGGACGCTCCATTGTTTTTGTTCGGCGTGGCGGCCGATGGGAGCCTCGATGGTGCCGGAGTCTTGTTCAACGATGCCTTCGACGAGGGCGATGTAGAGTTTTTTGACCTGTTTGCGCATGAAGGAGCGGGAGAGCGCACGGTGGGCTTGGGGCGTTTTGGCGATCACTATGAGGCCGGAGGTGTTCTTATCTAATCTGTGTACCAGACCGGGTCGGATCGTCTTAGCGGCTTCGCCGCCCGATGAGCGGAAAGGCTTCGCCTTTCCGGCGTCGTCCCCGAAAAACTCTTCGAGGCTATGCCTCGGAACGGCGGCGTAGCCGCAAGGAATATTATCGGCATTGGTCGGAAAGGCAGAGCCTTTCCGCTCATCGGAGGCCGGAGGCCCAGGATTCGGCTCCCAGTCGTCCGGAGGCGGCTCATCGGGGGCGAGAGGCCCAGGATCGGAGTTATTTAGGTAGTACGTCAGGGCATTCAGGAGCGTTCCCGTCTTCTCGCGGTGTGAGGGGTGGACGAGCATGCCGGC
>CAZWSK010000370.1:0-737 GCA_964636445.1 uncultured Chloracidobacterium sp.
TCGCCCACGGCATCTCGAAGATCGACCCGGAAGATGAGGACCCGTTCCCATTCCCGGACGATATGGATTTCGACGAGGACGGGCCGTCGCCGTCGGAACGTCGGAAGCCATTGGAAAGCTTTACGGTGGAGCTTGTAGCTCGGGCCGCCGCCGGCGAGATCGACCCGATCGTCGGGCGTCGGGCGGAGATCGAGCGCACTATCCAGGTGCTCTGCCGCCGCAAGAAGAACAACCCGCTCTACGTAGGCGAGCCCGGCGTCGGGAAGACCGCTCTGGCCGAGGGCCTCGCGCTGAAGATCAGCCAGGGCGACGTGCCTGAGGTGTTGAAAGACGCGAAAGTTTTCGCCCTCGATATGGGAGCAGTGCTCGCCGGAACCCGTTATCGCGGCGATTTTGAGCAGCGGTTCAAGGCGATCATCACGGAGCTGAAGCAGCAGGAAAACGCGATCTTGTTTATCGACGAGATCCACACGATAGTCGGTGCGGGTGCGGTCTCGGGCGGTTCGATGGATGCGTCGAATATCCTCAAACCGGCATTGGCGGCCGGCGAGCTTCGCTGTATCGGTTCGACGACGCATGCTGAGTATAAGGCCGCATTCGACCGCGATCGTGCCTTGGCGAGGCGGTTTCAGCGGATCGATATCAACGAGCCGACGGTCGAAGAAACGTTTCAGATCCTGAAAGGCCTCAAGAAATTTTACGAGGAGCACCACGGCGTAAAATACGGTAATGATGCC
>CAZWSK010000370.1:747-1712 GCA_964636445.1 uncultured Chloracidobacterium sp.
CCTGCGTACCGCGTCCGAATTAGCCGGAAAGTACATAAATGACCGGTTTCTGCCCGATAAAGCAATCGACGTGATAGACGAGGTCGGTGCCTCGATCAAGCTCCTGCCGGAAAGCCGCCGTCCTAAAAAGGTCTCGGTCCAGATGGTCGAGAACACGATCGCCCGTATGGCAAAGATCCCGCCAAAGACGGTCGTGGCGAATGAAAAGGACCGTTTGAGGTCGCTGCGCGAGGACATAAAGAAATTCATCTTTGGCCAGGACGAGGCGATCGACGCCATTGTCGATGCGATCCAGATCTCGCGGGCCGGGCTGGGCCATGAGACGAAGCCGGTCGGATCGTTCCTATTCTCAGGGCCGACGGGCGTCGGTAAGACCGAGGTTTCAAAACAGCTCGCCGAACAGCTCGGCATCGAATTCATTCGCTTTGATATGAGCGAATATGCCGAGCCGCACACCGTCTCGCGCCTGATCGGAGCTCCGCCGGGATACGTGGGTTTTGATCAGGGCGGCCTGCTGACCGAGGCGATCATGCGGACGCCGCATGCGGTGCTGGTACTGGACGAAATAGAAAAGGCACACCCGAACCTCTTCAACCTGCTGCTGCAGGTAATGGACTCGGCCACGCTGACCGACAACAACGGTAAGAAGGCGGATTTCCGCAATGTCATCCTCATAATGACAACCAACGCCGGTGCGCGTGAGCTGTCGTCGGGCGGCATGGGCTTTCGAAATTCTTCCGATACCAAGGGCAATGCCAAGGGCGTGATCGAACGCACATTCACGCCTGAATTCCGCAACCGCCTCGACGCTTGGGTGCCCTTCAAGCCCCTCGATATCGAGGTCATAAAGCTGATCGTCGATAAATTTATCAACGAGCTGAACGGACAGCTGGCCGAGAAACGCGTCCATGTGTCGCTATCAGACGCTTCCCGCGAGTGGCTCGCTGTGCACGGCTTTGACGCCC
>CAZWSK010000371.1:0-1706 GCA_964636445.1 uncultured Chloracidobacterium sp.
AGCCGCATCCTGACGACAAGCAGTGCCGCGGCTACATTTGCGAGAATTACGGGGCTCACTTCAAGCTGCCCGACCTCGGCCCGATCGGCGCCAACGGCCTCGCGAATCCGCGTGATTTTGAGACGCCCGTTGCGTGGTACGAGGACCGCGAGGGCAACCTCGAACAGGTGGCAAAATTCGGCGGCAATCTCTGGCGGTGCGACATCGACCATTCGCCGCTCGACGTCGTCGCGTGGCACGGCAACTACGCTCCGTACCGCTACGATCTGAAAAAGTTCAACACGATCGGCTCGATCTCGTTCGATCATCCCGATCCGTCGATCTTTACGGTGCTGACCAGCCCGTCGGGCGAGCCGGGCGTGGCAAATTGCGATTTTGTGATCTTCCCCGACCGCTGGCTCGTCGCCGAAGACACCTTCCGCCCGCCTTGGTATCACCGCAACTACATGAGCGAATACATGGGCCTCATCTACGGCCAGTACGACGCCAAAGAAGAAGGCTTCGTCCCCGGCGGAGGCTCGCTCCACAACCAAATGTCCGCCCACGGCCCCGATCTCGACGCCTTCGAAAAAGCCTCGAACGCGTCACTAGAGCCCCAAAAGCTCGAAGGCACGATGGCGTTCATGTTCGAATCCCGCTATATCATCCGGCCGACAAAGTTTGCGATGGAAACGGCGCAGCTGCAGCATGAATACAGCGAGGTCTGGCAAGGTCTAAAGAAGAATTTTAAGGGTTAGAAATGGAGAGAAAAATAGCTATGAAACGTTCAGCAGAAGCAAAATGGCAGGGCAGTGTTACCGAGGGCAAGGGAAGCCTGAAACTTGAAAGTGGTGCCTTCGAAGGGCCGTACTCTTTTAATGCGCGGTTTGGTGATGATACGACGATGACCAATCCGGAGGAGTTGATCGCCGCGGCGCATGCGGGGTGTTTCACGATGGCTTTGTCGGGTGCATTGGGACGGGCAGGATTCACGCCCACGAGCATCGAGACAAAGGCTACCGTGCACATCGAAAAGCAAGAGGCAGGCTTTGGCATCCCTCGCATAGATCTTGTCACGGAGGCCGAGGTGCCGAATATCAGCGAGGACGAGTTTCAGCAGGTCGCAAAAGGAGCTAAGGAGAATTGCCCTGTTTCGCGCGTTCTCGCGGGCGCCGAGATCACGCTCGACGCAACGCTCAGGTCATAGGTGGAGGCTGCTCGCGAACTGAAATTCCTTGCAACCCCCGAAAAGGGTGAGGTGTCCGCATTGCTGATGAGGCCGAGCGATGCGACGCATCTGCTCGTCCTTGGCCACGGGGCCGGAGCGGATATGCGCTCGTCGTCGATGCAGAATATTGCCGAGAATCTCGCAACGCGCGGCATTGCGACGTTTCGGTACAATTTCCCTTTCAAAGAACATGGCCGCGGCGGTGTCGATTCGCCCAAGACCGCGACGGCGACCGTGCGTGCGGCAGTTGCGGAGGCACAGCGACTGGAGCCGAATCTGACGCTGCTAGCCGGCGGGCATTCTTTTGGCGGACGGATGACGACAACTGCGCAGAGTGAATCGCCACTGGAAGGCGTTAAAGGCCTCGTGCTCTTTTCATTTCCGCTCCACGCACCGAATCGCCCCGATGATTCTCGCGCCGCTCATCTAAATGAAATAGAGATCCCGATGCTCTTCCTGAGCGGAACGCGCGACGCGTTGAACGATCTAGATCTATTTC
>CAZWSK010000372.1:0-1701 GCA_964636445.1 uncultured Chloracidobacterium sp.
CCCACATGATATGAATCATGTCGGACGGCACATGCCACACCGGGTTCAGCGGATATTCCAGCCAGGCGATTCCGTCTGGGGAAAACGAAACGAATTCGCCGTCGTACGTGAATCGGACTCCTAAGTAGCGACGATGAGACGGCGTGTCCGGTCGAGGATCGCGAGCGATCGACCGTGTGCCCTTTTCGGGATGAGGGCCGAGCGGCAGACAATTGCCGGCGAGTGTGCTACCGTATCGTTCGACTCCCAAGTCAGGCCGAGTCCATTTCAGGCCGTCGGCGGACGTTGCGTATCCCCAACGGTAGAAATTACCCTCGAAGCTGTAGGTGATGTACCACATGCGAAATTGTCGCGTGTCTCGATCTTGCATGAGGCGACTACCAAAAAGATAGGGGCCAACACCCTCCCAAGCCTGAGTACGCCGCATGACCGGATTTGCCGGATGTTTTACAACGGGAAAGAATCGTTGCGTCAAATTCGACGTATGTGCCACGGTCTGGTCGCCGAGAAGCAATACGCATTCATCTGGACGCGTCGTGAAAGGTTGCTCGTTCGCAGCGGCGAGAGCGACGGTTAAATGGAAGAGGAGCAACGCCGTCGCCGCGAAGCGAGTGAGTAGTTTGCATTTCGTGGGCATCGAACGAGTCCGCATTTGAGGCAGCTAATTATCTTTTGAATCCGTAACTTGAATATGACCAATTTGGTACCAGCCCGCGGGTCTGCCGCCAGCGATCGGTAGTTCAATCTCGCGGTTTGATATTTTATCATGTAGACCGATTGCTATCCCATAACTTCCCACAGGCGGATTCTTGAAAACGGCTTTGCTGGACGCCTGATATTCCTTCCCGGATATCCACTTGCTGCATTGAATTGGTCCGCCCGATGCAATTGCGGCAACGCGTCCATCTGCCGACACGAGGGCAAGCTGCAACTCGTAATCACGCAAAGCCCGCCCCACGCCGCGGTTCACCCAGTGCGTTTCGATTTGAAATGGAGTTTCGGTTGAAACGCTTGCGGGATACGCAACGCGGGTTGGTACGAGGCGATATCCCATGCGGACGAGCGCTGAATTGAAAAGGTCGGCTCGTTCCTTGATAAACGTCAACGAATCGCTGCCTTGCCAGCCGAGCAGGTTGATGTAATTCGGATGGAGGCTCAGGGCATCGTCGATCTTCCATTGAAGCCATTTCTCGCCGCCAGCTTTCGACTGCGCGAATCCATCGACGAACTCCGAGAACATCGGCCCTCGGCCGAGCCGAAACGCTTCTTCGTTCAGCTTTCGTTCGTTCGAGTGGACCGCTCCGCCGCAGCCGTCGCGGCGGAAGCAAACGTTCGGCCTGGTGAGAGCGTGATCGAAAGCCGAGTAATGGAGATAATCGGCGTAGTGGCCCGTGGAAGCTTTGTCGAATTTATCGGTCGGTCCCTCGTACAGCGTTTTCGGTCCATCGGGGTCGTAGGAGTAGCTCAGCGCGAGCTGGTGGCGAGGAACCGCATCGCACCAAAGATCGATAATGCCTTTAAGCGCAGTGTGCCGATCACCAACGCTCTTATATTGGAAGCCGGTATGCCACTCGCCCCAGACGCCGTAGCCGCGGAGGTCGACGAGCGTGACGGGGCGTTTGGCCGAGAAGTGATCGCCTACCGCGCGGAGGAACCTGTCAAGCCGCTCGCGATAGTAGGAGTTGCGAGCGTCTGCGACTG
>CAZWSK010000373.1:0-1699 GCA_964636445.1 uncultured Chloracidobacterium sp.
GCTACGAACGCGCCGTGCCGGCGCCATGCTGGCGGTGGTGGCCTCCATGGCGCTTTCGATCGCGTCGGTCGGTGCCCAGGAGCCGACCGCGGATCCGCTCCAGTCGCCGGCCGCGTCTGCGCTGCTGCCTCTGATCGGTGGAGATGCGACGTCGCCGGGCGCTGCCCCTTCATCGCAGAACGCGCCGAACACGTCGGCACATGTCGATCTGCCTGGTCCCTTCGCCGGTGGTCCGCAAGAGTGGACCAGGCCCGAGCGCTTGAGTTCGACGCTGCAGATCATGTTGCTGCTGACGATTCTCAGCCTGGCCCCCTCGATTCTGATCATGACCACGAGCTTCGTGCGGATCATTGTCGTGCTCGGTCTGTTGCGTCAGGCGATCGGCACGCAACAGCTTCCCCCCGCGCAAGTGATCACCGTGTTGTCACTGTTCATGACGTTGGTCGTGATGCTGCCTGTTTGGAAGCAGGTTTACGATGAGTCGATCGTGCCCTACACCCAGCGGGAAATGTCGCTCGAAGAGGCGTGGACGAGCGGTACGCAGCCGCTGCGCCGCTTTATGGCGATGCAAATCGAGCGGACCGGCAACAGCGATGACGTCTGGCTCTTTATGAACTACCTGCCGAACGAGCCCACGCCTGCCACGTACGACGATGTGCCACTGGCGGCGTTGTTACCCGCCTTCATGCTCAGCGAACTCAAGACGGCCTTTCTGATTGGTTTCCAGATTTATTTGCCCTTCGTGATCCTCGACATGGTGATCGCCACGGTCACGATCTCGATGGGCATGCTCATGCTGCCCCCTGTATTGATCTCTCTGCCGTTCAAGCTCCTGCTCTTCGTGCTGGTCGACGGCTGGCAGCTCGTCGTCGGCATGCTGCTGGAAAGCTTTGCGCCCTATACGTGACGCAGCCGTATGCCATCCCGTGTACGAACGCATCCGTGAAATCTCCGTGGTCTGTGGATCAATCCGCTGGAGCCGAGTCGAACCATGCAAGCACAGAACGCCATCGATCTGGGACGCGAGGCGATCATGATCATGCTGCTGATCAGCTCGCCCGTGCTGATTGCCGGCATGGTCGTAGGTCTGGTGATTGGCCTGCTGCAGGCGCTGACACAGATTCAAGAACAGGCTGTGGCCTTCATCCCGAAGCTCGTGGCGATGATCATTGCGCTGGCCTTCACGGCACCCTGGCTGCTGACGAAGATGCTCGAGTACACGCGGCACCTCATCGAACACATTCCCGATCGCTTGTAGGCGCTGAGAACTTTGCGACGGCCCCTCCCGTCTTCCCTTCCTTCGCGCGAGTCAGAAGATGGTGTCGTGGCTGTACGAGACCGGCGTCGACCAGATCGTAGTCTTCTCGCTGGTGCTGACGCGCTTGCTGGGGTTGATCGTGATCGCGCCGATCTTTGGCTCGACGAACGTCCCCCTGCAGATTCGCGCGCTGCTCGCCGCGGCCCTCGCCTTCATAGCAGCTCCCCCGTTGTTCGGTAGCGTGCAGCAACTTCCGCAAGCGCTGCCTGACCTCACCATCATGATGACTGGCGAGTTTCTGATCGGCCTGGCGCTCGGGGCAGGCGTGGTCATTCTCTTCAGCGGCGTCGATATCGCCGGCAAGTTGATCAGCCAGGTCAGTGGACTTCAGGCGTCTGAATTGCTGAATCCCGACTCGGGCGAGTCCGCACCTCTCTTCTC
>CAZWSK010000374.1:0-1690 GCA_964636445.1 uncultured Chloracidobacterium sp.
ATGCCGTTTGCCGCGTCAGCCAGCCCCTCGACATCGCCGAGCTTGCCGCCGGTGACCCTGCGGATATAGCCCTTCACGGCGACCTCTTCCTTGGGCTTGTACATCTTGCGGTCGTCAAAGACGAACCACCGCAGATGGTCGGAAGTGCTCTTCTTGTACCAGTTACCGCTGTCCTGCCAATAATAATCTGTGTTCTCCGGCAGGAACGCCATGTCCTTGCCCCGCTTAGCGATCAGTAGATTCTGCGAAGCCGGTGCCTGCTCCGGCAGCGGCAGTCGAAGAATTCCGCTCTCGCCCGTCGTGCTCGTCTGCGCCTCTGCAACGGTCTCGGTCTCGGCAGCCGAGCCGTCCGGCTCAACGGCCTCGACCTCATTCGCATTCGGCCCGCCCGAACCAAAACTGGTTATCCAGTTCCAGGCCCGCTCAAGAATTCCGGGCTCCTGTCTCTCGTCTCCCGACTCCTGACTAACTGCCTTCCCATTCGGCCATATCGACAACTCAACGCCCGACAGCGGTTTGCCCGTCTTCAGATCCGTCGCCCATCCGATGAGCTCCGTGTTATCGACAAACGCGTCCAAGCCGATCTGCGTCGCCTGCAGCCATGTGAATATCCGCGCCCGGTCATATTTGTCGCGGCGGACGGTCGGCTCGATGTCGATGATCACATTCCCAAACCCGCCATTCAGGGCTTTTGAAACATCGATGCGGGTCTCGACCATTTCATCCGGGTTGTTAGCGATAGTTACTACGTCATCAGAGACCAAACGCCCCGGAACGGACGGCCGTTTGCCGTCGTCGTAATTGATCCGCCGCACATAGTTTTGGAATTGCTGCCAGTCCTTCGGCTCAACTGCGTAAAGCCGCACTTTCACATTGCTGTGATTCGTCGAGTAGATCGAGAACGCCGGCCGCGAATTCGGGTCGAGAACGGTCATAAAACCGCCCTGCGCATACAGGTTTTGGTCAGCCTGGCCGACCTTGAACGTCGCAGTCGCCGGCTGGCCCAACTGCTGGCCGAATATGTCCGAGATCGAGCCGTCGATCGTCACTTTGTAGGTCGTTCTGCCCTTTTTGTAGCCTTGGAAATAGACGTAATTACCTGAGGGATAAACATTTAGCCCCTCGACGGCTGGTTCGATCTTTACCATCTCTTTGGTAAATTTCGACGCATCGATAGAGTTGTTGAACTCCAACATCCACTGGTCAAAAGGAGTACAACGTGGCGAGCCTCGGTAGCCGCAGAATCCGCCCTGAAACTTCATCGGGCTGTACGTCTGAAAGCTGAAGGTGTGCGCTTTTGTCGTCGTCAGGGGCCCCTCGGCTGACGGCGTGCCTTTGTCCACGTTGACGCTGATCGCTGACGCCGCCGGCAACGCATTCTCAGTCGATCCGTCAGGGTTCACCGCTCGAAAAGCCAGCCATCGGCCCGGCTGTGCCTGTTTTGAGTAGTAAGAAACGCTGCCGTCGCGGTCGATCTCTTCCTGCGTCGCGAGCCGAGTCGCCAACCGCTTGCCGCCGCCCGTTACGACGATGGTGCTCAGCACCGCCTCAGGGTTGATCGCCTGATCGAACGAAACGAACATCAATGCGTCTCGCCGCGTGATCCCGCCATTAGGTATCATCTGCTCGACCTTGGGCGGCGGCGTTGTAAAGGTCCATACGACGTCCTTAGCCAATGCTTGTCCGGTCG
>CAZWSK010000375.1:0-1678 GCA_964636445.1 uncultured Chloracidobacterium sp.
CGGCCTTGAGAGCGGCGACGACGGGAGCGACCTTTTCGCTGATCGCCGCGAGGTCCTCGGGCGTCTTGTAGATCGGAATGATGACGACCTGGATCGGCGCGAGCCTCGGCGGCAGCACGAGGCCCTGATCGTCCGAGTGCGCCATTATCAACGCGCCCATCAGCCGCGTCGAAACGCCCCAGCTCGTCGCCCAAGGATATTCGAGCTGGTTCTCTTTGTTGACGAACTGCACGTCAAAACCGCGTGCAAAATTCTGCCCGAGAAAATGCGACGTCCCGCACTGCAACGCCTTGCCGTCCTGCATCAGCCCCTCGATGCAATAGGTCTCCTCGGCGCCAGCAAAGCGTTCGTTCGCTGACTTTACGCCCTGAATGACGGGCACGGCCATCCAATTCTCGGCAAAGTCCGCGTAAACGCCGAGCATCTTTTCGGTCTCCTCAATGGCCTCGGCCTCGGTCGCGTGCGCCGTGTGGCCCTCTTGCCAGAGAAACTCGGCGGTGCGTAAGAATATGCGAGTACGCATCTCCCAGCGGACGACATTCGCCCACTGATTCACCAAAATAGGCAGGTCACGCCACGACTGTATCCAGCCTTTGTAGGCGTTCCAGATGACGGCCTCGGACGTCGGGCGGATAACAAGCTCTTCCTCGAGCTTTGCGTTAGGATCGACGATCAAGCCCTTGCCGTCGGGGTTGGCTTTGAGGCGATAATGCGTAACGACGGCGCACTCCTTGGCAAAACCCTCGGCGTGCTCCTCTTCTTTTTCGAGAAAGGATTTCGGCACAAACAGCGGGAAATAGGCGTTCACGTGGCCCGTTTCCTTGAACATATCGTCCAGCGCCCGCTGCATCTTTTCCCAGATCGCGTAGCCGTACGGCTTGATCACCATACACCCGCGCACCGCGCTGTTCTCAGCGAGGTCGGCCCGCTTGACGATCTCGTTGTACCACTCGGAATAATTTTCCGATCTCTTAGGAAGTCCCTTGCTCATAAAAGAAGTTTGCCACAGAGTGCACAGAGGCCACTGAGGCGAAGGATTGATGATAAGGCATTGACGGGCGCAGTGACAATTCCGCGTCCTCTGCGATGTTTCCTCTGCGAACTCTGCGTGGAAGTCGGTTCCACGCAGAGGGCGCTGAGAGAACCGCGGAGGTCGCAGGAAGAAGTTGAGACTGCCGCCCTTGCGTGCTCTGTGCCCATCCGTGCTATCATCCCGCCTTTATGAGTGAGTTCTCGCTGGACCTCCAGGACACCGCGACGGCGTTTGCCGACAAATCCGATTCACAGCTTAAAGAGAAGTACAGGCTGCTCAAGATGCTCAATTCGCCGACGCTGAACGCGATCGGCACCTGGGGTGCGAAGTTCGCCCTATCGCTCGGCCTGCCGGTCGAGGGAATGATCAAATCGACCATCTTTGAGCAATTCTGCGGCGGCGAGACTATCGATGAATGCGACCGCGCGATCGACAAGCTCGCGGCGTCAGGCATCGGCACGATCCTCGATTATTCGGTCGAGGGAAAGACCACCGACGAGGATTTTGACAAGGTCAAAGAAGAGATCATTCGAACTATTCAGCGGGCCAAGGGCGACCCAAAGATACCTTTCTCCGTCTTTAAGGTCACCGGCATCGCCCCGCTTGGGACGCTCGAGAAACTGAGCTGCCGCAAAAAACTCGACG
>CAZWSK010000376.1:0-1667 GCA_964636445.1 uncultured Chloracidobacterium sp.
CGCGGTTCTACGACGCGATCGTCGAGGAGATGAAGCAGAACGGCGCGATCGACCCGCGGACATTCGGCTCAGTTCCAAACGTCGGGCTCATGGCCCAAAAGGCTGAAGAATACGGCTCACACGACAAGACCTTCCAGGCCACGGGCGATGGCACGATCAAGGTCGAGGACGAGAACGGCAACGTACTGCTCGAACAAAACGTACGCACCGGCGACATCTTCCGCATGTGCCAGACGAAGGAAGCGTCGATCCGCGATTGGGTAAAGCTAGCCGTAAACCGCGCGAGGCTCTCTGACACGCCCGCCATCTTCTGGCTCGACCACGACCGCGCGCACGATCAGCAGATCATCAGGAAAGTCGACGCATACCTGCAGGAGCACGACCTGACCGGTCTCGACATCCGCATTATGGACGTGCGCGACGCGATGCTCGAGACGTTAAAGCGTGCCCGTGAAGGTAAGGACACGATCTCGGTCTCAGGTAATGTACTGCGCGATTACCTTACCGATCTGTTCCCGATCCTCGAGCTCGGCACCTCCGCAAAAATGCTCTCTATCGTCCCGCTAATGAACGGCGGAGGCCTCTTCGAGACCGGCGCCGGTGGTTCCGCACCCAAACATATCGAGCAATTCCTGCACGAGGGCTATTTGCGTTGGGATTCGCTCGGCGAGTTTTTAGCACTTCAGGCAAGCCTCGAGCATCTGGCCCAAACACAAGGCAACACCAAAGCACAGGTCCTTGCCGATGCACTCGACGAGGCCAATGCCAAATTCCTCGAGAACGACAGATCGCCCGCGCGCAAGGTCGGCCAGCTCGACAACCGCGGCTCGCACTTCTACCTAGCAATGTACTGGGCCGAAGCGTTGGCCGCGCAAACTGCCGACGTGGATATCGCGGCAGCATTCGCCCCCGTCGCTCAGGCAATGCAGAAAAATGAAGAAACGATAAACGAAGAGATGATCGATGCACAAGGAGCGCCGCGGGACATTAGCGGCTATTATCATCCAAACTCCGACAAGGCCTATGCCGCAATGCGGCCGTCCGCGACCTTGAACACGATCATTGACAGAATTTAGATCGCTCCTTTGGTCGAACTTATTGTGGGCCCGCCGCATCTCTTGAGGTAGTTTTCTGGTAGCTATGAAGCGAGCACTTCTTCTTGTATTGATCAGCGTGGTCGCGGCTGCGTCATCGCAGGCACAAACGGCCGGCCCGGAACGTCAAGGGCCGTCGCAAGCTGACATCGACAAGATCGTCAAGCGGTTTACGGCGAACGAAGCCGAGTTTCGCGAGGCCTTGACCGGATACGTTTTCAACCGCTCGGCGAGCGTGAGCACGGTGGGGCTGGGGGGCAACATCACGGGGACGTTCCGTCGTGATTCATTCATGTCGTTAAATCCTGACGGACGGCGGTTTGAGAAGATACTGTTCGCTCCGATCGCCACCACACCGCCCGGTTTTGTCACGCCTGAGGACCTCGAGGATCTCGGTGGCGTTAATCCATTCGCCCTTGAACCCGGAACTATTCAGCATTACAACTTCACATACGTCGGGAGCGAGCGTATAGATGAGTTGGATCTCTACGTTTTTGACGTCACGCCGAAGGTCATCCCAGACCCGAAGAAGTCCAAGCTTCGCCTTTTTACGGGCCGTGTGTGGGTCGATAA
>CAZWSK010000377.1:0-1645 GCA_964636445.1 uncultured Chloracidobacterium sp.
TCTCGGTGGAAAAACCCGTCCTGCTCGGGTCAGTTCTCAGTGGAAATCAACAGGGCATTGCCGCCGATATCGCGGAAGTGGTACGCATTAAGTTAATCTCGCTGGGAAAAAGAGTGAATTCCAATTCGGTCGGAAAGGAATTCGCTCTCGCTCGGGTCCGACCGGAGTTAATTGCGATAACACTTGACTGGTCCTCATATGCCGCCGCTTACGATCGGGTCCTTTGCCGGACGGCTACCTATCAAGCATTGATCACCGACCTGCTCGGTCGCACTGGTCCCTTGCCACCGCTGCAAGACGGAGCCGTGGTGCTCGATTGCGGCTGCGGCACCGGCAATCTGTGTCGATCGATCTTGGACCAGCTTCCTGCGGCCACTTTGCTGGCGGTGGACAATGACGCGACGATGGCGCAGCATTTTCGTAGAAAACTGGTCGATCGACTCTCACCGCTCCCCATGCCGGGCCGGGTCTGTTTCTTCGAAACCGACCTGATGGCCGTTTTCCCGTGGCTTAAAGCGCATAACGTGCGGCCGAATTACGTTTTCCTCGTCAATGTCCTGTATTTGGTGGATGAACCCGCCGCAGCGCTTCGGATGATCGCCGGATGCCTGCACCCGCATGGCGAGCTTCGGCTTTCCAATCCGGACGAGCGCACCAATCTCGAGGTCTTGTTTCGTCAGCTGGAACAGGACCTGGTCGCCGCGCAGCAGTTCGATAGCCTTGCTCATGACTTCGCAGTGCTCGGCGGGTTTAATCGTCAGCGCCTCTCCCCCAAGCTTCATCGGCTATCAAGCGCCGAGATTTGCCGGTTGGTGCTTGAGGCAGGTTTCCGACGCATCACGCATGTCACGCACGACCATTATGCCGGCCAATCGCTGCTGCTTTCAGCCAGAATCTGAACCGGCGGTCTGGGCTGCAAAACCGGCAACGAATAACGCATCCGCAGCACGCAGCAGCATTTCCCGGTGCGCAGCTATCGCTTGTCGCGATTCCACGCCGATGCTGCGGCATACGTCCATAACGTATGTAGCCGCTGGTTCGTTCGGGGCGATCGTATCATCGACGAACGAGAAGCCGTTCGCATAGCGCACGAACCCGCAGTTGGCCATCAGTCGCGCCGAACGCGCATCGTCACGTTCGGACATGAATAGCGTCTGCACCTCCGTGCTCTCCGCCAGAAGGAGGCCAGACAGCAGGAGGATGCGAAACAGTCCGAGCTTGCGGCACTCTCGTCGCACCATCACTCTCGAAATCTCGGCTGTCGGGAGGGCGAAGCGGGGCGGTCGCCTCAACGATCGCAGCAGGCGGACTGATGGTAGATCATCCCCTTCCGCGGGCAAAATCAGGCGCGAAGCGCCGATCAGCTGAGCTTCGGCGCTAAAAACGCCAAAGGAAATGCTCTCTCGGTCGTAGGCATCGTATAAATCGGCCGGCGTGTTCGCTTCGCGGACGGTCCAGTTCAGCTCAGCGCAGAGCACATCATACCGTAAGGGCAGGTACCCATCGGTCAACTCGGTTGACGTCAGGCAGCGCGTCTCAAGCGTCCTTCCGCGCCAAGCGACCGCACCACAAGCCCTCGTCGGGGCACCCGCGGGCACCTTATTCATGCGGCGCCTCGGCGATTATGAAAGGAAAGCCTTCAAAT
>CAZWSK010000378.1:0-1643 GCA_964636445.1 uncultured Chloracidobacterium sp.
GTGCCGATGGAAAACGGCGGCATCCGCATTTATTCCTCGACGCAAGGGCCGACGGCGGTGCAGCGTGCGGTCTGTCGAGTGACGGGCCTGCCGATGCACAAGGTGGAGGTCGATGTGCAGCGTCTCGGCGGCGGTTTTGGCGGGAAGGAAGATCAGGCGAATGCCTGGGCGGGCATCGTTGCCGTCGCGTCACAGCTCACCGGCAAGCCGGTCAAGTACGCGCTTCACCGGATGGAAGACATGCGGATGACGGGCAAGCGGCATCCATACTCGTCGGACTATAAGATCGGCCTCAATAAAGACCTGAAGATCGTCGCTTACGAGGCCTCGTTTTATCAAAACGCCGGTGCTGCGTGCGACCTCTCGCCGCCGGTGCTCGAGCGCACGCTGTTTCACTGCACTAACAGTTACTACATTCCAAACGTCACTGCGACGGCCTACTGCTGCCGCACGAACCTGCCGCCAAACACGGCATTTCGCGGATTTGGCGGGCCGCAGGGAATGTTCGTCATCGAATGCGCGATCGCGCACGCGGCTGAGAAACTCGGCGTCAGTGCGGCCGAGATACAGCGGCGAAATTTGCTCACTGACGGCGATGAATTTCCTTACGGCCAACGAGCTGAGAGCGAGGCCGTGACGAGCTGGGCCCAAGCTGATGAGAAATTCGATCTCGCGTCGCTTCAGAAAGAAGCTGACGACTTTAATGCTTCGGCAAAGTATTTCAGGAAAGGCGTCGCCGCGATGCCTGTGTGCTTCGGCATCTCGTTCACAAAGACGCCAATGAACCAGGCTCGTTCCCTCGTCCACGTGTATACGGACGGCAGTGTCGCCGTCTCGACGGGCGCGGTCGAGATGGGACAGGGCGTGAATACGAAGATCGCTCAGGTCGCCGCGACTATGTTCGGGCTCGACATCAGCGACGTGAAGGTTCACACGACGAACACGCTCCGGATCGCCAATACCTCGCCGACAGCCGCATCCGCCGCGGCGGACCTGAATGGGAAAGCCACCCAGCTCGCGTGCGAGACGATCCGTAAACGGTTGTTTGAGGTTGCCGCGGACCTCGTCGAAGCGGCGTCGATCGACGACCTGTCGCTCGCCAGCGGCTACGTTTACCGCAATGGGGAAAAGACCTCGCTCGCGTGGCAATCGCTCGTGCTCGAGGCGCACCTGCAGCGTGTAAACCTAAGCGAACACTCGCATTATGCCACGCCCGGAATCGGTTTTGATTGGGGAACGGCGAAAGGCCATCCCTTCGCTTATCACGTTTACGGGACGGCTTTCGTTGGCGTGACCGTTGATTGTCTGCGCGGCCGATACGAGGTGGATTACGTAAGGTGCTGCCACGACTTTGGAGCCTCGATGAATACCGCCGTCGACCTGGGCCAGATCGAGGGAGGCATCGTGCAGGGAATCGGGTGGGTGACGATGGAAGAGGTCGTTTACGATGCCGAAGGCCGGCTGCGCTCAAACGCCCTTTCGACCTACAAGGTGCCCGACATCCATAGCGTTCCGAAGGAGATCGCTGTTCAGCCGCTGGAGACTTCCAGGGAAAATCTCGCGATCTTCAACTCGAAGGCCGTCGGCGAACCGCCGCTGATGTACGGCATCGGCGCGTATTTCGCGATCCGCAACGCGATCAA
>CAZWSK010000379.1:0-1642 GCA_964636445.1 uncultured Chloracidobacterium sp.
AGTTTGAACTCAAAACGATGAAGATCGCGACCTGGAACGTCAATTCGATCAATGTCCGAATGCCGCAGCTGCTCGGCTGGCTGAAGGCGGCAGACCCAGACGTCGTCTGCCTGCAGGAGACGAAGGCGATCAACGACAACTTCCCGCAGTTGGAGCTAAAAGCCGCCGGCTATGACGCGGTGTTTACAGGCGAGAAATCCTATAACGGCGTGGCCATCCTGTCTAAGCAGCCGATCGGCGACGTTCAACTCAACTTTCCCGATGACGACGGCGACGCGCCGAAACGCCTTATCGCAGCGACCGTGGACGGCGTTCGAGTGATCAACACGTACGTGCCCAACGGCAGCTCGCTCGGGTCGGACAAGTTCAGATTCAAGCTCGATTGGCTGATGCGGCTGCGCAGCTTTATGGACGAGACCTGCGATCCGTCGTCGGATGTGATCTGGTGCGGCGACTTTAACGTCGCGCCCGAGGCCGTCGATGTATGGAATCCCGGCGCGTATGAGGGCCACATTCATTTCTCACAGCCCGAGCGTGCGGCCATTCATTACGTCAAACAATTCGGCCTCGTCGACCTCTTTCGAGAAAAGAACGGCGATGTGAAGGAATATTCGTGGTGGGATTACCGCGCCGGCTCATGGCAAAAGAACCAGGGCCTGCGTATCGATCACCTGTGGGCCTCGCCCTCGCTGGCCGCCCGCTGTACGTCGTGCGTCATCGACCGTTCGCCCCGGGAGCTGACGCTGCCGAGTGATCATGCGCCGGTGATCGCGGAGTTCGACTGATGAGCGAGGCGTATCAAAGATTCTTAGATCAGTAGCTACGAGCGACCTCCTGGCGAGAACGTAAGGATGGACCTCCCTTTGAGCTTCTCGACTCGCTCACGGCGGACGAAAGAGCACGGGCTGAAGACGAGCTTATCAACCGCCTGAGTTCATGGAGGGATGACTGGCCTATAGAGGGATTAGGACATCTGCGAACACCAAAGGCTGAAGGCCCTCTTCGCAAATTGTTGCCGCGGGCCTTCGGCTCGATGAAGGCTAAGATCGCGACAGCTATCTGGAAGATCTCCGCCGATGAAAGCATGCTCGATGTTGTCCTTAAACAGTCTCAGGCCTCATTTTTTAACGGATTCACCTCTTTTTATGAATTTCGCCAAATCGACATGATTTACTGTCTCGCACAATTCCCGCAGCCGGAGGCAAGGGCAAGATTAGAGCAACTGACGCGTGATCGCCGTTATTTGATTGCCTACAATGCCAAGCGTGCGTTGGGTCTTCGACAGAGCTACTACGGAATCAAGGATCACACTTTGTGAAGATCGCGACCTGGAACATCAACGGCATTCATTCACGGCTCGACCATGTGTTGCGGTGGTCGCAGGCGGTGAGGCCCGACGACTTGTGTTTGCAGGAAACCAAGACGACGAACGGGAAGGTTCCCCTTGCAAAGCTTCATAAAGCGGGATTCGAGCACATAGAAATCCACGGCGAAAAGTCGTACAACGGCGTTGCTATACTGTCCCGATCGCCTATCGACGATGTCGTCAGCGGTTTTCCCGGCGAAACTGCGGACGAACCCAAACGCCTGCTCGCCGCGACGATCGAGGGAGTGAAGGTCGTGACCGCGTACTTCCCTCACG
>CAZWSK010000380.1:0-1303 GCA_964636445.1 uncultured Chloracidobacterium sp.
GCGAAGCCTCGCACATCGGCGACGTGCTGGCGGACGTGCGCTCGCGGCTCGAAGAAACGGGCGAGCAGTTCGAGTTCGTGCTCATCGACGACGGCTCGCCCGACAAGACCTGGGCCGTTCTGCAGGAGCAGGCTGCGAAACATCCGATGCTCAGGGCGGCCCGACTGAGCCGGAATTTCGGCAAAGAATTGGCCCTGACCGCCGGCCTGGATATGGCCCGCGGCGATGCCGTCATCGTAATGGACGCCGACGGCCAACATCCGCCCGCTCTGCTGCCTGCAATGCTGGCGGCCTGGCGCGAAAAGGGCGTCGATATCGTAGAAGCAGTTAAAAGCGATCGCGGCAAGGAAACATTGCTGAGCAAGGCCGGGGCCGGCCTTTTCTATTCGCTCTGGAGCCGCTTTTCAGGCTTCGACATTCGCGGCGCGTCTGATTTCAAGCTCCTAAGCCGACGCGCCGCCGATGCGTATCTGCAATTGGACGAACGAAACGTGTTTTTCCGCGGAATGACGGCGTGGATAGGCTTCGACCGAGCACAAGTCCCCTTCGAGGTCGCCTCGCGGGCTGGCGGCGGCACGAGTTGGTCACTGTTCAGGCTCGTGCGTCTGGCCTTGACCGGTATAACGTCTTTCTCGGCGATACCACTGCAGTTGGTCACGGCGGCAGGGTTTCTCTTTTTCCTTTTTGCCGTAGCTTTCGCTATCCAGACCCTTTACGTCTATCTTGTCGGGCACGCCGTGACCGGCTTTGCAACGGTGATCCTGCTGCTGCTCATCATTGGCAGCCTACTGATGATAAGCCTCGGAATCATAGGCGAATACCTCGCCAGGATATATGAAGAGGTCAAGGCCCGCCCGCGCTACGTAGTTTCAGATACGATCGATTCGTGGAACAGAGATTTGTCGCCCCGGCAATGATGAAAATATTTCACTCTTCGACGCGATACAATAGGTAACTGCCGTGTCGTGCAATGATGTCGCAGCGCGAGCACTCCTGATTCGAACTGATAACAAGTCCGCCGACCGGCGCCCGTTCGCCTTCGGCCAAGTGAACAAACTCCGATCGGTCTATGCTGTTTATGGTTGCATACCACAGCGCATGCACATAGGCGGGTCCCCAATACCCATCTTCCAGATAGATCGGCCTAGACGGTAACGCCACAGCGTGCTCAAACGCGGAGCGATAGGCCGCGTCATACGCGTAATCCCGCGTTGGTCCGATCTGGCGGAATTTGACCTGAAAACTATAGGCTTGGTTTAAGGTTAGGATCAGAACAACGCCGAGGATCAAGGATCCTAACGCT
>CAZWSK010000380.1:1313-1638 GCA_964636445.1 uncultured Chloracidobacterium sp.
ACGCTTGTCGACTAAAGACAACTTGCCGCCATCCGTCGGCGAGACCTCTTATTCTACGTTTTAGTCCGGCAAACCACTTTCGAAATGTATCGTCGGTCTGAGTATCGTTGCGCGGAGGCCCTAAAAGCCACATTAGCGGTGGGATGGTCAGGATCAGAAGAAACACCGGCACCGCCATGGTGCGCAATGAATGATAGCGTTGCACCGTCAAAGCCCCTGGAAGGACGCCGATTAAGAGCCCATAAATTATGTACCACCACCACCGCTCACGCCGGTGACGCAAGATGACAACGATCAAACCGACCATGGCAAGTGCCAACGTGGC
>CAZWSK010000381.1:0-1595 GCA_964636445.1 uncultured Chloracidobacterium sp.
AAGAGGACGTCGCTCTGCCCGAACGGCCGCGTATCGTCGAGAAAACCTCGGGCGTGAAGGCGTCCGTCGTCGTCAACACCGAATCGCTCAGCCGTGCGGCGTTTGATCTTATTAATAAGACGCGCGTCGAGAACGGCGCCGCTCCGCTCGCGTGGAGCGAAGGCCTCTCGCGCGTGGCGGCGGTCCATTCGCAGAACATGGCCGAGTTTAAATTCTTCAGTCATCGCGGCCTCGATAACAAGGTCGTCAGCGATCGCGCGGATGACCAAAAGATGGGCCGCTGGCGAGCTATCGGCGAGAACATCGCCTACAATCGCGGCTATGCCGACCCTGTGGCCCGCAGCGTCCAGCTCTGGCTCGACTCGCCCGGCCACCGGCGTAATATGCTCGATCCGACATGGAAGGAAACGGCGATCGGCGTCGCCGTGGCGGATGACGGGTCATATTACTTTACGCAGGTTTTCCTTAAGAAATAGATCGTAGAAGCCCGTACGCAATTGGGGGCTCCGTTCTCGAGCGATTCGTTCTGCGGCAACTGGATCGTCGCGTGTCGATGCCCTGGCTGCCTGCGGGCTTCTGCAACGGTTGACGTTCGTTTATCCTTAGGCGATGCGATTCTCGCTGCCGTCATTCGCCAAGATCAATTGGACGCTCCGCATTTTAGGCAAGCGGGAGGACGGTTATCACGAGCTGTTTACCGTCTTTCAGACTGTGTCGCTATGCGACCGGCTAATGTTCGCGACTGCGGACAGGCTTCAGCTGACCAGCAACCAGCCATATATGCCGGTAGATCGGCGAAACCTTGTGATCAAGGCGGCCGACGCTCTAAATGAGCACGTCGGCGGCAATTTTGGTGCGGCGATACATCTGAGGAAACACATTCCCTCGCCCGGCGGCCTAGGCGGCGGTTCGTCGAATGCGGCGGTGGCGTTGATCGGCCTGCGGCGGCTGTGGAATTTAGATGTGAGTGACGAAGCGCTCGGAAAGATCGCCGCTGATGTCGGTTCTGACGCCGCGTTCTTCTTGACAGGCGGCACGGCTATCGGGACAGGACGCGGCGAGGTTATCGATCCCATAGACGATCTGAATGCCGCCTCGATGCTGATCGTCAGGCCTAAGGTCCGAGTTAAGACTCGAGTCGCATTTGCGGGACTTAACGCTCCTATCTTGACATCTCAGGCCCAGGAACGTATTCTTTCTGTTTCCCGAATGGAAGCCGATCAACTTGATCCGCTCCGGTCGGAATTGACAAACGATTTTGAGCGAAGCGTTTTCGCCAGGTTCCCTGAGATCGAACGAGTAAAGAAAACTCTCATTGACCTCGGGGCCGTCAATGCCGTGTTGAGCGGCAGTGGGGCGAGCGTTTTTGCGGTATTTGACAAACAAGAGACACGGCAAGCTGCACAAAAAGCCCTCGACGATGAGTCGACCTGGCGAAAGTTTGCCGTATCAACCATCTCGCGAGCAGAGTATCGTGAGGCGCTGGGTCTATAGCGTAAGGTTGTTTCCGTTTAGTTTCTTCGACTTTTAGCATTGGGGCGTCGCCAAGTGGTAAGGCAGCGGCCTTTGGAGCCGCCATTCGTAGGTTCGAATCC
>CAZWSK010000382.1:0-1560 GCA_964636445.1 uncultured Chloracidobacterium sp.
GCTCCCGGCAGTTTTTGCCCGGGCATCTGCTGCAGCGGCATGCCGATCTGCGGGAGCTGTGTCCCGCAATTTGTGCAAAGGCCGGTGCCGGCCATGTTCTGTGAACGGCAGTTTGGACAGGTCACATATTGAGTTGCCATTTAGATCCTCCTGAACTCAGAGAAGTCTACCAGAAATCACGTCGATTCTATCGAAAGGTCTCGCATTGGCGGATGTCGCCGGATTGGGCGCCGCGGGTGAACCATTCGATACGCTGCTTTGACGAGCCGTGTGTGAATGAGTCGGGGACGACGAAGCCCTGCGTGCGTTTTTGGATCATGTCGTCGCCGACGGCGGCGGCGGCGCGGATGGCTTCTTCGGCGTCGCCGGTCTCGAGACGGTTTTGCTTGGCGGCGAAGTTCGCCCACACACCCGCGTAACAGTCGGCCTGCAGCTCAAGAGCGACGGAAAGACGGTTGTTCTGGCCAGCGCGCTGGACCTGGTCCATGCGGCCGGTAAGATTCTGAATGTGATGGCCGAATTCGTGCGCGATGACGTACGCCTGAGCAAAATCGCCGGGTGCCTTGAACTCGCGCCGCAGCTCGTCAAAGAAGGCAAAATCGAGATAGAGGTTCTGGTCGCCGGGACAATAGAACGGCCCGGTAGCGGCGCTCGCGTAGCCGCATGCCGAGGAGACCTGGCCCGTGAAGAGCACGAGTTTAGGGTCTTGATACCGTACACGCGGAGCCTGCTCGGGCAGGATGCGGCGCCAGGCGTCCTCGAGATTCCCCATGATGGCGCCGACGAATTGCCGCTGCTCGTCCTGCGTAACGGTCTTATTAGCAGGCTGGCCCGGCTGAGGGATCTCGCCGCCTGTTGGTTCACCAGGACCGAGCAGCTGACTCGGGTCGCCGCCGCAAAGATAGATCGCGATGGCGAGTATCAGCACGCCGATGCCGCCGCCGCCTATCATAGCGGGGCCGCGCATTCCTCGCCGGTCTTCTACATTCGTGCTCTGCCGCTGATCTCTCCAACGCATAGTGGCCTCCTTTCGTCCGGTGTACCAGCGATTCTAACACCAGAAGCGTCCGACCGAGAAAATGCAGCACGAGCCGGCGCTATAAGTTCTTGACAGATGCGGAGTTAGAGGATTATGATTCTTAGCACGCTTTACCAGAGGTTCTCACTTTTCAGTTCCGACCGACAGGAGGAAATATGATAAAAATGGACATCGTCAATCTGGTCGCAGACCGGACGGGCGTGCCAAAACAGAAGGCAGAGCAGGTCGTGGATTCGCTATTTGAGGCGATGAAAGAGGCACTCGCGAGCGGAAAGAGGATCGAGCTTCGCGGATTCGGAGTATTTGTCGTAAAGGCGCGAAAGCGGGGCGTCGGCCGCAATCCGCGCACGGGCACGGAGGTGCCGATCCCGGCCGGCAAGACCATCAGGTTCAAGCCGGGCAAGGAACTTTCGGCGAAAGCAGTAGGATAGATAATCTACATTTATCAGGATCGCAGAAGCGTGAGGTTGCCGCAGGCCTCGCGATTCTGCGATTCTTTGTTTAGATGACCGAACGCGAAG
>CAZWSK010000383.1:0-1557 GCA_964636445.1 uncultured Chloracidobacterium sp.
TCGTTCTGGTTTGTCTGAACTGCGGCGATCGAATCGACAACCTCCTGCCCCTCGACCACGCGGCCAAACTTCGTATAGCTCGGCGGCAGCGGATAATCGACGTGCATGATAAAGAACTGCGAGCCGTTGGTGTTTGGGCCCGAGTTTGCCATCGCCACCGTGCCTTTCTCATACATGCCTGCGTACAGCATCGATCCGCGATCGATCTCGTCGTTAAACTTGCCGCCCCAGGCGGATTCGCCGCCGTAGCCTTCGCCAAGCGGGTCGCCGCCCTGGATCATAAAGTTCGGTATCACGCGGTGAAAAATGACGCCGTCGTAATAGTTCTTCTCGGCCAGCAGCCTAAAGTTCTCGGTCGTTTTCGGTGCGTCCTGTTCTAAAAGCTCGAATTTGATAGTGCCGTGATTGGTCTCAATGACGGCGATCTTGTTTGCCACTAATTGTTCTCCTGATTCAAGATAAATCGTTCTATGGCGGCCGCAACGCCGCCCTCGTCGTTACTTAATGTTGTATAAAATTCGCCCCTTTCGAGCAACTTCGGGTCGGCGTTTCCCATTACGACGGGCGTTCCGGCGTACTCGAGCATCTCGAGGTCGTTAAAATTATCTCCGATCGCCATAACCTCGTCTGGTCTGAGCCCCTCGATCTCGGCAAGCTTTGCCGCACCGTGCCCTTTTGAGGCCTCAGGCGGCAATATATCAATAAGAGTAAAGTCCAGCCGCGGATAGATCGTCGCGAGTAAGTTCACCGTGGCTCCCAGCTCACGCCCTAATTCATTCTCGAGCTCCAACATCGACGCGCAGTTACCTGAGAACGAGATATGAACTACATCGTGATCGTCGATGACCTTCTCAAGAGCCTCGACGTGGGACACAGACGCCTCGGCCTCATCACCATGCAGCCGCGTAGCCCAGGCGACGTATTTTTGCAGTGGGACATTGTCATCAGAGATCCGATCGTACAGCAGCAAGCCCTTACCGTGCGGGTCAGTGCTCACAAGAGCGTCACCGCCGAGGCTTTTCCCGGCACGGACAACGGCCTGGCTCGTCTCAGCCGAAAGGAGTTCATAATGAACCGTCTCGAGCGAGTCCGCGTACTTCAAAAGCCCGCCGTTGTGAGTAATCAAAGGCGCATTCAAACCGAGATCTAGCCCAACAGGCCGTGCATCTCGGAATCGTCGTCCGGTCGCGATCGTCACAAGAACACCGGCAGCCTCAGCAGCACGGATCGCCTCGCGGTTCGCCGGCGAGATGTCACCGCCGGAGGTAAGCGTCGTGCCGTCGAGGTCAAGGGCGAGGAGCTTTATCATCAGATAATATTTAACATCATTTGCTTTCCGTACGGACGAGCGGCCTAATTACGATCCCGAGCAGCCAAACCCATAGGACAAATACAAGCGGTGACCAAAGGATATGAGCCAGAGCGATCGAACGAAGGATCACGGGAAAAAGATCAGGAATGTCGCTATTGTCTCGCACCGCGGTTATGAACCAATGATGTTCGTAAACCACGGGTACGAGGCAGAGCGTCGCCCACGCGGTCGCAAGCCAATACTTG
>CAZWSK010000384.1:0-1539 GCA_964636445.1 uncultured Chloracidobacterium sp.
CCCCAGAACATGATCACGCCTGGGCGGGATCGTCGCGTCTCAGTTTTAGCAAACCCGTCACAACTAAAAAGATCGCCAGGCCGATCAGAGCAAGCGACATCAGGCCGTTTATCAGCTTTATGTCGAAGCCGGCCGTGGCCCGAAAGTTTCCGAGCACGATCGAGCCGAGTGCCCACAGCGTTATGGTGAGGACAAACAACATCGGCACGAGCGTGAACGCGATACGTTTCCGGGCCTTGTAGAGCCAGACGGTGATCGAGAGCAGGGTGAGGGCGGCGAGAAGCTGATTCGAGGCGCCAAACAGCGTCCAAAATTCAACATACGAGCCGGGTTTCGCAAAGAAGATCAGCGCGAACGGCAACGCGACGGTGACCAGCGTCCCGATGGCGGCACCAAGGTGCCCGGGAATTCCTAACAGCTCCTGCACGAGATAGCGGCCCAGCCGCATCGTCACGTCGAGCGTGTCAAAGACGAACGTAGAGAACGCCATCGCTCCGAATGT
This sequence comes from uncultured Chloracidobacterium sp., assembly GCA_964636445.1. Lineage (GTDB taxonomy): Bacteria > Acidobacteriota > Blastocatellia > Pyrinomonadales > Pyrinomonadaceae > OLB17. The sequence goes on from CAZWSK010000384.1 coordinate 503, forward strand.
GATCGCGAATTTAAGATCTTGCTGACCGATGATCAGCGATAGGAACGAGCCAATGCCGTTGCCGTAGATCTTGCCGGCGGGCAGGTGGCGGCCGTCGGCACCGACGAGTGCATCGCCTGCAGCGATCATTACTACGACAAGGGCGATGAAAGCGACAAAGCCCTCGGCGAGCATTCCGCCGTAACCGATGGGCCGTGTGTGTGTCTCCTTGTCGATCTGCTTGGATGTGGTGCCCGAGCAAACAAGTCCGTGAAAGCCAGAGCACGCGCCGCAGGCGATCGTGACAAATAGGAACGGGAAGAGCATTCCCGTCATACCCCCGACGTCGAAAGACTTGAAAGCCGGCTGCTGTATGGAATAGCCGCCGAAGAAGATGCCGATCACGCCGACCGCGATCGCGGCGTACAACACGAATCCGCCCAGATAACCTCTGGGCTGCAGCAGTGACCAGACCGGCATGAGCGAGGCGACTATACAGTAGAGCAGTATCAATATCTCCCACGTCTGATGGCTGAATAGCAGCACATCCGAGTACATGGTGCCGATGTAGGACAGGGCGAATGTTGCGGGGACAAAGAGGATCGTCGAGAGCCAGAGCGGCGGTTGAAGGAAGCGCTCGACGAGCCCGAGAACGACCGAGAGTCCGAGATAAAGCACGCTAGCCATCGCCACTGCACCTCCGGGGTTGAATGTTGTCTCCCCAGCCAACGCTTCATCGCCTGCAACAAACGTGCCCGCAGTGATATCGGTAAACGCGACGCAAACGTAGACCAATGCGATCCAGATGAAAGCCATCAATGCTCGGCCCGCTCCGCCGCCGAGCTTTTCACGAGTGATCTCGGCTATCGACTGCGCACCGTGACGGACCGACGACGCTAAGGCCGCGAAATCGTGTACCGCACCGATCAGAACGACGCCAAGGGCTATCCAAAGCAAACATGGCAGCCAGCCGAATGCGAGACACGCGATGATCGGTCCGGCGATAGGCCCAGCAGCGGCTATAGCCGAGAAATGCTGTCCGAATAGATAGAATGGCC
>CAZWSK010000385.1:0-352 GCA_964636445.1 uncultured Chloracidobacterium sp.
CAGGGATATGGGAACCACCATTGACAAGATTCAGCTATCACTCACCAGTTACATTTTTGGAATTGCCGTAGGTCAAATGTTTTATGGGCCGTTGTTGGATCGCTTTGGAAGGAAAAAACCTTTGTACATCGGCCTTACATTATATGTATTGGCTTCTATCGGTTGCGCATTTACATCCAATGTAGAATCGTTGATTGCCATGCGTTTGCTTCAGGCATTGGGAGGTTGTGTAGGAATGGTAGCAGCGCAGGCTTTGGTAAGAGATATATTTCCTGTGCACAAGTCGGCACAAGTATTCTCTTTGATTATTTTGGTAATTGCAGTTTCTCCTATGATAGCACCTACAGTGGGT
>CAZWSK010000385.1:362-1252 GCA_964636445.1 uncultured Chloracidobacterium sp.
GGCAGCATTTGGATGGCAATGGGTGTTTATCATATTGGCGGCTATTGCTGTTCTAGTAATGTTCTTTGTAAGAGTATTACTTCCTTCAGGTAATAAACCTGATACCGGTGTATCGTTAAGACCCAAGGCTGTTCTCAAGAACTATTTCATGGTAAGCAGGAACTCTCAGTTTTTGATTTATACACTGGCCGGTGGTTTAGCGATGGCAGGACCTTTTGCGTATATCGTAGCTTCCTCTGACATATACATGAATGTTTACCATCTCACTGAGCAGCAATATGGATGGGCTTTTGCGATTGTAGCGATAGGAATGATAGGCACTACACAAACGAATCATTTTCTGTTACGTCATTATCGAAGTGAAACGCTTATTAAAGTAGCGCTGGTGTATCAGGTGACAGTTGCCAGCTTGCTCTTGACAGGAGTATCATTGAATTGGTTGGGCATTTACGAATTCACATTTCTCGTTTTCCTTTATGTGGCTGGTCATGGCATCATGACGCCCAACATTACCGCTTTGGCCATGGCACCGTTTTCAAAGAATGCGGGAAGTGCTTCCGCCTTATTAGGAAGCTTCAGGCTGGGAGCAAGTGCGCTTGTTTCGGCATTGGTAAGTATTTTTCATGATGGTACCAGCTTGCCCATGGTAGCCATGATGCTGGCTTGTGCATTGGTGGGATTGTTCTTTTTAGGATCCGGCAGGGCAGTGGTAAAGCACAAAGCCCGCAAGGCGAAGTCACAGACTGAAACAAAAACAGCTACGGATCCGATTTAACAAGAAGAGTTTTGAGATGATGCGTTGTTCACCGAATTCTGTATCTATTCAAATAACCGTTGAAAGTACTACTGTTTGTTAGCCTCTGATTCAAACTAAATTTTACTAAAATAAA
>CAZWSK010000385.1:1271-1505 GCA_964636445.1 uncultured Chloracidobacterium sp.
TTCAGTCATTATAGGAACAGGTTGTTTCATACCTGATACCAAAGTGCCAAACGAATATTTTGCAGATCAACTATTCTTTGAAAAGGATGGTGTTGCACTGCAACATGACACAAAACAAATCATAGACAAATTCCAGAAAATAACTGGTATTGATGAGAGACGATATGCACTGCCAACAGAGATGGCATCTGGTATTGGATTACGAGCCGCAGAAAATGCTCTACAGGATTCTGC